>JAJEBS010000166.1 GCA_022822425.1 Gemmatimonadota bacterium | reverse complement strand
GCTCTACCAGCTGAGCTACCGGCTCGCCCGCAATTATACATGGCAGCCAGCCCTCCGAGCCATCTACGCCGGACGGGACGACTCCACTTCTTCGGCCGCCGTCCCCCGGCAGCCCGCGAACGAACTCCCCGCAAGCACTCGAGCGCGGACTCATCCGGCGACGGCCAACTCCAACTGCTCCAGCCCGAAGGTCATCCGGTGATGGGGCGTGGGGCCGAAACGCCGGATGGCGGCGCGGTGTTCCTCGGTGCCGTACCCCATGTTCCGGTCCCAGCCGTACTCGGGGTAGCGGCGCGCGAGGCGGACCATGAGCCCGTCGCGGCACACCTTGGCCACGATGGAGGCGCAGGCGATCGAGTGCACCAGACTGTCGCCGCCCACCACCGCTTCGTGCTCCCAGGGAAGGTCGCGCACCGGCAGGCCGTCCACTACGACGTGGTCGGGCCGCCTCGGCAGGCGGCGAATCGCCCGCTCCATGGCACGCGCCGTCGCCCGCAGGATGTTGATGCCGTCGATCTCGCGCGCGGAGGCAGCGCCCACGGTCACGGCGACGGCCTGCTCCCGAACGCACCGCGCCACCTCCTCCCGTTCCGCCCGCGAGATCCGCTTCGAGTCGTCCGCCCCCTCCACGCCCACACCCCGGGGCAAGACCACGGCAGCGGCCATCACCGGACCCGCCAACGGCCCACGACCGGCTTCGTCCACTCCTGCGACGCCGAAAAGACCGCGGCTCCAGAACCCGCGCTCGTAGTCGAGCGGGATCCGGAGCCCCGAATGAACGTTCTGTTCCGGCGTCATCGCCGGCGTGGCGTCAGCGGGTGCGCTTCTCTGGAATGCGCGCCGCTTTGCCGCGCAAGCCGCGCAAATAATAGAGCTTGGCCCGCCGCACGCGCCCCCGCCGCACTATTTCGATCCCGTCGATCCAGGGCGACAGGTAGGGGAAGATGCGCTCCACTCCGATACCCCCGGAGATCTTGCGCACGGTGAAGGTCTCGCCCATGCCCCCGCCGCGCCGGGCGATACACACGCCCTCGAAGACCTGGATGCGCTCCTTGCGGCCCTCCCGAACCCGGTAGCGCACGCGCACCGTGTCGCCCGCGCCGAAGTCCGGAAGGTCGGTGCGCACATACTCCCTGTCGAGTTCCTGCAGCAGATCGGCCATGGTCCACCTCCTCAGGCGCTGTTCGGCCGAGAAGCGTTATCGATTGCGTAGCGGTTGTGTCACAGGGAGGCATCTCCCGTGCAGCATTAAAAGCTAACGCGAGCCGATTCATCCGTGAAGGCCGGGGTCTGGACGCCTCGGCGCGAGCATGGAGGTTTGACCGCTAGCGCCCGAACAATCTCCCGAGCGCGCCGACGGCGACGGCGAGGCCCGCGGTGAAGCTCTGGGTGCCGCCCTCACCGGGCCGATCCCCGGCCTCCCCGCCTTCGACGCCGAGGGCGGCAAGGGCCAGACCCGCGGTTCCGGCGGCCACTGCGACGCCCAACACAACGCTCCGCGCCCTCGAGAACTCCCGCACCTCGATGCTCGCGAGGCCGTCGCGGGCCACCTGCAGGGTGTCGTACTGCACGACCTCGCGGAAGGCGCCGATCACCTGACGGTTGCTGGCCTCGAACGAGATGGTATCGCCGAAGCTGATGATCAGCCCCTCGATGGCCACGGTCTCCGGCGGCGAGTTGGGATCGACGATCGCGGATTGGATCGGCACGCGCAGCCGGGCCACCGAGCCGACCGGCGCCTCCTCCACCAGACGGTAGGTGTAGCAGCCGGAAACGAGCGGCATGCCGCAAGCCAGAGACGCCAGGAGCATACGGCGCACCGCGCCGAACGGGTCAGAACGCCACATCGATGTCACGCGTAAGCAACTGGTTGAAGGCGTACACGAAGTGCCAGGGATCACCGGGGAATATGCCACCGGATTCGTTCAAGAGGTTGCGGTCGTCCACGTCCACGATCACGTGGACATCGATCGGCTCGGAGTCCAGCGACTCCGCCTGCACGAACCAGCGACGATCGATCGAAATATCGATCACCCTGTCGAACGGGATTTCGTGAAGGATCGTGTCGGACCTGACTACCTGCACCCGCGTAACTCCGATGTCGTTCACACCAGCCACGAACTGCGTCGAGTAGATGACCCGCAACTGCTGGCCCGCCTCGCCGTTCATCTCGAAGAAGATGTTGCGAGGCGTCGGGTCGTCGAAGATATCGCAACCGGAGATGGCGACCAGAGCAACGACGACGAGCAGTTTCTTCACTGTGAATGCGCGACTCACGGCAGACCTGTGTGACACCGGCGAAGAACAGAGGCGGTGTGGGGCACCCCGTGCGGGACGGGGTGCCCCACCTTGTCTCAGCCGCCGCAACCCAGGCCGTTCAGGTGGCAGTTGGCCCTGATCTCGATGATCGAGATCGGGAGCATGGTACCGGGGCTCCCCGAGGCGGCGGAAGCACCCTGCCACTTCGGATCCTTGAGTCCCCAGCGGTACATGTCCGCAAGGCGCAGGCCCTGCAGCATCACGGTCACGCGGCGCGTGTGCTGCAGCATCTCCATCTCGGAGATCTGGCCGTCGTAGGGCGTCAGGCCGTCAAGCGCTCGGATGTGGTTGATGTGCGTCGCGAAGGCGCTCGAATCCATGCTCTTGAGCGCGTTCTCCGCCAGAATCAGATGCATCATCCGGGCCGAAGCCAGCGTCAGGGGCGGATAGATGCCGCCCTTGTCGAGGTAGCTGCCGCCCTTCCACTGGTTCAGCCACTTGATGACCGCGGGATCGTCGACGCCGTCGATGGGATCCTGCAGCGCGATCCCGTTGATGTCGTTCTGGTCGTCGACCGTCGCGATCGACAGGTCGATCTGGTTCTCCTTGCGGTCGTTGACCCAGGAGGCCATGGAGTTGGACCGGCTGGCGCTCGAGAACGTCAGGTTGTAGGTCCAGTCTGCGGCGACGTTGGCAAGCACGTCGGCGGCGTCCGAGCCGGCCTCGGCGGACGACACCAGCCCGTCCCCGGAGGGCGACGGGTTGATCACGTCCCAGATCGCCCGGGACTGCCGGGCGCGCGCCCGCAACGCCTTGGCCTGGAGCGCCATGTCGGTGGCCCCGACCTCGTTGAAGCCGGAAATGGCGGTCGAAAACCTCTCGATCGCCCCATCCAGGACCTGATACATGTTCTCGGGCCCGATGGGGGCGCCGCTCTCCGTCTTGTCCGAGAACGCAAAGTCCTCCTGGATCTCGCCGATCACCATGTACATGATGCCCGAGTAGAGGTACGCTCGCGCCAGATCGGTCTTGATCGCGGTGGAGGGGTTGTTCGCCTGGTGTTCGGTGAGGATTTCGATCGCTTCGTCGCTCATCCACCGCCCCTGTCCCATGGCGGGGAACGGGCCGTCGATGAACTCGTTCAGCGGGTCGTCGACGAACCCCAGATCGAGCGAGAGCCAGGCGTCCCTGGATCCGATCCAGCGCATCTCGTCGGAAGCGACCAGGTAAGGCTGCCAGGATTGGGAAACAGACGACGATACGAGGGTGAGCGTTCCGTTGACGACCGCGGCGGCGGCGGCTTCGGAGCGGATGTCCTCCTCCACCAGGCTGTTGGGGTTGTTGACGTCCAGGATGTCGCAGCCTCCCAGCGCGAAAGCAGCCAGGAGTGCAACGCACGACTTGATGTTTCGGTTCTTCATGAGTCTCTCTCCTGGATCAGAACGTGAAGCGCGTGGACAGCGTGAAGCGCCGCGGCACGGGAATGCCCCAGCCTTCCGTCGAGTCCAGGAAGTTGCAGCTGAGGCCGGAGTTGCAGCGCCCGAGGACGTTGCCCTCCGGATCCATGCCCGGGTAGTCGCCCAGCATGAAGAGCCTCAGGTTGCGTACGCCCATGTTGACCGTGGCCGTGGAGAGACCCCAGCCCTCGACGAAGTCCGCCGGCACCCGGTAGGTGAGCGACAGCTCGCGCACCTGGATCCAGTCGGCGTCATAGACGCCGTTCATCCCGCTCATCGGCGAGAGGCCCTCGACCTCGTGCGCCCACGCGATCGCCGCGTCCAGCCGCTGCTGGGCGGACGACCCCGGGTTCAGCATGGCCGCGTACAGTTCCGCGGAGCGCGGGGTGTTGCGCCCGATGAAGTTGTTGGCCCGCCGGAACATCCCCGAGAGGTCCTGCACCTGATGACCGAACTTGTACTCGAGGAGCGAGTTGAATTCGAAGTTGCCCAGGAACGCCAGGTTGAACCCGAAGGAACCGGCGAAATCCGGGGTGGGCTTGCCGAGATAGGTGTCGAGCAACCCCGTGCCGCAGTTGTGCGACGCGAGCCCGCCGTTTGGCGTTCCGAAGGTCTCGTTGCCGATCGCCAGCGGCTTGAAGCTGTTGGGGTTACGCGGCTGGCTGAAATACTCGAGCGCCTGGTCGAGCGTGGGCGCTACGCACTCGCCGTTGACCGGAGCGAGGATGTTGAGCGGGATGTCGAGGTCCGCGACCCTGGCTCCGAAGAAGGCGCCGGGCGTATAGCCCTCGGTGAGGAAGTTGCGGTAGCGCGGGTAGCTGCCGCCGGTCTTCAGGGGAGGAGCACCGCCCATGTCGGCGATCTCCTCCTTGAGGTAGGCGGTGTTGGCGAAGACGTTCAGCGAGAGACCCGGCCGCTGGACCAGGGCGCCGCGCACGGCGAGCTCGAAGCCGGAAGCCTTCACCTCGCCGATGTTGTCGAGCTGCGTCTGCGTAAAGCCGCCCGTCACCGGGAACTGGCGCGCCACCATGGCGTCGGTGACGGTCCGATCCCAGTAGGTGGCCTCCACCGACCACAGATCGTTGAACAGCCCCAGATCGGCGCCGAACTCCCACTCCGTGGACACCTCGGGCTTCAACTCGTCGTTGCCGAGATTGGACGGCTGGACGCCCGGACCCACCTCGGTGCCCAGCGACGAGAAGGTCGTGAACTTGTCGAAGGCACCCGGCTGCAGCCCTGAGGTGCCGTACGCGCCCTTGACGCGCAACGACGAGAAGGTCTCGCTTTCCCACATCTCGCTGGGCACGAATGCGAAGTTGGCCTTCGGATAGAAGGCCGTGTTGAACGCCTCACCGAATGCCGAGTTGGCGTCCCAGCGCGCGCCGACGGTCAGGAAGAGCCAGTTGTCCCACCCGATCTGGTCCTGCAGGTATCCGCCGATCTGCGTGACCCGGAGCCAGTTCTCGTAGGAGGACTCGGAACCGAGCGCCGACAGGGTTTCAAGACCCGGGCCGGGAAAATCGCGTCCGCTTCCGCCCGCCGACTGCCGCTGCCGCAGGAAGCCCTGGCCACCGAAGAGGAACGTGTTCTCGATCCGGTCGGTGTTGAAGATGTAGGACCCCTTGACGTCCGCCGTGATCTCGCGGCTGCGGTCCTCGTTGACGTTCCTGCTGCCGTCGGGCGTCGAGCCCGAGTAGCCGTCCACGTTCCAGCGGTAGGGACGGAAGCTGACCGCGTCGTCGGAGGTGAAGTCGATGCCGAAGGTTCCGTCGAGGCGGAAGAACTCGGTCGGCGTGAAGTTGATGTTGGTGGCGCCCGCGAAGTGCTGCGAGTTCACGAAGTTCAACTGGTACGCGTTTTCGCGCAGGGTGGCGAACGCCGGCTGGCCGTAGTAGTTGACCTGGCCGAGGTTCGGGTCGGCGTTGGCGAGCCTCAACTGCGACATGAGCCCGGACGAGAACACGCCGTAGATGTTGTTCGAGTTGTCCGGCGTGTGGTGCTCCATGTCCGAATAGAGCGTGGTCACGCCGATGCGCAGATTGTCGCTCGGCACTACCGTGAAGTTCGAGTGGATCGAAGCCCTGCGGTTGGTGTCGTTTTCGGGATCCAGCCCCTCCGCCTCGTCGAAGTTCTGCGCCGCGTCGTAGGGACCGTCCTCCCTGGCGAGGCGTGCGGAGGCGAAGTACTGGAACGCGCTGGAACCACCCTGCACCGACCCCGAATAGGTCTGGCCGAATCCCGTGGTGAGCAGTTCGGGAATCGTGTTGCGCTCGACCGGCTCCCATGGCGAGACCGACTGTCCCCAGCGCGTCGACATCCGGCTCACTGCGTCGGCCAGCCTCTGGGCGTCACCGTCGCCGGTGCATCCCGGGCTGGCGCAAACCCGCCCGGCGAAATCCGCGACCGGCAGGATGCGGTTGGTGGGCACCGAGATCCCGGTCAGGTCCGACTGGAAGGTGAAGCGCGGAGCGCCGACGTTGCCCCGCTTGGTGAAGATCTGGATCACGCCGTTGGAGGCCTCGGTCCCGTATAGGGTCGCCGCGGCGGCGCCCTTCAGGATCTCGACCCGCTCGATGGACTCGGGCGGGATGTCGTCCAGGCGGGACGGGTTGCCCTGGCCGTTGAAGTTCTGCACGGCTGAGCGGTCCACGCGGATGCCGTCCACGTAGACGATGGGCTCGTTGAGCTGCGAGAGGGAGGCCGACCCGCGGATGCGGATGCGGGCGCCCTCGCCCGTGTACCCCGAGGAGGGCAGAGCCACGACGCCGGGCTCGCGGCCGGCGATGAGCTGGCTGAAGTCCGAGATGGGCGCGTTCTCGAGCTCGGCGGCATCGAGCGTCGCGATGGTATGGCCGAGCCTGCGTTTCTCGGTGGCGACACCGGTTCCGGTGACCACGATCTCGTCGAGGGCGAGCGCGGTCACGGCGATGGCGAAGTCGACGCTGGCCGTCTCGCCCACCGCCACCGTCACCGTCTGCGAGGCGGAGCGGTAGCCGACCAGTTCGACGATGACCGTGTGCTCGCCGGGAGGGGCGTTGAGGAGCAGAAACTGCCCGTTCGAGTTGGTGAGGGTCCCGATGCCGGAGCCCTCGACGTACACCTGTGCGGAAGCAAGGGAGCGACCGGAGCCTTCCTCCGTGACGCGGCCCGTGATGACTCCACTCTGCTGGGCGCTCAGACCGGGCGCGAAGGCCAGGCTGACGGCCAGCAGGGGGAGCGCAAAGGCGCCCCATACCTTACGTGCTGGACAATGGTTGTGTTTCATGGCTGCTCCTGATGGGAAGTTTGACGTTGCCCCGACACCCCGCATCCGCCTCCGACCGCGCGCGCAACCCGCGCGCGTATTCAATTCTGTAAAGAACCGAGTGGAATTACCAGTCCGGCGCCTCGCGGCCCCGGATCGAGCGGCGGGAGCGTGGCGGCGGTTTTGACGGGTGAGGGGCGCGTGGAGTGCCCCGGGAGCGTTGGCGGCTAACGTCCCCGGTCGGGCTGGGGCCGGCGCGCGGCACTGATGCGTTCGGCTTCCGCCTCGCGCCAGGATTCGATGCGCGCGTGGTCGCCGCTGCGCAGCACTTCGGGCACCCGGAGGCCCCGATATTCGGCAGGCCGGGTATAGGAGGGCGCGCTCAGCCGGCGGCCGTCGTAGAACGAGTCCGAGGCGGCCGAGTCGTGGTCCCCCAGCACCCCGGGCAGCAGCCGGACGATGGCGTCCGCCACCACCAGCGCCGCGGCCTCGCCCCCCGACAACACGAAGTCGCCGATGGAGATCTCCTCGTCGGCGAGGTGGTCCGCGACGCGCTGGTCGACGTCCTTGTAGTGGCCGCAGAGCAAGGTCAGGGACGGCTCCAGTGAAAGCCGCACGGCGTCGCGGTGGGTGAAGAGCCGGCCGCGGGGGGAAAGCAGGATCACCCGGCCCGCCCGGTCGAGAGACTCCACCGCCTCGAAGAACGGCTCCGGCTTCATCACCATCCCGCCGCCGCCCCCGTAGGGCGCGTCGTCCACCGTGCGGTGGCGGTCGCGGGTGAAGTCGCGCAGGTCAACGACCTGGTATTCGGCCAATCCGTGCCGGGCGGCCCGCCCGGGGATGCTGGTGGCCAGCGGAACCTCGAAGAACTCCGGGAAGATGGTCGCGAAGGTCAGCCGCAAGGGCGTGTCGGCCCGTCCGGGGACTCCCGCATCCGATGTCACCGCCCGCTCCTCCTCAGAGGTCCAGCAGGCCGTCCGGCAGGTCCATGACCAGCCGCTTCCCCTCGCGGTCCAGCCGGCGCAACATGTCGCGCGCGAAGGGGATCAGCACCGTGCCGCTCGCGCGCGCCACCTGGAGCAGATGCACCGGGCTGAGCTCGTAGACCTCGACCACCTCGCCGACCGCCTCTCCCTCCCCGGATTCCACGCGCATGCCCAGGAGGTCGTGGTAGAAGACCTCCCCATCCTCGAGCGGGGGCACGTCTGCAAGCGGCCGGAGCACGTAGCGGCCCGCGAGCCACTCGGCCTGGTCCCGGGAATCGATGCCCTCCAGCCGGATCAGCAGGCCCCGCTTGAAGGGGCGGACCCCCCGCACGCGGACCTCGGCGAAGGCGGGATCCGGCTTCTCCCCGGCCTCGTCGGCCAGATGCAACTCCGCTCCGGCGGCGAAGGCTTCGTCCGGGTCGGCGGTCAGGGGCCAGAGAAAGAGTTCGCCTTTGGTGCCGTGGGCCTTGTTGAGGTGTCCCACGACGAGGTGCGAAGGATGTGCGGAGTCCATTGGGGACCCCGGTACTACGCGGATTCGCCGCTTTCGTCGCCGGACCGGGCTGCCGCTCGCGCCGCGGCCCGCGCCGCCGCTTCGGCTCTCGCCTCCGCCTCCAGCTTCGCCTGCGCGTCCGCTTCCGCCTGGCGCCGCTCGGCCAACCGCTCCGAGCGCCGGGCTTTCTCGGCGGCCGTATCCGCCTCGCCCACGGCCACGCTGGCGTCTCCGCCCTTGCGCGCCTTGTTCAGCAGCGACCTCACTGTGGCCGAAGGCTGAGCCCCCTGGCCCAGCCAGTAGTCGGCGCGCTCCAGGTCTACGACCACGCGGGCGGGCGTGGAAAGTGGCTTGTAGTAGCCGATGGTCTCGACGAAGCGCCCGTCCCGCGGCGAGTCGCCGTCCGCCACCACGACTCGGTAGTGGGGCGCCTTCTTCCGGCCCATTCTGCGAAGTCGAATTCGTACCGACATGTGTCTCCTCGGGTTCGTGCCTGCCCGCCTCTCCGGGGCGGTCAGCGCAACTGGTGCAGCGGGGGCGTCATCCCCCGCATCTGCTTCATCAACTTCTGCATTTCCCTGAACTGCTTCAACAGGCGATTGACCTCGGACACCGGCCGGCCGCTTCCCCGGGCGATGCGGATCCGGCGGGACCGGTTGAGGAGGCGCGGCTCGCTCCGCTCCGCGGGTGTCATCGAGAGGATGATGGCCTCCACATGCCTGATCTTCTTCGGGTCGACGTTGCCCAGCGGCAGTTTGCGCCTCATCCCGGGGATCATCTTCATGATCTGCTCCAGCGGGCCCATGGCCTGCACCTGGCGAAGCGCCACCAGGAAGTCCTCCAGGGTGAAGCGTCCCTTGCGCAGGACGTTCTCCTCGATCTTCGCCTGGGCCTCGGCGTCGATGGAGCGCTGCGCGCGCTCCACCAGCCCCACCACGTCGCCCATCTGCAGGATGCGCCCCGCCAGCCGGCGGGGATCGACCCGCTCCAGGTCGTCCAGTCCCTCGCCCACGCCCACGAACTTGATGGGTCTTCCGGTGACCCCGCGGATCGAGAGCGCCGCCCCTCCGCGCGCGTCGCCGTCGAGCTTGGTGAGCACCACCCCGGTGAGGCCCAGCGCCCGGTCGAATCCCCGGGCGATGTTCACCGCCTCCTGCCCGGTCATCGCGTCGGCCACCAGCAGCACCTCGGTCGCCGCCAGCTCCGTCCGCAGGCGCCCGAGCTCGGCCATCATGGGCTCGTCGATCTGGAGACGGCCCGCGGTGTCCACCACCAACACGTCGCACCCGCGCCCGCGCGCGCTCTTGAGCGCGGCCCGCGCCACCTCCACGGGGTCGTCGCCGCACGCGCCCGCCAGCACCGGCAAGTCCGCGCGCTCGCACAGGGTGCGCAGCTGCTCCCCCGCCGCCGGCCGGTACACGTCGCAACCCGCCAGCATCGGACGGCGCCCCTCGCGGGCGATCAGGCGCGCCAGCTTCGCCGCGGTGGTGGTCTTTCCGGAGCCCTGCAGGCCGGCCATGAGGATCACCGTGGGCGGCTTGCGCGCCCAGGTCAGGTCGGCCACGTCCTCTCCCAGGAGCCCCGCCAGCTCGTCGTGCACGATCTTGACGACCTGCTGCCCCGGCGAGATCGAGCGGATGACCCCCTCGCCCACCGCCCGCTTCTCGACCCGTTTGAGAAAGTCGCGGGTCACCTTGAAGTTGACGTCCGCCTCGAGCAGGGCGCGGCGCACCTCGCGCAACCCCTTGCGGATCATGGGCTCGGTGAGGATGCCCCGCTGGCGGAAGCGCCCGAGGGCCTTGTCGAGCCTCTTGCCCAGACGGTCGAACATCGATCAGATGTGAATGCTCTGCTCGCGCCGGGATCCGACCGAGACGATCTTGATGGGGACGCCGGTCAGCTCCTGAAGGCGGTCGAGGTAGCTGCGCGCTTCAGCCGGGAGGTCGGCGATGTGGCGGGCCTCCGTGGTGGGCGCCCGCCACCCGGGGTGGCGCTCCAGTACGGGCTCCACCCTGGAAAGCGACCAGGTGTCCGCGGGAAACTCGGTGGTGAGGTCGCCGTCGACGCGGTAGGCGGTCGCAATCCGGATTTCGTCGAGCGAGTCCAGCACGTCCAGCTTGGTCACCGCCAGACCGGTGAGCCCGTTCACCCGCGCGGCGTAGCGCGCCTGCACCGCGTCGAACCAGCCGCAGCGCCGTGGCCGGCCGGTGGTCGCGCCGAACTCCCCGCCCAGCTCGCGCACGCGCTCGCCCATCTCGTCGTCGAACTCCGTTGGCAGGGGGCCGTTGCCCACCCGCGTGGTGTACGCCTTGACCACGCCGAGCACCGCGCTGATGGCGGTCGGGCCGACCCCCAGCCCGGTGGCGGCCGCGGCCGCGGTGGTGTTGGAGGAGGTCACGAAGGGATAGGTGCCGTGGTCGAGGTCGAGCGCCGTGCCCTGCGCCCCCTCCATCAGGACCGAGCGCCCGGCGGCGAGCGCCTCCACGATCTCGCGGCCGGTGTCCGTGGCGAGCGGCAGAGTGCGGCCCGCCAGCGAGAGCGCCGCCCACACCCGGGCCTCGAGCTCCGTGGCCGCGAACCGTCCGACCTCCAGATCCTCCAGGGCATCCCCCATGGCCCGCTCCACCAGACGCTCCAGCCGAGGGGCATTGCCCAGGTCGGTGACGCGGACCCCGTGCCGCCCGGACTTGGACACGTACGCCGGCCCGATCCCCTGCCCGGTGGTACCGATCTTCTCCCGGGCGCGTACTTCCGCGGCGTGGTCTAGCGCGCGGTGGTAGGGCAGCAGCAGGTGCGCGCGCTGGCTGATCCCGACCCGTCCCTCCAGCTCGATGCCGCGCTCCACCAGGGCATCGTATTCCGCGAAGAACTTCGGCAGATCGAGGACCACGCCGTTGCCGAGCAGACAGCGCTTTCCGGGGTGAAGGATGCCGGAGGGAATCTGGTGCAGGATGAACTCGTCCCCGTGCACATGGACGGTATGACCGGCGTTGGCGCCGCCCTGATAGCGGGCGACGATGTCCGCCGACTCCGCCAGCACGTCGACGATCTTGCCCTTGCCCTCGTCGCCCCACTGGCAGCCCACCACGACCGTGCAGCGGCCCCCGGCGGCGTTCGTCGACAAGATCAGGCTCCCGGCTGGTACAGTGTGAGGCGGCTCGAGCCGGTCCTCATGCGGAGGCGGAACCGGAGAGCGCGCGCTCCGGCCGCAACAGCCCGGCCCGGCGCAGGACGGCCTCCACCTCAGCGACCTTCCCGGCCGGGAACGGCCTGAGCGGCGGGCGGGGCCTCCCACCGTGGCCTCCCAGCAGATCCATCGCGGCCTTGACCCCCGGCACCCCGAATCCGGCCACCAGCTTCTTGTGGACGGGTGCGACCCGCTCCTGGAGACGGCCCGCCTCACTGGTGCGCCCCTCCGTGAAGCGCTGGAAGATCGCGGCGCTCTCGGCGGGAGCCAGGTTGGCGACACCCAGAATGCCGCCCGCCGCGCCCAACTCCAGGGCCGCATACAGCCCCGCGCCGTTGCCCACGATCACCGCGAAGTCGCGCCCGGTGCAGTCGAGCAGCTCGGCAACCTTCTCCAGGCTGCCCCTGGAGTCCTTGATCCCGACGATGTTGGGATGCCGGGAGAGTTCGGCCACCAGCCCGGAGGGGAAGTCGAGGGTGCTGAAGCGCAGCGGCGCCTGGTAGATGAGGACCGGAACCGGGGAGGCGTCGGCCACCGCGACGTAATGATCGCGCACCGCTTCCGGGGTCATCGCGCCCAGGTAGTACGCCGGCGGCTGCACCAGGACGGCGTCGGCGCCGGCATCGGCGGCTTCCCGACCGAGCCGGATGGTGCCGCGCGTGGACTCCACCCCGGTTCCGGCGATCAGCAGACGATCATCGGTCATGACGTCGGCGGTCGCCTCGATGAGGCGCCTGCGCTCGCCGCGGCTGAGCAGCACCGCCTCTCCGGTGGATCCCGCGATGACGATTCCGTGCACGGGGTGCGCCAGCCAGCTCCTCAGGTTGGCGCGCATCGCGACGATGTCCACGCCTCCGGTCACGGGATCGAAGGGCGTAACCGCGGGGATGAAGACTCCGGCCAGATTCATGACTCAGCTTTCCTCCTTCAGTGCTCGCGCGTTGCGCTTCCAGTCGAGCCCCATGCGCGACCGGACCTCCGCCATGGTCTCCCGGGCAATGGCTCCGGCCCTCCGTGCTCCATCGTCGAGAATCCGGAGCACCTCCTCCGGGTGCGCGCGATAGTGCGCGGCCACCTCCCGCATGGGGCCGAAGGCCTCGTCGATCTCCTCCGCCAGCATGCCCTTGCACTGGACGCAGCCGCGCTGGGCCGTGCGACACTGGAGGGCGATATCGTCGAGGCGCTCACCGTCCGCGAAATGTTCGTGCAGCGAATAGACGTTGCAGACTTCGGGGCGCCCCGGGTCGGTCTTGCGGATGCGCGCCGGATCGGTCACCGCGGTGCGCACACGCCTGCGGATCTCGTCGGGTTCGTCGAGGATGCCGACCGTGTTGCCGAGCGACTTGCTCATCTTGGACCGGCCGTCCAGCCCCACGATCCGGCCCGCGCGCGGAATGTAGGGCTGGGGCTCGGGCAGGTACTTGCCGAAGCGGGCATTCCACTTGCGTGCGATGTCCCGGGTCAGCTCGAGGTGCTGGCGCTGGTCCTCCCCCACGGGCACCACGTCGGCGCGGTAGATGAGGATGTCCGCCGCCTGCAGCACGGGGTAGTTGAGGAGACCGACCGGCACCGACTCCATGCGCTCGGATTTCTCCTTGAACTGGATCATGCGCTCCAGGTCGCCGATGGGCGCCACCGAGTTGAAGAGCCAGCTCAGCTCGGTGTGCTCGGGGACGTCGGACTGCACGAAGATGATGGAGCGCTCGGGATCGAGCCCCGAGGCCAGAAAGCTGATGGCGAGATCGAAGACGGCCCCGGGAAGCGCCGCGGGATCGTAGCGCCCCGTGATGGCGTGCTGGTCGACGATGCAGTAGATGCAGTCGTAGTCGTCCTGCATGGCGGCCCACTGGCGCAGCGCACCCAGGTAGTTGCCGAGATGGGCTTCGCCGCTGGGCTGCATTCCGCTGAAGACGCGCGATCCCGGCGGGGGCCGGGTGCTGGCGTGGGTCATGCGCGGGTTCTTCTCGGGTTACGGGCGCCGGCGGGACCGGGATCAGCGGACGGGCTCGTCACGCCTGTCCGGCAACGGAGAGTGTCGCCACCAAAGTAGCATCCCGGGGGATGCCATCAAACCTGGATGCGGCATGAGAATCGGACCCGGCGGGAACCGGGTCCGATCGGGTGCAGCGTTTGCGCAGCGCCGCGGTCGGGCGCGCGTCTCGGGTCGCGGGCCTGCTAGGCGCGCGCCTTCACCTCGATCCTGCGGGCGCGGGTCTCGGGCGCCTTGGGGACGCTGACCTTGAGGACCCCCTCGCCGAAGTCGGCGTTGATGCCCTCGACGTCAACCCTGCGCGGCAGCGTGAAGGAGCGGCTGAAGCTGCCCGTGATCCGCTCGGAGATGTGCATGTGGCGCTCGGTGTCCTCCTCCACGCGCTCCTCATGCTTCTCGCCGCGGATCGTGAGCACGTTCTCCTCGACCTGGATGTCGACGTCCCCGGGCGACACGCCCGGGAGTTCCGCGGTGACAAGGATCGAGTCCGCCGTCTCCGCGACGTTCACCGGCGGAACCCAGTCGGTGTTGATGAAGGCCCCGAAGGGGAAGGCCGGGCCGCTCGGAAGGGCGGCGTTGAAGGCCCGCAGCACCTGCGAGGGCGAGAGCGAACGATATTTGGCGATGGTCGTCATGTGTTTCCTCCATTGGGTTCTTGTGACCAAATTCGCGCCGCCGGGCTTCCTGATGCCCGACCTGGCATGCGCGTTCGGCCTTGGCAGGGGCAGGGAGCGTGCCAGTGAGAAGTCTGCCAAAATGGCAGACGGCCTACGTCGACGGTTCCTACCGGGCCGAGGAGGTTCGCCGTTGACCCTGTCCGGCCCGGCCGGCAACCCGGCCGGCGGCCGCCACCAGGTCGGTCATGAGGCCGGCCGCGGTGACCTCGGGCCCCGCTCCGGGGCCCTGAATCACCATGGGATGATCGGCGTACCACCGAGAGCGGATGACGAGCAGGTTCTCGGTGCCGCGGGTGCGCGCGACGGGCTCATCCGCGGGCACCACCTCGAGGCGGACGGACGCCGCGCCCTGCGCCACCCGTGCCAGGCAGACGAGCCGTCCCCCTTGCGCCGCCGCCGCCCGGGTCCGCTCGGCCATCTCGTCGTCGAGCCCGGAGAGCCGCTCGACGAACTCCCGGACCGGGCCGGGCCGGAGGAGGCGCTCCGGAAGAATCGGTTCGACCTCGACGTCGGAGGGTTCCATGCGCATCCCCGCCGTCCGTGCGAGGATGACGAGTTTTCGGACCACGTCCCTGAGGCCCAGGTCCTCCCTCGGATCCGGCTCGGAGATCCCTCTCCGCCGGGCTTCCTCGACCGCCGAGCTGAACCTCCGCCCGCGGCTCAACTGGTCCATCAGGAAGGTGAGCGTGCCCGACAGCGTCCCCTCGAGAGAGATGACGGTGTCGCCGCTCCGCCGAAGCTCGGCGATCATGCGCACCATCGGAAGGCCTGCCCCCACGGTCGTCCCGTGGTGGAGGCCGCCCCCGCGCCCGCCGAGGCTCCTGAGGGTCGCGTACTCCTCGATCGGCCCGGAGAGAGGAATCTTGTTCGCCGTGACCACGGCGGCGCCGGCCCGGAGGTATTCCGCGTACCTCGCCGCGACGGTCGGGCTCGCGGTGCAGTCGACGACGACGAGCGGGTCGCCCGTCCAGACGGCCTCGAAGGCTCGAACGGGATCGCCGCGGGCCCCCTCGATGTGCGACCGCCACCGGCCTGCCACCAGGCCCTCGAGGTCGGTTACGGCCGTCCGGCTGTTCGAGATGCCGACCAGGACCGGCTGGATCCCGTGCGCACGCATCGCGTCGTCCCCGTTTGCGGCGAACTGGTCGAGGAAGGCTCCGCCGACGACGCCCGCCCCGAGGACGAGGATGCGGACGGGTTCGAGTTCGTCCGGCGGGCTGAAGAAGGCGCGGTGGACGGTGCGGAGCGCGACGCCCTCCTGCCCTGCGTTCACGACCCATGAGATGTTGCGCTCGGAGGATCCCTGGGCGATGGCGTGCACATTGACCCTCGCGGCTCCCAGGGCCGAGAAGAGTTTGCCGGACACGCCAGGCGTGTACCTCATCCCCTCTCCAACGACCGCGAGGATCGAAAACCCCTGCTCGACGGTCGGGTCGCGCACGAGCCGCGACTCCCGCTCCCGCCGGAACTCAGCCCCCAGAGCGGCCCGCGCCCGCTCCGCGTCGGCACCCCTGACAGCGAAGGACAAGGCGTGCGCGCCCGAGTCCTGCGTGAAGAGAAGCGAGTCCACGTCGGCGACTCGAAGCGCACGGAAGATCCGTTGCGAGGCCTCCGTAACGCCGACCGTCTCGACCCCGGCGAGCCGGATCAACGCCACGTCCCTGGTCGCGGAAATCCCGCGCACCGGCCGCAGGGGGTCCCGCTGGACCGAGGTCACGACCAGCGTCCCCGGGAGGGAAGGATCGAGGGTGCTGCGGATCCTCAGCCGGATCCCGGCGCTGCGGGCAGGCTCCACCGCCGGGGGGCAGATCACCTGCGCACCGAAGTGGGCGAGCTCGAGGAGCTCCGCGTAGGTGATCTCGCGCGCCGGGGCGGCTTCGGGCACGGCCTGGGGATCCGCGGTGAGCACCCCGTCCACGTCCGTCCAGATCTCGACCTCCGCCGCGCCCAGCATCGAGCCGAGAAGGGTGGCCGTGTAGTCGGACGCACCCCGGCCCAGCGTGGTGGTCTCCCCCTTCGCCGTCGAGCCGATGAACCCGGTGACGACCGGGATTCCGGCGTCTCCGGGAAGCCGCGCGCGCACCAGCTTCCGCGAACTCTGCCGGTCGACCCGCGCCGCGCCGAAGCGGGTGTCGGTGCGGAGAAGCTCTCTTGCGTCCACGTCGACGGCGGCGATCCCGTGGGCGCGCATGCAGGCGGCGACGAGCATCGAGGACAGCCGCTCCCCGAAGGAGAGCATCCAGTCGCGCGTCCGGAGGGTGCATTCGCCGAGGAGCTGGGCTCCGTTCGCAAGGCGCCGGAGATCGTCCATCGCCGCATCGAGGCGGAGGGCGAGGCCTGGCGCTTCGTCGGTCGGAGCGAGGGCGTGGAGAAGCTCCCGGTGCATCTCCGCGATCTCCCGCGTCACCAACGCATGTCCAGCGTCCCCCCGTCCGGCGAGTTCGGCGACCTCGACCAACCGGTCCGTCGTTCCGTGCACGGCGGAGACGACCACGACAGGGGTGGAGCCGGCCCGGGCATCCGCGACAAGGCCGACGACGCGCCGGATGCGCGCGGCGCTTCCGACCGAGGTCCCCCCGAACTTCATCACCCGAATCGGGGGCGCGACCGGACGGCGTGCGTCGGGAGGAGCGAGCGCGGGTGTGGAGGTCACGAGGCCCGAAGAGGAAGATGCGGCCGCTCCAACCGCGAATCCCGCCCGGCGGGTGAAGCCCCGGCGGACGGGCAATACGGTTTGATCATGGCGGGAATTAACGGCTACCGGGTGAGGAGGTCAAGCTTCCGCGCGGGGCTGCCCGAGAGTGGATCTGAGGGGAATCCGCGGTTGCTGACCCGGCCCCGGCGGATTCCGATCCTGTCCGTCAGAGAGGGATCATCGGGGTCGAGGGCGGTCAGTCCAGGAGGGTGAGCGCCAGGCGGGCGGCGCCGCGCTCGGGGGTGACGGCGCGCGGCAGCAGACGGCCACCGGCCGAGGCAACCTGTTTCTCCAGGTCGTCGCGCAGAGGGCCGTCCGGAGCGATGAGGCCGCCGGTGAGAGCCACGGGGGGTGGGTCGTCGGACGCGGACGGGAAGAGTTGGCGGATGGCGGCGGAGAGTTGATCGGCGAGGGCGTTGAGCGCGCGCTGGACGACGGTTTGTGCGGCAGCGTCGCCCGAGCGGGCGGTGCGGATCGCGAGGGGCGCGAGGGCGGCGATATCGGCCTTGGTCGCGGATTCCGCCCAGGCGGGGAGGTCGCGTGGGCGGGCGAGGCCCAGGTGGTCGAGGACGGCCGTGGTGAGGGCGGTCGGAAGGGCGCGGCCGTCGACTGCGCGCGCGATGGCCCGCAGGGACGACACACCGATGTGGTAGCCGCTTCCTTCGTCACCCATCACCCCGCCCCAGCCGCCGATCTGCAGGCGGCGGCCGTCCTGCGCCGCCCCCAGCACGACCGAGCCGGTGCCGGCCACCAGAACGATGCCCGCGGCGGTCCCGAAGGCATCGTGGAAGGCCGCCCCCACGTCCGTGCCGACCCGCACGCTGCGGGCGATCTGTTCGTCCCGCAGGGCCGCTTCGAGCGCGCGGCGGACGCGGGGCTGGCCGGCGCCGGCCAGGCCCGCCCAGACCGCCGGTAGCGGAAGGGTCACTCCGGCCGCGGCGGCGGCGCGGCGCACAGTGTCGGCGACCACGCGGGCGGCGGCGGGGCGGTCGGGACGCACCAGGGCGGCAGGGCCTTCCGCCCGGCCGGCGGTCGTGCCGTCGCGGGCGAGCAGCAGGACGCGGGTGCGGGTGCCGCCCCCGTCGACGCCCGCGACGAGGGGCGCGGTCACGGGGCTGGGGTGACCGGGACGCGCATCAGGCGCTGTCGGCCGTCCGCGCCCCGCCCAGCGCCATCCCCACCGCCACGGTGATCGCCGTCCCGATGAGCACGAACCAGGGCCACGCCACCCGGTCGGGCGCGAGGATCCAGATGGCCGTCACCGTGCCGATACCGGTCACCATGCCGGCTGCGGTTCCCCTCGCGGTGGCGCGCTGCGAAAGGACACCCAGCGCGAACGCCCCCAGCAATCCGCCGTAGACCAGCGAGGCGACCGCCAGGGCGACCTCCACCGCGCTGGTGCCCGTGCTCAGCGGGATGAACAGGATCGCGCCTCCGACCAGCAACGCGGCCCACATCAGGGTGAAGAGCTTGCCGGCCCGCAGGATGCGCGCGTCGTCGTCGATGCCGCGGGCGGGCGCCCAGAAGTCGTAGGCGGAGGAAGACGCCAGCGAGTTGATGGAAGAGGAGAGCGACGACATCGCCGCGGCGAACACGCCCGCGATCAGAAGTCCGGTCACACCGGCGGGAAGCTCCTCGACGATGAAGCGCGCGAAGATCTCGTCGGAGGCGTCGAAGGCGCGGTTCTCGTAGAAGGCCCAGAGGCCGAGCCCCACCAGCAGGAAGACGGCGAACTGGCCCACGACCGCCACGCCGCTCCCGATAAGCGCCCTGCGGCTGGCCGCCAGGTCCTTGCAGGTGAGCAGCCGCTGCACGATGAGCTGGTCGGTGCCGTGGGACGCCATCGCCAGGAAGCCGCCGCCCAACAGCCCCGCCCACAGCGTGTAGGGCACCGAGAAGTCGAGGGACAGGTCTACGATGCGGAGCTTGCCCGCCGCTCCCGCGTGGGCCAGGATCGCCCCCCATCCCCCATCGACAAGACCCTGCAGGACCACGACTGCGATGGCCGCCCCCACCAGGTAGAGCGCCATCTGCACGGCATCCACCCAGACGACCGCCTTGATGCCGCCGAAGTAGGTGTAGACCACCGTGAGCGCCCCGATCACCAGGATGGAGAGCGGGTAGGGCCAGCCGGTGACCAGCGCGAGCGGGATGGCGGTGGCGAAGAGGCGCACGGAATCGGCGAGGAGCCGGGTGACCATGAAGATCGCCGAAGTGAGGCGCCGCACCCCGCTGCCGAAGCGGGCGCCCAGGAGGGCGTAAGCGGTCTTGAGCTCGCCGCGGTAGTAGGCGGGCAGCAGCAGGGACGCGACCACCACCCGGCCGGCCAGGTACCCGAAGGTGAGTTGCAGGAAGCCCAGGGTGCCCAGGTACGCGACCCCTGGGATGGAGAGAAACGTCAGCGTGCTGGTCTCGGTGGCCACAACCGACAGCAGCACCGCTCCCCAGGGCAGCCTGCGGTTCCCCAGGAAGTAGTCCGCCCCGCCCCGCTGGCGGCGGCCCAGCCAGGCGCCCCAGGCGGTGGTGGCGGCCAGGTAGGCCACCAGCACGGCCAGGTCGACGCCTCCGAAGCCGCTCAATACGCCCCCATGAACCGGTCGCGGAGGATCACGAAGGCGGTCGGGGCTCGATGTCGAGGTCGGTGACGGCCTGGGCGGCGAGGTCGTGGATCTCGCGGCGCAGCGGGACGTGCCGGGTGTTTTCGCGGGTGGGGTTGACCCGGTTGAGGAGCAGCACCACGGCCAGGTCGAGTTCGGGGTCGATCCATACCGATGGCCCGGTGAAGCCGGTGTGGCCGAAGGCGCGCCCGGTGAAGAAGCGGCCCGCCGAAGAGTTGCCGGATGGAGTGTCCCAGCCGGTGGCGCGGCTGGCGCTGCCATCGTGGCGGCGGGTAAAGCCGTCCACCGTGGAAGGCTCGACGACGCGCATCGTCCCCGGCCGGGGGGCGCTGCAAGGGATGGCCGGCGTTCCGTCGCAGGGGCCGGCGCGGCCTCCGGCCAGCATCATGGCCGCGTAGACGGCGATGTCGCGCGCGGAGGAGAAGAGACCGGCGTGGCCGGCCACGCCCCCCACCGCCCAGGCGTTCTCGTCGTGGACCACGCCGCGCACGTGTACGCCCCGGTAGTCGGCGTCGATCTCGGTGGGGGCCACCCGCGCGTGCAGCGCCGAGTCGGGGCTGAAACCGGTGTCCTGCATCCCGAGCGGACCCCACACGCGCTCGCTCAGGAAGCGGTCCAGCGGCTGGCTCGTGATCTCCTCGATCGCCCACGCCACCGTCATCATGCCGATGTCCGAATACACCGTGCTGTCGCCGGGCGCGTAGTCGAGCGGCAGCTCGGCGATGGCCTCCTGGTAGGCTTCCACGCCCTCCATCTCCAGGAAGAAGCGGCGGAAGGGAGGCAGCCCGCCCCGGTGCAACAGCAGCTGGCGCACGGTAACCGCCTCCTTGCGCGGGTCGCCCGCCGACCACCACGGGAGGTAGCCCACCACGGCGGCGTCCAGGTCGAGGCGGCCCTCGTCCACCAGGATCATCGCGGCCGTGGTGGTGCCCATCACCTTGGTGACCGAGGCCATGTCGTAGATGGAGGAGGGGGTGGCGGGTGCGGACGCGGGATCCCAGTCCAGGCGGCCGTAGCCGCGCAGGCGCACCAGTTGGCCGTGGCGCACGACGGCGAGCGCCGCGCCCGGGCTGGCCGAGTCGGCGATGGCCGCGAGGATGCGGCGGTCGAGTGCCTGCAGGACGGCCGCCGACATCCCCGCTTCGGCGGGATCGCCTTCCAGCGGCGAGATCTGCCCCTGTGCCTCCTGGCCGTCGTCCGCGGCGCGCGCGGCGGTCACGAACTCGAGCGGCTGCACGACCCACGAGGGCACGGCCATCACGGCCTCGCGGACCGCCGTCGGTTCGGGCAGCGCCTCCCTGCGGAGCCCGTCGCCCGCCGCGTGGTCCGGAGGAATGCTGATGGGAAGCGTCCCGGAGATCTCCGCCGCCCCCATGAGCGCGAAGGCCCCGGCACGCTGCGAGACCTCGTGGCTGCCCCAGGCGATGAGGTAGCTGCCCAGGTCATCGAAGGCGCTCAGCGAGTAGGGGTTGCCGAAGGACGAGACCACCAGCGCGCCGCGCGCGGAGAGCTCGCGCACCATGTCGCGCAGCGCATCCGGGACCGCCACCGAACCCGCCCCCGCAAAGGGGGGCACGTACACGTTCAGGAGCACCACGTCCGCATCGCGCGCGGCCGTCTGGACCGCCTGGTACGCCGCCGGATCCGATCCCTCGTCGAGGCGCAGGCTCCGGAAGCCGTCCGCGAAGTGCGCGGCCACCCGGTCGAACTCGCGTCCGGCGACCAGGTCCTGGTCGCGGGCGTAGGTGACGCTCACCACCCGGCCGCGGGCTCCGGCGGGGAGCGGCACCAGGCCATCGCGGTCGCGCACCAGGGTGACCGAACGCTCGGCGGCGAGGTCGGCGAAGGTCAGGTGCCGGGCCGAACCCGCGACGTCGGCGACGGCCGCGATGTTCACGTTGCGCCGATCGTGCAGCCCCACGCGCGCCTTGGCGGCAAGCAGCAGCCGCACCGACCGGTCGATGCGCTCGCGCGCCATCCGGCCCGTGCGCACCGCGACCTCCACCGCGTCGATGGCCTCGCCCACGTCCTCGGGCACGAGGAGCACGTCGGAGCCTGCTTCCAGCGCCAGCACCGCCGCCTCTCCCGCGCCGTATCCACGCGAGATGGCGCCCATGCGCAGGGCATCCGTGAAGACCAGGCCGTCGAACCCCATGTCCTCGCGCAGGAGTTCCGTCAGGAAAAAAGGCGACAGCGTCGCCGGCACGTCTCCGCCCAGGATGGCGGGCACCGCGACGTGGGCCGTCATCACCGCATCCACGCCGGCCGACACGGCGCGCCGGAAGGGCACCAGCTCCATCGCCTCCAGCCGCCCTCTGTCTGCGGTCACCACCGGGAGCTCGATGTGCGAGTCGGTGCGGGTGTCGCCGTGACCCGGAAAGTGCTTCGCCGTGGTGAGCACGCCCCCGGCGCGCGCGCCCTCGATGTATGCCGCCCCGAGCTGCGCCACCGCTTCCGGGTCCTCGCCGAAGGCACGGGTGTTGATGATGGGGTTCTCGGGATTGGAGTTGACGTCGAGGACCGGGGCGAAGTTCAGGTGGACCCCGAGCGCCCGCGCCTCTACCGCCGTGATGCGCCCGTACTCGTACGCGAACGCCGGGTCGCCGATGGCGCCGAAGGCCATCGTGGGCGGGAAGCTGGTGCCCCCGCCCTGCGGGAGCAGCGTGGGAAGGGCGTAGGAGTGGTTGACGCGCATCCCCGGGCCCCCGTTCTCGAAGTCCGCGGTCACCAGCAGCGGGACGCGGGCCGCGTTCTGGAGGCGGTTCAGGAGCGAGGCATAGGAGTGGGGCGAGCCGATCGAGATGACGACGCCTCCGATGCCCTCCTCCGTCACCCATCGCTCCAGCGTGCGGAAGCTGGCATCGCTCGACGAAGCGTACGCGCCGGGGATCCACGGAACCACCAGTTGCGCGATGCGCTCGCGCAGGGAGAGCGAAGCGAGCGTCTCATCCACCCATGTACTCGCCCGGGCATCGAGTTCATCGTACAACGCCGGCTCGAAGGACCCTTCGGCCCCGCCGGAATCCGGTGCCGGACCATCGCACGCTCCCGAGGCAATGAGCAGAAGGACCAATAACGCCGACCCCGGCCACCGGACGGCGATCCCGGTCCGTTTGGCGTTTCTCACGTCGCCCTACCTCCGTCTCTGGGGCAGCTGGATCCCGTCTCCGATATCGAAGAAGGGGGGCAGGCGGGTGGGTGTGCGCCCGCGGATCGGGATTTCGCCGAAGAGTGCTCGCGCCGCGGCGACCTGGCTGACCTCCGATGCGCTCCAGGCCAGCATGTACGCCTGGGCTTCGGGAAGGTCGGAGAGCAGATAGGGGTTGCCGAAAGAGATGACGATGTGCGGCACGCGCCGGTCCGCCAGCGCCTGCACGAATTCGGAGAGCGGCTCGGGAACGTTCGGCTGGCCGTCGGTGCGGGCCGCGAGTATGTACGCGGACACGATGACCAGGTCCGAGCGGGAGGCGCGCGCGAGCAGACGCCCGTACTCGCGGTCGTCGGTGTCCCCGTGCACGTCCTCGGTGCGCAGCCGCCGGTAGGTCTCGCGCACGCGAGTATTGAAGTAGCGTCCGGCAAGCAGGTTGCTGCGGCTGCGGTAGGTGACGGAAAGGACGTTCGCGGTGCGGGTGCCGCGCAGCGAGAGCAGGTTGCGGCGGTTGCGCAGCAGCGTGATCGACGCCTCTGCGACCTCCGTGGCGCGGTCCACATGCTCGGGGATGCCGACCTTGCGGTGGATCCGGGAGATGTCGGTGTAGCGCTCGTGGTCCAGCCCCATGCGCTCCTTCAAGTCGAGGATGCGGGCCACCGACCGGTCCAGGCGCGCCTCGCTGACGCGGCCGGAGCGGACCGCGGCGACCAGGCTCTCGCGTGCTCCGCGAGGGTTTTCGGGCATGAGGATGATGTCGGCGCCGGCCTCGAGTGCGCGCACGACCGCATCGCGGGCCCCGAAGCGGCGTGTGATCGCGGCCATGTTCATGGCGTCGGTCACGATCAGGCCATCGAACCCCATCTCTCCGCGCAGCAGGTCGGAGAGGACCGCCGGGGAGAGGGTGCCGGGCATCGAGGGGGAGCCGGTGACGGAGGGGATGGATACGTGCGCGCTCATGACGGCGCCCATGCCGGCATCGACCGCCGCGCGGAATGGACGCAGCTCGACCCGGTCCAGGCGCTCGCGGTCCACGCGGATCACGGGCAGGTCCACATGGGAATCCACCCCGGTGTCGCCGTGACCCGGGAAGTGTTTGCCGGTTGCGACCGCGCCGTGCTCCTGAAGCCCGCGCACGAACGCTGAACCGAGCCGGGCCACCTCTGCCGGGTCTTCGCCGAAGGAGCGGGTGCCGATGACCGGGTTGTCCGGGTTGTTGTTGACGTCCAGCACCGGCGCGAACGGGAGGTGGACGCCCAGGGCGCGCGCTTCCACGGCGGTGACGCGGCCCACCTCCCAGGCCAGGCTGTCGTCGCCCGTGGCGCCCACCGCCATCAGCGACGGGAACAGGGTGGCGCCGCCCAGCTCGATGTTGTTGGGCAGGTAGACCGCCCCGCGCATGCGGTAGCCGGCCCCGCTCTCCAGGTCCGACCCCACCAGCAGCGGGTACTTCGCCAGCGACTGCAGGTTGTTGATCTTGGCGGCCACCTCCGACGGAGAACCCACCGATACGATCACGCCCCCGACGCCGTCATCGCGCACCGCCTCGGCCATGCGCTCGAAGTCCTCGGAGCCCGCGGGCGCGAAGTCGCCGAGCATCCAGGGCATCAGCAACTGGCCGGCCTTCTCCTCGAGGGTCATCGACTCCAGGACGGAGGATGCCCAGACGCCGGATGGTGCGGCGGAGGCCGGAGGGTCGGGGGTCGATGCTTCGCCGGCGGCTCGGGCCGGGCCTGTGGGCGAGGCAGCCACGATCGGCGTCCCCGCGGCGGACTGAGCGCGCGTAGAAGCCGGAGCCGCGCGGTCGGCCGCAGGGGAAGTCGTCCCGCCAGCCGGAGGGGCTACTTCCGGGGTGGGGGCTTCCGTCGGCGCGGACGGCTCGGGCACGCCGCGGCCCGATGGCGCAGTGCTGCAGGAGACAACGATCGGGACAAGCGCCAGGAGGGAGGCGAGGCCAGCCGTGCGAAGGGGCGTCGTGCGGCGCGAACCGGACATCGCCCGACTATTCAGCGCAAGCACCGGTTGACGACTTCTTCCTCCCGGACGAAGTTGACAGCCCGCTGGCCATCCATGGGACTGCTGGAATCGAGGACTTGCGCAAAGTAATGGTTTCCGGAGGCATCCGACAATCGCGGGTCGGCGCCGGCCTGGTTGTCGCAGGCGCGGTCCTCCTCGCCGCCAATCTGGTCGTGCGGGGAGGGCGCGATCCGGTCCCGGACGCTCTCGGCGCCATCGACGCGCAGGTGGCCGGCGCAGTTCGCCCCGGCATCGAGGTGCTGCTCGCGGACTCGATCCATCTGGTGGAGGGTCTTCGCGCCGGGCTCGTTACCAACCACACGGGCATCGACCGTCAGGGCGTCTCCACCATCGACCTCCTGCACGGGGACGAGCGCGTGGAACTGGTCGCGCTCTATTCTCCGGAGCACGGCATCCGGGGCCAGGCCGAAGCCGGCGAACTCGTCGACGGCGGGACGGACCCGCGCACCGGGCTGCCGATCCACTCGCTCTACGGAGCGACCCGCAAGCCGACGCCGGAGATGCTGGAAGGCGTCGAGGCGCTCCTCTTCGACATCCAGGATATCGGGGCGCGCTACTACACCTACGTCTACACCATGGCGCTGGCGATGGAGGCGGCCGGAGAGGCCGGGATCCCCTTCGTGGTGCTGGACCGGCCCAACCCGATCGGGGGCGTCGAGGTGCAGGGGAACGTGCTGGAGCCCGCGTTCGCATCCTTCGTGGGCATGTACCCGCTCCCCATGCGCCACGGGATGACCCCGGGCGAACTGGCGCGCCTCTTCCGGGGCGAGTTCGGGGTGGAGGGGGAACTCGGCGTGGTTCCGCTCTCGGGATGGACCCGGGGCGACTGGTTCCCTGATACCGGGCTTCCCTGGTTGGCGCCTTCGCCGAACATGCCTTCGGTGGAGAGCGCCCGCCACTATCCGGGCACGTGCCTCTTCGAAGGCACCAACCTGTCCGTGGGCCGCGGCACGCCCATCGCCTTTCAGCAGATCGGGGCGCCGTGGCTGGACGGGGAGGCGCTGGCCGAGAGCCTGAACCGCTACGGCATCGCCGGGGTGCGCTTCGAGGCGGTTCGCTTCGTGCCGGAAAACCCTGGCGACGGAAAGCACGGTGGAGTCGAGGTGGGAGGCGTGCGCCTGGTCGCCACCGATCCGGGATACGATCCCACCGAGGCCGCCGTGGCTGCGCTCATCGAAGCGGCCGCGCTCTCCGGCGACCGGTGGGAATGGCGCGAAGCGGCCTTCGACCGCCTCGCGGGCACCGACCTCCTGCGGCTGGCCGTCGAGGCGGGGGCGTCACTGGAGGAGGTGCGCGCCGCATGGCAGCCCGACCTGGACGCGTTCCTCCGGGTTCGAGAACGGTATCTCCTGTACTGACCGGTCGGCATCTCACACCCCGACATCTCACACCGTCGCATAGAGCTTAGCGACTGGTTCGCCATCGAGCGGTTCGCCGTCACGGCCGGGATTCAGGACATGGCCGCCTTCGATGTTTGCTCGGCGGACGAGTCACCGGTACTCTCCATCGAAAATGACCTTGCTGCTGCCATGGAATTCGGTGCACCGGGAACACCGACGATTCCGGTTAACGGCGTAATGGCTTATGGCGTCGTGGACTCGCTGGAATTCGAGACCGCGATCCGGAGGGTAGCCCCATGATTCCTCGATTGCGTGGCATGCGTAGTACCCATCTGTTCCGGGCGGATCAGCACCTTCGAACTCGATGGAGACACTCTTGCCTTCAGGACGGTGACAACTTTGAGGTTCCCTCCAACGGACGTTTGTGTACTCGGCGGACGACGGTACGTTCTGCGCCAGCCCGGAGGGCCAACTGATCCCACGATCAGCGAGATCGACAGTGATGGCCAGGTGATTCGCGGCTTTGCGAGCCCCGAGGAGCCGCGAGCGGCTGACCAACGTCGTGAGTTGGGGCAGACACCGCATATGCTTAACTACGGCTACCTTGCGTGCGATGAAGCTACTCGAACGATCGTGAAGTTCAATTGGATGGTACCGGTGGTGCGAGCCTTCGACCCCGAGGGAGAGATACTCTGGGAAACGACGCTCGAGGACTACGTTCCCTGGCAGCTCACGGCAAGCAGACCCGGCGTGTGCTGCCGGTATCGTCCGGACCCGGAAGAGGGCTTCTCGCACTCAGGCCGGTCGGTCGTTGTGGATCGTGGCGGTAACGTGGTGCTTGGGCTTCAGATCGAAGGCCCCCGCTCTGCGGAGAACCGGCGTCACGAGCTCATCGTCCTGGATGTGTCATCGGGGCGAGTGATTTCTAGACACCCTACAGTTGGAGTGGTCGGCTCCGTGAGCGAAGGGCTCATCTTCACGTATGGCGAAGAACCATTCCCTCAGGTGCGCGTCTTTGGTACGGCGGTAGGGATAGTCTGTACAAGTCAGTCCTCACCTGATATACGGGCCTTGCCGAGATCAAGGTCTACGTGCGCTCTTCACCCCCTTTGGGCTCAGGGTGGAAAACGGAGGCGAGGTCCTCCTCCAGTTCGCGTTCAAGGTGCATTGTCCACCCACCTACGACGTCTGAGCACCCCGAAAGCTGACAGGCCGCAGGGCCGCGAATGGTGCCGGTCGGCGAGTCCTCGGGGTAATGGACGTCGGGGTAGTGATCGGCCCGCGCGGTTGGAGAGGACCGAGAGAGGAAGCGCACCGCGACCGGCGCCTGGACAGCGCGGCAAAGATGTCCCCATTATTCAGCGCCTGCCGTTCGACAACCTACGGGTCAGCCCCGGCATCCCCCTATCGAGAACCGATTTCGAAGAGCCCAGCCGGTGCCGAAACTCACCACGGAGCTGCGCGCACTGCATGAAGTCGCGCGCGTAGGCGGGCTCGACCAGCGACGCTTCGCTCCCGACGCCTACTGGACCACCCTCGATCCCCTGCTGGACGGCAGCCCGGGGCTGACGTGCGAGAGAGTGGGCGAGAGCGCCGAGGGACGGCCGCTCCGCATGGTGTCGTTCGGTGAGGGTGAGGTTGCGGTGCTTGCGTGGTCCCAGATGCACGGGGACGAGAGCACCGCGACCATGGCGCTGGCGGACATCTTCTCGTTCATCGCCGGGCACCCGGAAAGCGCTCTGATTCAGATGCTGTCCCGGCGCCTGCGCCTCCATTTCCTTCCCCTGCTCAACCCGGACGGCGCAACCCGCTTTCAGCGCCACAACGCGGCCGGGATCGACGTGAACCGGGATGCCCGGCGCCTCGCCACCCCGGAAGGGCGCGCGCTGAAGTCGGTGCACGACCGGATTCGGCCTGATTTCGGCTTCAACCTGCACGACCAGAGCCCGCGTTTTCGCGTCGGGGACTCCGGCCGCATGGCGGCCATCGCGCTCCTGGCGCCGGTCCACAACGACGAAGGCGAGGTCAGCGAGCGGCGGCGCGCGGCGATGCGCGTGTGCGGGGTGGTGCGCAGGGCGATCGAGCCGCTGGTGGGCGGGCACGTCACCCGCTACGACGACGCCTTCAACCCGCGGGCCTTCGGCGACCTGATGGGAGCCTGGGGCACGAGCACGATCCTGCTGGAGTCGGGCGGATGGCCGGATGATCCGCAGAAGCAGCATCTGCGCATGGTGAACTTCGTCGGCATTCTGTCCGCGCTGGGATCGATCGCCGACGGCAGCTTCGCGGAGGCCGACCTCGCCCTCTACGACGGGCTGCCTCCGAACGGGCCCATGGTGAGCGACCTCCTGCTGGCCGGAGGCACGCTGATCGCGCCGGGTCTTCCGTCGATGGTGGCCGATGTGCTCATCGAGTACGACGACCCCCTGACGCGGTCGGACCCCACCATCGTGGAGGTGGGCGACCTAGCGGACCGGGAAGCCCATGAGACGGTCGCGGCCGGCGGACTCTTCGTGGTAGCCGGCGAGGGGCATCGCGCCCCGGACGGAAGCGCGCGGATCGGCCCGGGCGTATCCGCCGACCTGGTGGTGGCGCGGGACCCCGCCGGAAGGGTGGTGGTA
This sequence comes from Gemmatimonadota bacterium, assembly GCA_022822425.1. GTDB lineage: Bacteria > Gemmatimonadota > Gemmatimonadetes > Longimicrobiales > Gaopeijiaceae > BD2-11. Next base: position 16,560 of record JAJEBS010000166.1, on the reverse strand, counting down.
AGGACGATCGGTCCGGACCAACAGGGCTAGCCGGGGCGCGCGCGCGGACGCCTGTCAGCCAGACAGGTCGGAAGCAGCTGCCGGTGGGCTACGGCAGTTCCGCGGCATCCGCCCCCGCCGCCTCGACCACCGAGTGGTCCGAGACGTTCACCCTTCCCTCCACACCCCGCACGACCGCGCCCGCGCCCACCAGCGACCCGTCCAGGCGCGCTCCCTCCACGCGCGCCCCCGCGCCCACGATGGTGTCGGTCAGTCGGCTGCCGACCACTCGCGCCCCCCGCTCCAGCGTGACGTTGGGACCGACAATGCTCCCCTCGGCGACCACGTCCTCCCGCACCAACACGGGTTCGGCGAGCGAGCATTCGCTCAGCCGCGCGCTGGGCGACACCGACGCCGCCCCGCCCTCCAGCAGATGGCGGTTGGTGCCCAGCAACCCCTCGGGACTGCCGCAGTCGTGCCAGGCATCCACCGGGGCCGTGCGGATGCGCGCGCCGCGGTCCACCATGTACTGGAAGGCGTCCGTCAGGTAGTACTCGCCCGTCGGGCCCGAGGGTGAGGCCAGCACGTGGTCGATGCCCTCGAAGAGCAGCGCGGTATCGCGAATGTAGTAGAGGCCGATGTTGGCGAGACGGGAGACGGGCTGCTCCGGCTTCTCCACGATGCGCGTCATGGCGCCGTCCGGACCGGTTACCACGACGCCATACTTCCAGTAGTCTTCGACCTCCTTCGTCCAGATGACCGCGCTCCATTCCGGGGAGAGCGTTCGCGCCGGCGACAGGTCGGCTTCGAACAGGGTATCGGCGAACAGGATCAGCAACTCGCCGTCCGCGAACGGCTGCGCCAGCTTGACCGCCCCCGCGGTCCCGTCCTGAACGGCCTGGACGACGTAGTGGACGGGCAGATCCGGATACGCCTCCGCCATGTAGCGCCGGATGACTTCGTCGAGATGGCCGACGATGAAGACCATCTCCGTGACCCCGAAGCGCAACAGATCGTCGAGCAGATGGGCGAGGACCGGTCTCCCGGCCACGCGCACCAGCGCCTTGGGCAGGAGGTGGGTGTGGGGACGTAACCGCGTTCCCTTGCCCGCAAGCGGGATGACGGCTTTCATGGATTTCGTGGCCCGGTTGAATGGAATTCGGACGCGCTCCAAACTATGATTAGCTTTGCGAGTTGCTTCTGTTTCGCCAACCGGACCTCCCAGGGGGGACAGGCTGAGCCAGGAACTCTCTTTTACCGGTCGCCTCAAACGCGCGCTTCTGGCGACGACTTCCCGAACATCGGCCGACGCCACCGATCGCCGTCTCGTGGGCCGCACCTATGCCATTCCCTTCGCTCAGGTATGGGACGCCGCTCTCGACCTGGTTCGCGGTGAACTGCCACGCTGGCATGCCCGCTGGTGGGACGAGGAGGAAGGCGTTATTCAGGCCCTCACGCGGGGGCACCTTTCTCGCCGCACGAGCGACGTGGTGATCCGCATCGGGCTCGACGCGCAGGCGCAGACGCGGGTGGACCTCCGTTCGACTTCGCGCTCCACGCGGCTGGGGGACTTCGGCAGCAACACGCGGCTCATCGGCGCGTTCGTCGGCGCGTTGGACCGGAAGCTCACCAGGCCCCAGGCGCCGCCCACTTCGGCCCGCAGGGAATCCGTGCCCGCGCAGACTGGCGGCGACACCCCGCCTCCGACGGGGAGCCGGCGCCCGTGGTCCGCCGACGGCCACATTTCCGTCGAGCCCGGCAGGCGCGCACGGGGCAAAAGGCCCGCTTGAGAAATCGTCCCGCCGGCTTCACCCGACGGCGACCTGCGCATCCACGTGTTCCTCGCCCTCCGACCGCGCGATGATGGCGGCGCCGCACGAATCGCTGTAGACGTTGACCGCCGTACGCGCCATGTCCAGCGGGCGGTCGATCGCGAGCATCGCCCCGACGATCAGGGCGGCATCGGCGTTCCCGCCAAGCCCGATGGCCTCGAGAACGATGAAGATGACCACGAGGCCGGCCGAGGGCACCGCAGCCGCTCCGATCGAGGCGAGAAGCGCGGTCATTACGACCGTGGCCTGCGTCATGAAGGTGAGATCGGCGCCCAGGGCCTGGGCGATGAAGAGCGCCCCCACGCATTCGAAGACCGCCGTTCCGTCCATGTTCACCGTGGCGCCCATGGGCAGCACGAAGGACGACACCTTGTTGGATACGCCCACCTTCTCGCGGACGGTCTTGATCGTGACCGGAAGCGTCGCGCCCGACGAGCTGGTCGAGAAGGCGACCAGGAGCGGCTCGAGCATGTTGCGGAAGTGGACGATCGGCGAAATGGGGCGCCCGGACGCCAGACGACCTCCGAAGTACAGCAGGAGCGGCAGCGTGATGAAGAGGTGAATCGTCAACCCCGACGCGAGCGTCGCCACATACTTGGCCAGGGTGCCGAACGCTTCGAATCCGGTCGTGCCCACCATCCTCGTGATGAGCGCCAGGACGCCGATCGGCAGCAGCTTGATGATGCCGGACGTGAGAGCCATCATCGCCTTGAAGAAGGCGTCGAAGATGTCGGTGACGATGACGCGGGGGCGCTCCGGCAGGGTCGTGATCGCGGCGCCGAAGACGATGCAGAAGAAGATGATCGCCAGCATGTCCCCGGTGCCCGCCGCATCCACGAAATTGATGGGCACGATGTCGAGGATGAGCTGGATGAACGAGTCCGGCGTGTCGACCAGCATGGGATCGGTGGAGGCCTCGACGATGCTGGATCCCACGCCCGGCCGGATGAGGTTGACCATCATGAGGCCCACCGAGGCGGCCAGGAAGCTCGACACGACATAGTACCCCAGCGTCTTGCCGAACAGGCGGCCCACGGCGCGCCCTCCGCCCACCGACGCCACTCCGGATATGATCGAGGTGAGCACCAGCGGCACGATGATCATCCTCAGCAGCCGCATGAACAGTTCGCCGATCCAGCCGATCGCCTCGGCGCCGGCTTCGCCGAAGGTGACTCCGAGGAGCGAACCCAGGATCATCGCCGCAAGGACCTGCCAGTGCAGCCGCTTGTAGAAGGGAAGGTCCGGATTGTATTCCATGGGTTTCTACTCTGAGGAGGGGATGGATGGGCGTTCCGAACGAGGTGGGATCTGGGCCAAGGGCAGCAACGTGGTGAGCGAGACCGGGTTTCGTCAAGCTCCGATCCCGGCCCGATGAACGCCGCCCGCACGCTGTCCGCGGCGCTCATGGTGACCGTCGCATGCACCGCCGAGCCCGGAAGCCCCGGGAGCGCGCGCGTCGAGGACCCCGCCCTTGCGCCACTGGACGCGTTTGCGGGCAACCGGTACGAGCGCCATCTGGCCTTCTTCGGATTGGAGGACGAGAGTCCTCTCGTGGTTGCCTGGTCGTTCTCGGCGAGCACCCGTGAAGAGGCCGTCGAACGGGACGCCCGCATCTGGCTCGCCCGCGGAGGGGTGTGGGACGCTTTCTTCCGGTCCTCGTGGGAGACCCCGCCGGTCCGCGCGCCATGGCGCATCATCCCCCACGAGGGCATCCGCATCATCGTTGCGGAACGGGATGCGCTGACCGCCCTCCTCTATCGCAGCGCGGGCCGGGAGCTGGAGATGTGGCTCGGGGAGGCGGTGGCGGGATGGAGCAGTCGTCCCGGAGAACTGGTCCAGGTGAGGGAAGCCTCGACCGTTCTCTCCGAGAACGCCCTGGCGGGGTCGCTGGTCGACATTTCCTTCGCCGGGCAGGCTTCGGACGCGACGCCCGGAAGCTGGGCGCTCCTCGTCTCCGAGAACATCCATGTGTTTCTGCGCGGACCTTTCGATGCGGCCGCCGACACCACGTTCCAGGGTTGGGGTATTCTGCGCGCGCGCAATTTCGACTGGCCGGAGGTGGTCGTGACGGCCACGGGCTCGAGAGCGTTCGAGCCGGCCCGGCGCGACGTTCCGGTTGCGTGGCGCTTCCAGTCGCCCGACGCCGGCCTGACCGGTAGAATCGAGGCCATGAGCACGCACATGGAGGCCGGGGAGGGGCCGGGTCCTCAACTGCCCCTGATCGCCATGTCCGAGGTGGAGGGCTCGATCACGATCGAGACCATCGCCTACCGCGTGCGCGGCATCCTCTACCATCGCGCACCGTGAGCCACATCGCATCTTGCTCGAGAACCTGATCGCCCCGCTCCTCACCATCGCCTTCGGTGCGCTGGCGGGCGGGCTGACCAACTCGGTCGCGATCTGGATGCTCTTCCACCCGTACGAGCCGTTGCGCGTCCGGGGCCGCAAGATCGGTTTCCTTCAGGGCGCGATCCCCAAGAACCAGCCGCGCCTGGCCGCGGCCGTCGGCCGAACGGTCGGGAACCGCCTGCTCACCGAGTCCGACCTGGAGCGGACCTTCGCCGACGAAGAGTTCCGGCGCGCCTTCGACCGGCGCCTGGGCGAGTTCGTGGACGTGCTGCTCCTGGAGGAGCGCGGTTCCATCCGGGAGATCCTTCCGGAGTCGATCCTGCCCGAGGTGGAATCGGCGCTGCACCACTCGGCGGACAGGGCCCGCGAGCAGATCGCGGCCTGGCTCGATTCGGAGGAGTTCGAGCGGGCGGTCGCGGACCGCGCCGGATCGATCGTGGAGGCCCTCTCGGACGTGCCCATCGGCGGGGCGCTCACGCCCGCCCGCAGCGCAGCGCTGGCGTCCGCGCTCGACGGATGGATGGAGGGTACGCTGGGCAGCGACGGCTTCTACCGGGCGGTGGACGACTACCTGTCCTCGGCGGCCCGCTCGCTGCTCTCCCCCGAAAAAACCTTCGAGCAGACGATTCCGCCCGGAATGGTGGCCGCGTTCGAGCGGGGGCTCGCAAACTACCTGCCGCTGGCGATCGCCCGGCTTGGCTCCCTGCTCGAGGACGATCGGGCGCGGGCCCGCTTCGAACGGGGCATCAACGACCTGTTGCAGCGCTTCCTGCGCGACCTGCGTTTCCACCAGCGCGTGGTGGCGCGCCTGGTGATCACCGAGGACACCGTCGACCGGGTACTGGACGCGATCCGGGAGGAGGGGGCGGAACAGATCGCGCGCCTGCTGAAGGATCCGGCGGTCCAGGCGGCCATGTCGCGCGGCATCAACGACGCGGTCGTCGACTTCCTGCGCCGTCCGGTCCACGTGGTGCTGGGCGAAGCCGACAGCGAGAGCGTGGTGGCGGCGCGCCAGACCGTGGCCAACTGGGTGGCCTCGACGGCGCGCGATCCCGCTACACGCAGCTTCCTTGTGAGAAAGCTCGAGACCGCGCTGCACGAAGCCGGTGCGCGCAGCTGGGGCGAGGTGCTGGAGCGCGTGCCTCCCGCCTCGATCGCGGGCGGGCTGGTCTCGCTCGCGCGCAGCGACGCCGCCGCCCGGCTGGTCGACGGCACCACCCGCCAGCTCGTCGACACCGTCCTCGACCGCCCCATCGGCGTGCCCGCGCGCTGGCTCCCCGACGGTGCAGCCGATCGGCTCAAGCAGGGACTGAGCGCGCCGGTCTGGGAATGGCTGCAGGCCCAGGTGCCCGCGGTGGTGCGGCAGATCGACGTGGCGCGGCGCGTCGAGGAGAAGGTGCTGGCGTTTCCCGCCGCGCGCATGGAGCAGATCGTGCGCCGGGTGACCGAGCGGGAACTGAAGCTGATCGTGCGCCTTGGCTACGTTCTCGGCGGGATCATCGGCACCGTCCTCGTACTCGTTACCCGACTGGTGGGATAGCTCGCCGCGAAGGCGCGGGACCGCGATGGCGAAGCCACGCCGTCAGCCGAGGGCAGCCCGGCCTAACTGGACAGGTCGAACGGCCCGCGGGTCCTCTGACGGCGTCGGTGCGACCCTCGCTGCTGCTTCTTCTGCATCAGGCCGAGGAAGGTGAAGTGGCGGGTGGCCCGCTCGCGGGGAAGGTTCTTCCCCATTCGCTCTTCGACATCTTCCACGGTGGGACCGCTGCCGAAGGAGAGGCCCAGAAAGACCCCGAGTGCGAGCGCGAGGACGCCGCCCAGTATCTTCAGCAGCATTCGTCTCTCCTCCGGGGAGTACTCAGCGCCTGAGCGACTCCGGCACCAGAAGAAGCATCAGACCGGTGACCATCATGATCGCGACCGCATTGGTCCCCACCGCGACCAGCGCCACCACGCCCCAGAAGACCACGTGGGTGAAGATGTAGCCGCCAGGCACCCAGCTCATGTTGCCCCTCGCGCGTGCGGTTCGAAGTCCGTGAAGCGGGGAGACGCCCCCCCGACGCAGGCACCAATATGGGCCTCCCGGGGAAGCCTGTCCATCAGGTCTGCGCGTCGGCTTGCCCGGACGACGCGGCGCGCGTCTCCTCGATCACCCAGTCCAGATACCCGGAATTGCCGTCCGAGACGGGAAGAGCGAGGATCTCGGGGACTTCGTAGGGGTGCAGTTCGCGCGTCCGCCGCGTGAGCGCTTCGACCCGGTCGGCCGCCGTCTTGAGCACCACCAGCGCCTCTTCCTCTTCCTCGATCGCGCCCTGCCAGCGGTACACCGACGTCACCGCCGGCACCACGCTCCCGCAGGCCGCCAGCCGTTCTTGGACAAGGACACGGGCCAACCGCCGTCCTGCTTCGGCTCCCGGCGTGGAAACCAGCACCACCCGGTGCGCGTCCGACACCCGAAACTCCCCCGGCTCGAGAAGGGCCGGCTCAGCCCGCGAACCAGTCGCGGTCGACGTTCGCTTCGTCGTACAGCGACTCGATGAGCGCGCCGTAGCGCTCCTCCACGATCCGCCGCCGGACCTTCTGGGTCGGGGTCAGCGTGCCGTCCTCGATCGTGAACGTCGTAGCCAGGAAGGCCGTCTTCTTGGGCGTCTCGAAGCTGGCCAGACCCGCCAGCGAGGCCCTGACCCTGCCCCCCAGGAACTCCTGGCATCTCCCGTCGCGGAGCAGCGCCCCGGGGTCCGACGCGTCGATCTCGCTCGCGGCGGCCCACTGGTTCAACTGCTCGAAGTCGGGCACCACCAGGAGCGACGGGAAGGGACGCCGGTCGCCCACCATGACCGCCTGCTCGATGTACGGATCAAGCTTGACATCATTCTCGATCGGCTGTGGCGCGATGTTCTTGCCGCCCGCGGTCACGATGATGTCCTTCTTGCGGTCGGTGATGCGGAGAAAGCCGTCCTCGTCGAGCTCGCCGATGTCGCCGGTCTTGAACCACCCTTCCTCGTCGATGGCTTCGGCGGTCTCTTCGGGCCGGTTGAGGTAGCCCTTCATGACCTGCGGTCCGCGAACGCAGATCTCGCCGTCCGAGGCGATGCGGATCTCCGTCCCCGGCACCGCCTTGCCCACCGTGCCGATGCGGAAGTTCTCGAAGGTGTTCACGTTGGTGACCGGGCTGGTCTCCGTCAGCCCGTATCCCTCGAGGATCTGAAGCCCGGCGGCGAAGAAGAACCTGTTGATTCCGGGCGCAAGGGGTGCGCCGCCGCTTACGAAGAAACGCAGCCGTCCGCCGACCGCCGCGCGCAGCTTGCTGAACACCAGCTTGTCGGCCACGGTCTTGCGCGCTCGCGTCCACCACCCCGGATCGCGGCCTTCCAGCACCGCGTCGGTGTGCGCGAGCCCCACGGACGCCGCCCAGCCCACCAGCAGCCCCTTTACGCCGGTCGCTCCGGTCACCGCGTTGTACACCCGTTCGTACAGCCGTGGAACCGAGACGGCCACCGTCGGACGGACGATCTTCAGGTCCTCGGCCACGGTCGTCATGTCGCGCGCATACGCGATGGTGCACCCGACGCTGAAGAACACGTAGTCCACCGTGCGCTGAAAGACGTGCGACAGGGGCAGGAAGCTGAGCGTGCCGTCGGCGTCGGAGATGTCGAGCAGCGTGCGGCAGACGTGCACGTTGGACCCGACGTTGGCATGGGTGAGCAGCACGCCCTTCGGATTGCCGGTCGTACCCGACGTATAGAGGATGGTCGCCACCGACTCGGGCCGCGCCGCGAGCGCCTCCTCCCGGAACGCCTCGTCGCTCAGGCCGAGGGGATCGAGTTGCACGAAATCGCGCCACGCCATGGTGCCTTCGGGCATCTCCGCCGGGGCATCGAAAACGATGATGTGGCGAAGTTCGGGACACTGCTCCCGAATCTCCATGAGCTTCGCGAGCTGGACATCGTCCTCGGCGAAGACGGCCCGGGCGCCGGAGTCCCGCAGGATGTAGGCAATCTGCGGCGCGGTCAGGCTGGGATAGATCGGAACGTCGCGGACACCCGCGCACAGGCAGGCGTAGTCCGCGAAGGCCCACTCGGGGCGGTTGGCGGACAGGATGGCCGCCGCCTCTCCACGTTCCACCCCGAGCGCCCGCAGCCCGCTGACCGCCGCCCTGGTGGTCCGGAACACTTCATCGTAGGAGATCCGCGACCAGGTCAGGTCGGCACTCGGAGCCCTCAGCGCGGTCGCGCTGCCGAATCGCTCGACCGCCTCGAGAAACAGGGTGGTAAGCGTGGCCGAGGTCACGGCGCCCCCGGCGTCGAAGCCGGCGTCCGGGTCCGGATGCGCGTCGTCACCCGGATGTCGGTGCGCAGCGAGTTGAGGGCGCTGCAATACTTGTCGCGCGACAGCTCGACCGCACGCTCGACTCGCGCCCGGTCCGCGGGTCGGGGTCCGGAGAGCACGATGTCGAGGTCGATTCGGGTGTAGCGGCGGGGATGGTCTTCCGCGCGCGCACCGCGGACGACGAAATCCAGTTCGTCGAGCGGAACCCGCGACTTGCGCAGGATCTCCTCGATGTCGATCCCCATGCAGGCCGCAACCCCAAGCAGGACGGTGTCCATCGGGGAGGGTCCGCGCGCGCCGTCGCCGTCGATGATCACGGCGGGATCGCCAACCCCGGACCGGCCCTCGTAGGCACGGCCGGAGCCCAGCCAGGAAAGTCGGACTTCCCTATCCATCCCCATCGGCGGACCCCTGTTCCAGTTCACGCATCAGGGTCGCGAGCGTGCTGCGCGCGTGGGAGATGTGCTGCTCGTACTCGGAGCCCTGGGGAGGGTTGGCCAGGAACGTGCTCAGGTGATCGACGGCGGCCCTTTTCTGTCCGGCCCGCCGGAGCAGAAACCCGAGCCCGTAGTGGGCCCCGGCCGTATCCGGGTGCTTGCGCAGTACGTGGCGATAGGTCTTCGCCGCTTCGTCCGACATGCCGATGCGCGTGTAGACCATGGCGATTTCCTGCAGGATGATCGGATCTCCGGGAGATTCCTTCAAGGCGAGATTGAAGGAGTTAAGCGCGTCCTGGAACCTGCCCTCCTCGACGAGGGCGCGCGCATCCTCATGGTAGTCTGTCTTGTCGGGGCCGGAGCCGCCGAAAAGACCTTTTATCCAACCCATTTCGACGTTGTTTACGGGGGAAGGAGGACAGGGGTCGGGAGTGCCGATGGCTGCAAAAACTATCCGCAGCCGGGGTGGGAAGCAAACACGCTCTACCCTTGGCCGAGGCGCCCAACCAGCACGCCCGCTTCGTCCGCCAGCACCGTCAGGTCCTGGCCACGGAACAGCTTCTCGCCCCTGGGAGACGCACCCAGGAGCACGATGCGCGCGGAGCGCGCCATGCATCGCAACGCCTCGTCAAGCAGCCATTCGGCCCACAGCCCGGCGAGCGCGATCCCCGCCAGCGACCCGTCGCGCAGCGGCAGTCGTTCGGACGCCATGAAATGGCTCGCCCCGGGAGCAGGGCCCGAGTGGAACCGGGGAGCCAGCGCCACCACGTCCACGCCGGGAAGCAGCGACGCCAACTCGCCGGCGCGGCCCGCCAGGTTGCCGGCAACCGCGATCAGGGCGGGCCCGGGCGCCACGCCGATCAGCGCGGCAAGGCGCAGCGTGTCGGGCTGCGAGGCGTCCCGCGACGTCGGCGGAGGAGCGCCGTCCGCGCGCCGGTGGAACCTGGAGCGCGGAGGGTGACGCAGGTCCGCGATGCCGCGCTCGACCGGGTAGAGCACGCGGCAGTTGGAGCAGCCCAGAAAGCCGGCGAGCACCCTCCCCTCCTCCACCTGATCCGCACGCAGCACCAGACCGAAGCCGGGACCACAGCGCGGACAGATCAGCCGCTCGGTGAGCTGCGGATTCACGACCGGCGACGGCCCAGGACCGGGATCGACCGCGTCACGTGCGCTCGATCTGCAGAAGGGGGATCTGAACGGCGGCGGGGCGGGTGACCAGAAACAGGATCGCCTCGGCGACCTGCCCCGCCTCGAGCATTCCGTCCCGGGGCGGAAGCCCGGGATGCCGGTCGCGGTCGATGGGGTCCCAGAGCGGCGTATCGCACGCGCCCGGCTCTACCAGCGACGTGCGTACACCCGTTCCGCGGGTCTCCTCGCGGAGCACTTCGTGCATGCCGCGCAGCCCGAACTTGGAGGCGGAGTAGGCGCTGTTGTCGGGAAACGCCGTACGTCCCGCCACCGATCCCACCAGCACGATGTGTCCCCCGTTCCGGCGCAGCATTCCGGGAAGGAAGGCCCGCGCCAGCAGAAAGGAGCTCCGCAGGTTGACGCTCAGGCTGCGGTCCAGATCCTCCAGGCGGGTCTGGTGAAGAGGAGCAAGGGAAAACACGCCGGCCGCGTGCACGACAACATCCGGGGAACCGCCCAGGCGCGCCGCCACCTCTGCCGACAGGTCCTCCACCTGACCGTCGTCGGCGACATCCGCCGACAGGTCGTATGCCCCGATTTCGCCCGCGATGCGCGAGAGCAGGTCGCGCCGGCGCGCCACCAGGAACATCTCCGCCCCGGCGGACGCCAGGACTCGCGCGCACGCGGCGCCGATCCCGCTGGTCGCGCCCGTCACCAGCGCGGAGCAGCCCGCAAGGTCTCCCACGGGCCTACTCCCGGTTCCCCGCCTTCAGCGACAGTGCGAGGAATTCCTCGCGGGTCCGCGGGTCATCGAGAAACGACCCCCGCATCGCCGACGTGAGGGTCGAGGAGTTCTGCTGCTCGACGCCCCGCATCATCATGCACAGGTGGTGCGCCTCTACGATCACGCCCACGCCCTGGGGCTGAACGACATCCCACAGCCCCTGCGCGATCTGCTCCGTCAGCCGCTCCTGAACCTGGAGCCGGCGCGCGAAGACGTTGACGATGCGCGCCGTCTTGGACAGCCCGACGATGCGCCCGTTCGGGATGTAGGCCACGTGGACCTTGCCGAAGAACGGCAGCAGGTGGTGCTCGCACAGGGAGTACATCTCGATGTTGCGCACCAGCACCATGTTCTGGTGGCTCTCCTGGAAGAGCGCGCCCGCCATCACGTCCTCGGGCTCCTGCGCGTACCCGCTGGTGAACAGCTCCATCGCGCGCGCCACCCGTTCCGGGGTGCGGACCAGGCCCTGGCGGTCGGGATCCTCACCGATGCGGCGGATGATCTCGGTCACGAGTTCTTCGAACGAGGCCCGGGCCAGCGACTCCGGACGTGAACCGGCTGCTTCCGCTCGATCCGGAGCGGGGCCGTTCCCCCGCAGGACTCCCAGTCCGCGGCTACTCACCCGAATACTCCGCCCGGTTTCTCGGCGTCTCCCACAGGACCAGCTTCACCAGTTCCACCTCCGGAGGCATGCGTCCGCGCAGCCTGTGCCACATCGCCACCACTACGTTCTCCGTGGTGGGAATGATCCCGTCCAGCCAACCTACATCCAGGTTCAGGTTGGCGTGGTCCACTCCGTCGATCACGCCGTCCTGCACCAGGTCACGCAACTGCTTCAGGTCCATGACGTAACCCGTGTCCGGGTTGACCGGTCCCTCCACGGTCACGTCCAACTCGTAGTTGTGACCGTGCCAGTTGGGATTGGCGCAGCTGCGGAACACCTCGTGGTTGCGCTCATCGGACCAGTCGGCCCGGTGCAGCCGGTGGGCGGCGCAGAAGTGCATTCTCCGCGTGATCCTTACCCGCGGCATGTCTCCCTTCCCGCTGCGGACACGAGTACGACCATCAGAAAAACAGGAGACCGGCGCCCCGTTGGACGCCAGCCTCCCGGCATTTCGGAGGGGATATTTGAAGCCCGGGTACGAATCCTTGGCGACCTCCCCGCGAGTTCCGCAGTCCCCTGCTCCGGGGCATTGCGTCCGGCGCGAGAGCCAGTCCCGGCCTCATTGTGTTGGCTCAATTATCGATGGGCCTCCAAAACGCAGGGCAAAAGTAGCGATGCCGCTCAGTTTTGTCCAACAGCCGGCATCAGCCTTCGGCCCTCGATTCGCCACTCTCGAGCAGCCCGCGCACCATGCACAGTTCGGCGTTGGCCAGACACGCCCCGGCGGCGCCCCGCACTCCGTTGTGCACAACGGTGACGAGAGCCAGATCGTGTGGGGGCGCGGAACGTATGCGGCCGACGCTGACCGCCATTCCGCGCGAGGCGCCGATGTCGAGACGAGGCTGGGGCCGGTCGGGCTCGCGACGCACCGCGAGGGGCCGTTCGGGGAGCGTCGGAAGTTCGGGCAGTGATGCGCATGGCCGATAGTCGAGCAGGCTGCGCTCGACATCCTCCGGCCGTGCCGGCGCCCGCAGCTTCAGGAAGACATGTGCCATGTGGCCGTCGAGCACGGGCACACGGTTCGTGCTGGCGGCGACTCGAATGCGGGTGCCGAGGATCTTGTTGAGTTCCGGACCGATCTTCTCTTCTTCGCCGGAGATCCAGGGAATGACGTTTCCGGACATCCGTACCGCGCCCGTGCCATTGAGCCCGGCGCCGGACAGCGCCTGCAAGGTGACCAGCGTGGCCTCCTCGATCCCGAAGCTCCTTTCGATCGGGGCGAGCGCCAGCGCGACTCCGACGACGACGCAGTTCGGGTTGGTCACAAGCGCGCCTCCGCGGGCGAACCAGGGCTGCGACCGGACGCGCCGCAGGTCTCCGGCGTTGATATCGGGCACGATCAGGGGCACATCCGCCCGCTGGCGGTGGGCCGAGGCGTTGCTGCAGACCACGTGGCCGGCGCGGGCGAGGTCGAGTTCCAGGTCGGTTGCGACGACGCGCGGCAGCGCGGAGAGCACAAGCCGGCTGCGGAGTCGATCGTGAACGGCGCGCACCGGCAGGCTGCCGGCCATGTCCGGGATGTCCCCGGTCAGGCCCCACTGCACCACGTCCGCGTAGCGCCGACCGGCACTCCGTGACGATGCGACGACTTCGGCCAGCCGCAGCGAGGGATGCCCGGCGAGCATGCGCACCAGGCGCTGGCCGACGATTCCGGTGGCTCCGAGCACGGCCACCGGCAGGCGTGGACCCCGGGGGCTTCCGGGACGAGGGCTCCGACTGCTCACTGAAAGCAATCTCCTGGTGCGGACGGGCTCGGCAGGACGAACGAGCCGAACCTCAGTTGCGCGGAGGGTACAGGCATTCGGTAGTCGCGTCAACGGTGGCGACGTTCCTCCGCACGGCTCCGGCGGCCCGCGGACGACACCTCCCGGTCATTCTCCGGGAGACGCCGATTCGACGGGAAGATCCACCGGCGTCTGGTAGAGGGAACGAAGGGTGCTGCGATCGCGCGCGGTGGGCGCCGAAGGCAGATCCGGGCCCGCCCACATGATGTCGGACGGGTCCGGCGAATGGCTCAGGATGCCGAGGACGTGTCCCATCTCGTGGATCACCAGCCGGTCGAGCAGCTCCCGGTCGTCGGTGCGGCGGATGACCACGCGGTAGATGACCTGCGAGGGTTCGCCGTCGCGGCGGGGCCACGTGCGCAGCGCGTCGCGGGGATCGTTCAGGCAGCCCAGCGTCGAAGCGGCGCCCGTCACGGGCCCCAAGCACGTCATGGGTGTCGAGAGAACGCCCCTCGAATCGTGCCAGCGCAGAACCGCGCGCGCCTCGCCCAGGTCGGTGGTTTCCCGCAATCGTACTTCGCCGAACACCGCGGCGGAACGCCATTCCCGCACAGCCCGCCGGAAGGCCTGGCTCAGTGCCCCCGCGCCCGCCGGTTCGTCGTCAACGTATACAGGCACCACGGCGCCGCGGTCCCAATGGAAGGTTCGCTGGCGCGCGCGACCGTCCGCGCCGTAGATGGCCAAGCGGAAGTCGTAGGGGCCGGGAAGAGCCGGGATGGTGGCGCCGTCGCAGGCGGTGACGAGCACCGCGCCCAGCACGGCCACCCGCCACATCGATCCGTTTGCCCGCCGCGGGTTCATGGCGTCCCCCACGCCGGTACGGCCAGCCAGGCGAGGAATCGGGTTACGGCGCCCGCCGCGGCGCCCGCTTCGGCCAGCGGCGCAGGATCGAATTCGTGCCACTGCGCCTCGGCCACCCCGATCGCGGGAAACGGACCGGGGAGGCGGTATCCGACCCCGCCGGACAGAAGCACGCCGGTCTGCCCGCTACCTTCCAGGAGATTCACTTCGCTGCTCAGGTAAAGCACCTTGCCGGCCCCCGCCCGCACATCCACCCCCGGTAGCGGCGACAGCGGAAACCGAACCCCGCCCAGAATGTGGACGGCGGTCATGCGGCCGGCCGGCCAGGAGTTGCCCCCACCCTCTCCGGCCACATCGGCGATGCTCGCACCGGCACGGAACTCCAGCACGAGCGAAGGGTCGAGCCGGGCCGCCATGGCCAGCTCGGCGGCCGGGGCGGGGCGGGGGCCGACCACCAGGTCGCGCGCCACCGCCTCGAGCTCCGCGGGCACCAAGGCAATCCCCCGGGCGAAGGGGGTCGAGTACACCCCGCCCGCGCGCACCTCCACGGCGAGCGGAATCTGCGCGGCGGCCGGCGCCGCCGATAGCGCCATCAGCACCAGACGGAGAAGCCCGCCGTACACCGGCCCGCGAGCCAGGTCCTGCACGGGCATCGCGGTCAGGTCCGCCAGGAACGCAGGAGCGCCAGGTTGCGCCGGTCGTTCGACACCGCGTCGTCGCCCTTGGGCGTCTCCAGCAGCTTGGGGACCGCCTCGAAACGAGCGTCCCTCATGATGCGGCGAAAGGGAGCCTCGCCCAGCGTGCCCGCGCCGATCATCTCGTGCTGGTCGCGGCGCGAAGCGAAGGGATGCTTCGAGTCGTTCAGATGAAAGAGCTCGAGCGAGCCCAGACCGAGCACGCCGTCGAATGCACGCCAGACGTCCTCGTAGCCGCCAACCAGATCGTACCCGGCGGAAAACGCGTGACAGGTATCGACGCATATGCCAACCCGCTGGTCCAGCGGTGCGCCCACGCCCTCCCGGATCGCGGCGAGGTGCTCGAACCGGCCCCCGACCGAGGTGCCCGCTCCCGCGGTAAGCTCAAGCAGGACGCGCGGCCCGTCCTGACACCCCTCGAGCGCTTCCGTCAGAGCCGCGGCGTTGCGGGCGATGCCGCTCGCGATGTCGCCGTCGGTGGCGTTTCCGGGATGCGTGACCAGAAAGTCCAGCCCCAGCTCGCGGCCGCGCGCCAGCTCCGCCCGGAAGCTGTCCAGGGACCGGCGCCAGAGCTGCGGAGTCGGGGACGCCAGGTTGATGAGGTAGGAGTCGTGTGCGACGGCACACCGAATGCCGGCCGTTGCGCGCGCCCGCCTGAAGGCGCGGATCCGGTCGTCATCGAGCGTGGGTTCGGCCCAGCGGTTCGGCTGCTTGGTGAAGAGCTGCAGGTTGAGCGCGGTGATGTCCCGCGCACGTCCGGGCGCTCGCTCGACGCCGCCCGCTACCGAGACATGGGCGCCGAGTTCGTCGGCGATGACGGCGGACGAGGACACCGCCGCGGAGCGCCCGGTCCGGGCGCTACCAGCTGGACTTGCGGACCCCGGGGATCTTCCCCTCCAGGGACCACTCGCGGAATGCGATGCGGGAGAGTCCGAACTTCTGGATGTGGCCGCGGGGCCGCCCCGTGGTGCCGCAGCGGTTGCGATACCGGGTTGCGCTGGAATCGCGCGGCAGCTTCCGCAGGGCCCACTGGGCCTCGCGCTTCTCCTCCGTCGACCTGTCGGGGTCGGCAATGATCCGCCGAAGCTCGCGACGGCGCTCCGCGTAGCGCTCGATCAGTATCGCGCGCTTCAGGTTCTGTTCGATCTTTCCTCTTTTTGCCACCTTGCCGCCTTCCTTGGGTCGCCTCGCTTTCGCACGAGAGGTGAGAAAGCTACACGCCCTTCGGGTCGTTCTCCAGTGCTAGTGGGCGGACGAGTCCCGGGAACCCCGGAGCATCGGCCCCAGCGGGCGCCCTCCTATCAGGTGCATGTGGAGGTGATAGACCTCCTGGCACCCATCCTCGCCGCAGTTGACGATCAACCGGTATCCGGTCTCCGCAATACCCTGCTCCCGCGCGATCCGCGCCGCAACCGCAAACATGCGACCCAGCACGGGCTCGTCGTCGCCCGTTACGTCGCGCGCGCTTGCGATGATCCGGTTGGGCACGACCAGCACATGCGTGGGCGCGGCCGGCGAGATATCGCGAAACGCGGTCACCAGCTCGTCCTGATAGACGATGTCGGCCGGAATCTCCCGTCGGACGATCCGGGAGAAAATCGTGTCTCCTGCCATCGCCGGGCGGTTACTTCGCGTCCGACTCGCCGGCGCCGGGCTTCTTGCGCATCTGTCGCGCATAGCGCTGTTGGAAGCGCTCGACGCGGCCCGCGGTGTCCACCATGCGCTGCGTGCCCGTGTAGAACGGGTGCGAAGAACTCGAGATCTCCAGGCTGACCAGG
>JAJEBS010000102.1 GCA_022822425.1 Gemmatimonadota bacterium | reverse complement strand
CACTCGTGGATCAGCACCAGAGCCGGAAAGGGACCCTCCCCTTCGGGCACCGCCAGGTAGCCGCGCGTGGCCTCGTCCCCCGCGACGTAGTGCAAGTCCTCGCCACGCGGCGCGGGCGCGGTGCCGAGAATCGCTGCCGGCAGTCCGCCATCATCCGTGGAGCCCATCTCGATGCGGACTTCCATGCCGCCGCCATCGGAACCCTCGCCGCCCTCCGAGGCCGGCGCACAGGCAACGAGCATGAAGAGGAGGCCGATGCCGAGGATGCGTGATGGATGGTGCGTGACGGCGTTCATCTTCCCTCCCTGTGGATATGACTGCGGGGACGACCGGCAGGAATGGAAACTACGGCGGGGCGAAGCCGTCCGCGACGTTACCGGCGCGCGGTGCGTGCCCCCCGGTACTCCACGTGAAGCCGGGGCGTTCGTTCGTTCACGCGAATCCACATGCGTACTTCGTCGTATGGAGGCCCCGGGTTTCCGAACCCCAGGCGCCATTCTTCCCGATGATAGTTGTAGACGAAGTACTCGCAGTCGGACTCGTAGACGGGCCGGTGCGCGTTTCTGCGTGACGGGAGCTCGCCCTGCCGTTCGAGGCCGGGATAGGTGCGCTGAATATCGCGGGTCAGGAGATCCCAGATGGTCTGGCAGCTCTCGAGGGGCATCACCATGACGTAGGCGCCTTCAACCAGCTCGCCGGTCTCGGGATGGAAGTAGTAGCCGGCAAGGACCTGGCGCCCCAGAAGCCGGGCTTCCGTCGAGTAGATGCGAAGCCCTTCGCGCTCACCCACCTGCT
Source organism: Gemmatimonadota bacterium (assembly GCA_022822425.1). GTDB lineage: Bacteria > Gemmatimonadota > Gemmatimonadetes > Longimicrobiales > Gaopeijiaceae > BD2-11. The sequence continues at coordinate 6,776 of JAJEBS010000102.1, read as the reverse complement.
CGTTGCCGGCCAGCTCGGGAATGTCCTCGACCCGGGTGCCCCAGGGGTGTCCCCGGAAGCCGTCGACGATGGGTTCCTGCGCGGAGGCGGGAAGCGCGGAGGCGGCCAGAGTCGCGACGAGGACGATGCGGCGCATGTTGTAGCACATGTTCACAAGCTAGCGCGTTGACCGATGAGGAGCGACCGCATGCCTGTTGCTTCGTTGCCGACCCGACGCGGCACCGGGCACAAGCCCCAAACCGCGTCGCGGGCGAACCTGCGCTCCCTCGCATCAGTCGGCGTAGTCCTGACCCTCCTCATCCAGAACTGCCTTCATGCCTTCGAGATAGCCCGCCTCGCCCGAGGACTCGATGGACAGTTCGGCGTTGAGCTTCGCGGCCGCGATCGGGATCGGGCGAATCTTCCGGCCCGCCTGGAGCACCAGCAGTTCGTTCATGCAGGCGCGCTCCAGTTGATAGAGCCAGAGCATCGCCTTCTCGATGGTGTCCCCGACGATCAGCACCCCGTGATTCGCGAGAAAAAGCACCCGCTTGTCGCCGAGCGCCTCGGCCATGCGCTCGCCTTCGTCGGACCCGGTGACCAGCCCCTCGTATCCGAAATAGGCGCAGTTGCCGTAGAAGACGGCCGCGTTCTGGCTTCCGCGCTCATCCAACCTCCACCCATCGATGGAGGCGAGGGCGGTACTCCAGGGGGCGTGGACGTGCAGCGCGCACACGATGTCGGGGCGCGCGCGCTGGATGGGAGCGTGGATCGCCCACGCGCTGACGTTGAGCCGCCCTTCCCTGCCGAACGGCGCCCCCTCCGGGTCCACCTCGACGAGGCTGCTCGCAGTCACGCGCGAGAAGTGCGTCTGCCCGGGCGTGATGAGCAGGTGCCCGGGCCTGCCCGGAACCTTGCAGCTGAAGTGGTTCCAGGTGCCCTCGTGCATGTTCTCGTGCACCACGATCCGATGCACTGCGGCGAAGTCGACGCGGCACACCCTCGACATGCAGGTTTCACGCGCGACAGGTTCCACGCCGTCTGTCAAAACACCAGCGCCTCCAGCGCGACGAGTATTCCGAGCGCCGCGCTCACGATACCACCCAGTTTGATCGTCATTCGGTGTTCGAGAGCGCGCATGTCGGCACGCAGCGATTTCGCTGTGTTCTCCAAGTCCGTCCGCAGCAACCTCTCGGTCTTCTCCAGGTCACCGCGAAGTGCGGTAATCTCGGCGCGCAGCGACGCTTCGGTCCTTTCCATGTCTTCCCGCAGCGACGCTTCGGTCCTTTCAATGTCCTCCCGCAGCGACGCTTCGGTCCTTTCAATGTCTTCCCGCAGCGACGCTTCGGTCCTTTCCATGTCTTCCCGCAGCGACGCCTCGGTCCTTTCCATGTCTTCCCGCAGCGACGCCTCGGTCTTCTCCAGATCGCCACGCACTCCAGTGATCTCCCCACGCAGTGACGCTTCCACCTGCCGCATTTCACGGCTGAGCGCCACTTCGGTTTCCTTCACATGGCGCTTCGTGGCCAGGCTCTCGTCCACACACTGCGCGAAAGTATCCACGAGCACGCGAGCCTGATCCTCGCTGAAGCCCGCTTCCTGTCGCAGTCTGGTGGCTGCGCTGAGCGTGTCGAAGGCGATCATGGTCCCCCTAATGTTGCCGCTTGTTGCGGTTATGGCCAGAACGCGGCCCTCGAGGCGGAGTCAGCGAGCAATGGCGATACCAATCTCGCAGTCGTTTTCCGGCGTGCGAATGGCGACCGGGGACGCAAGGGAGCCCGTTTTGCGGGGTCCGCGCTCTTGCCGCTGCGCCCGCGCGCGCGCACGATCAGAAGGATCCGCGCAACCGCCCCACAGCCGCCCGGAGGTGTCCCATGAGAACATCATCGACGTCAATTTTCGTGCCCGCCCTCGCCGTCATTCTCTCAGCAGGCGCCGGACAGGCCGCCGCCCAGGGAGATAACATGCTCGACATGATGGAGTTCGAGCGTCCCATCGCGGCCCTCGACAACGTCTGGATCGAGGAGCTGACCATGCTCGAGGTCCGGGACGCGCTGCGCGAGGGCACCATTACCGCCCTCATCCTCACCGGGGGCATCGAGGAGAACGGGCCCTACCTCACGACCGGCAAGCACAACCACGTGCTGCGGGTGATGGGCGATGCGATCGCGCGCCGGCTGGGGAACACCCTGGTCGCGCCCATCGTCACCATCGAACCCGGCAACCCGGAGACCGCAAGCTCGCCGGGCGGCATCCGCTTCTCGCAGGAGACCTACCAGGGTGTGTTGCGCGACATGGCGGTGAGCCTCAAGGCCCAGGGGTTCACGCGCATCTTCATGCTGGGTGACAGCGGCGGGAACCAGCGCGGCATGGCCGCCGTGGCCACGGAGCTCTCGGAGAGATGGGCGGGCGAGGGCATCGTCATCGCCCACATCCGCGAGTACTACAACTACGGCGACGTGTTGACGTATCAGCGCGAAGTGCTCGGGATCGACGAGGATCCCCGGCTGGAGGGTCTTCACGACGATTACTACATCACGTCGATCATCATGAACGACGATCCGCAGCATGTGCGGCTTCAGCAACGCATCGCGGCCGACAAGGCGACGATCAACGGCATCAGCATCCTGCCGGCCGAGCGGACGATCGAACACGGCCAGAGGCTGATCGAGTTCCGAACCGATGCGACTGTGGAGGCGATCCACAGGGTGCTGATGGCGGCTCGTGGAGGTTGAGGCAGGACCCTTTTCGAGATTCTCGGTGCTTCCCATTACCGGTGGAGGCAGGACCATGATCGTATCCCGCATTAGCCCACGCCTGGCCGCTTTCCGCATCGCCGCGCCCGCCGCCGCGGTTCGCCTCGCGCTGGTCGCAGGCCTTGCCTTGGCCGCAAAGCTCGCGCTGGCCGCGACCTTCGCGCTCCCGGCCGTCCCGCTCTCCGCTCAGGAGGTCCCGGAAGACCATCTGAGCGGCCTCCGCTTCCGCCACATCGGGCCGGTCGGCAACCGGCTCGCATCCGTAGTGGGGGTGCCCGGCAACCGGAACATCTACTTCGCGGGGGCCGCGAGCGGCGGCATCTGGCGCACCGAGGACGCCGGCCTCAACTGGGAGCCGGTGTTCGACGACCAGCCCGTGCACTCCATCGGCGCGCTCGCGCTGGCGCCCAGCGACCACGCCGTCGTGTGGGCCGGCACGGGCGAGTCGTCCATCCGGTCGAACGTCTCCATCGGCAACGGCGCGTGGAAGTCCACCGACGGCGGCGACACATGGGCGCACATGGGGCTGGAGGGGACGGGGCGGGTCGGCCGCATCCTCATCCATCCCGCCGACCCGGACATCGTCTACGTCGCCGCGCTCGGGCACGCGTACCAGCCGTCCGAGGATCGGGGCGTGTACCGCACCCTCGACGGGGGCGAGAGCTGGGAGCGGGTGCTCTTCGTCGACCCGGGCGCGGGCGCGTACGAGATGGTGATGGACCCGAACAACCCGCGGAAGATCGTGGCCAGCATGTGGGACCTCGACCTCAAGACCTGGAAGCGGGACAGCGGGGGCCCCGCGAGCGGCATCCACGTGACCATGGACGGGGGCGACACATGGCGCGAGATCGAAGGCAACGGCCTCCCCACGCGCCGCATCGGCAAGATCGGGCTCTGCATGTCGGCGTCCGATTCCGACCGCATCTACGCCCTCATCGAAACCGGCGACGGGGTGCCCATCGACGGCGAGGAAACCGACTCGGGGGAGCTCTGGAGCACGAGCGACGGCGGCGACAACTGGCGCCTCGCCTCATACAGCCATGACCTCGCCACGCGCCAGGCCTACTACACACGCTGCGGCGTGGCGCCCGACGACCGCGACGAGGTCTACTTCCTGTCGTCCAGCTACAGCGTAAGCCGGAACGGCGGCGAGACGCACGAGACCACCAACTTCCTCTTCGCCGGGGACGCGCCCGGATGGGATCACCACGACATCTGGAGCGACCCGCTGAACGCCGACCGGATCGCGGTCGCGCACGACGGAGGATTCTCGGTCAGCGAGAACCGGGGACGCTCCTGGTTCCGGGTGCAGCTGCCGATCGCGCAGATGTACCACGTGACCGCCGACAACGCGATTCCCTACAACGTGCTCGGCAACCGCCAGGACGGACCTTCATTCCGGGGGCCGTCGAATTCGCGGATGGGCGGTCTGTTCTCGAACGGGCGCATCCCGCGCGGGGAGTGGCGCGGCGTGGGCGGCGGCGAGAGCGGATTCGCGACCCCCGACCCGCGCGATCCCAACATCGTGTGGTCGAGCGCATCCGGGGCCGGGGCCGCAGGCGGGATCGTGGTGCGTCACGATGTCGCCAGGGGACAGTTCCGGGACGTCGAGGTCTGGCCCATGTCCACATTGGGATGGCCCGCGGAGGACATGCGCTTCCGCTTCCAGTGGACCTTCCCGCTTCTGCTGTCGCCGCACGACCCCAACACCATCTACGTCACCAGCCAGCACGTGCACCGCACCCGCAACAACGGGCAGAGCTGGGAGGTGATCAGCCCGGACCTCTCCACCAACGACAAGTCCCGCCAGACCATCTCCGGAGGACTGACCCCGGACAACATCGGCGTGGAGTTCTGCTGCGTGATCTACGCCTTCGACGAGTCGCCCGTCGAGGCCGGCGTGCTGTGGGCGGGCACCAACGACGGCCTCATGCAGGTGAGCCGCGACAACGGCGCCAGCTGGACCAATGTGACCGAAAACATCCCCGATCTGCCCCCCGACGGTGTCGTGCGCAGCATCGACGCCTCGCGCTGGGACGCTGCCCGCGCCTACATCACCATCGAGCACCACCAGGTGGGCGACTTCGAGGCGCGCGCCTACCGTACCGACGACTTCGGCGAGAGCTGGACGCGGATCACCGACGGCGTCGACAACTATCCCGTCGACTATACGCGGTATCTGCTGGAGGACGCGGTGCGCCCGGGGCTGCTCTATCTCGGAACCGAGAGCTCGCTATACATCAGCTACGACGACGGCGACAGCTGGCAGCGCTTCATGCCGGGCCTCCCGCCGACGCCGTACTACGGGATCTTCCAGCAGGAGCACTTCAACGACCTGGTGATCGGAACCTACGGGCGCGGCTACTGGATCCTGGACGACCTGGGGCCGGTGCAGCAGCTGACCGACGAGGTGGCTGCCTCGCCCGCGCATCTGTTCGAGCCGCGCGACGCCTATCGCTTCCGCCCCGTGACCGAGCCCGCGACCATGCTGGACGACTGGTCCGACGGCGAGAACCCGGAGGGCGAGGCCCCGCTGACCTACTGGCTGGGCGAGGGCGCCGGCACGGTGCAGCTGCGCATCGACGACAGCGCCGGAGAGGAGGTCACGACCCTGAACGGCACCGGCAACGCCGGCTTCAACCGCGTGTGGTGGGACCTTACCGGGGACGGCCCGACCGAGATCCGGCTGCGCACCAAGCCGCTCTACTCGGATTGGTTCCCGATGCCGGACGAGGGCTACCGCGTGGGCGGCGGGGGATTCGGTGGAGGTGGCGGAGGGGCGCTACAGCCGCCGGGCACGTACACGGTGACTCTGCTCATCGACGATGAAGAGATGAACAGCCAGCCGCTGACTGTGCTGAAGGATCCCAACTCGGAGGGCGCGCTCGCCGACATCGCCGCGCAGACCGAACTGGTGCAGGAGATCATGGCCGACCGCAACCGCGCCGCGGACATGGTGAACCGCATCGAGCTGCTGCGCCGGCAGATCTACGACCTGCGGCCGGTGCTGGAGGAAGAGGAGGGCGCGGAGGATCTGATCGAGGCCGGGGAGGCGCTGGACGCGGCCCTCATCGAGGTGGAGCACGAGCTGATCCAACTGATCGACACGGGGAGCGACGGCGTGCGCTGGCCGTCGAAGATCGTGGGGAGGCTGCGCTACCTGCAGGGAGCCGTGGCCACGGCGGACTTCCGGCCCACCGACCAGCACACTGAGGTGTCCCAGGTGCTGAGGGTGCAGTTGAACGAGGTGGAAGAGGCGCTTCAGGAGGTGCTGGCGGAGGACCTGGAGAACTTCAACCGGATGCTGCAGCAGAGGATTGGGAGGGTGATTACGTGAGGGGGATGCCTCCGGGCGTCCAGGCCTCCGATCGAGTCGACACGAGGTCAGAAACGGGCCTCCAGCAGCGCAGGACATGGCTGCCCAGCGAGTGGGTTCGCCCTCTCCGGTCGAGCTTCCTCGTCTGGGTCCCGGTGTGGGCGGTTCTGGATCTGGGCTTTGGCATCACCTTTTCCAGCGTCGCACGTTATCTCCTGCCACCGGTCGTGCTACTGTGCCTGGTCCTTTCGATTCTGGACTACCGCTCGGAGGGCTGAAGTTCTCCAACGCGGCAGGGGCGCACCGAACCGCGTTGAGTGCGTACTCGATCCGTGCCCGGAAGAGTAGATGTGTTCAGGAGTCCCATCGCGGCATGCGGTTTGTCCGCCCCATCCCCACCGCCGTAAGTTGCCGGTGTCACCGTTGGATTACTGCCGGCTTCGATGCCCGGTAGCCGGTGAGGGCGGATACGCATGGCTGAACCGACATCGGCAACACCCCTCTTCCGACGCATCCTGCGCGAGCCGACGTCCCATTTCGTGCTCCTGGCGGCCGTGCTGTTCGCCGCGAACGCGGCGCTCGAGTCGTGGCGCGGCAACGTCATCACGATCGATCGCGTGCAGATCGAGGTTCGGATCGCGGAGCTGGAAGCGCTGCGCGGCGCTCCGCTGAGCCCGGAAGAGCGGCTGCTCGTCGAGGAAGCGTACATCGACGAGCAGGTTCTC
>JAJEBS010000041.1 GCA_022822425.1 Gemmatimonadota bacterium | reverse complement strand
TGGCTCCGCCGTTATAATGGTCAGGCGCTGGACGGGCCGGTGCCGATCGCCGTGCTCGCCCCGCGATCTCGCAGTCGCCCCCGATTGGCCCCCATGCCCCGTCCCGTGGGGTTGGAGCCGGCCGGGCAGCCCTCCTCCTCTACCCTCCGGTCCCGGACCGCCTTATTCCCATGCCCGATTGCCAAATGTATAGGGCCCGGACATCAGGTGGCACTTCTTGGTGAGGGTCGTCTATGATGCCGGTATCGGCTTCCTTTCACGCAATGAACCCCTTCTCGCACCACATGTTGACCGCGCCAACCACGGTACACCGGGAGGCCAGAGACGTACCAGCCGGGAGGCACACTGGATAGAGCATGGCCGTTAGTCCACTGCAACTGCGCCGGTTCTCCATGGTGCGCTCATTCCTCCTCGCTGCGGACGACGCGCTGGACCAACCCGTATTTCGGGAACTGCGGACGCACATTTCGCCCGGCACGGATTCCACCGGCCAACTCCTCCCGCCAAACGAACTGGCTCGAAAAATGCAGCGACTGACTCCAGCCGACTCTGCCCAGCTTGTGTCTTCGTGCTGTATTGCCTCGACAAACCTCGGTTATGCGTACGAGCATGCGTTCCGGCTCCTAGCCGACCTCGTGCCGGGCAGCCGCCCAACGTCGCCTGAGGGGGAACGAGCGGGTCTGGATGCGCTTTACGACGCACTTCCGGATAACGTACGCAAGGACTTGGACACGGTATACACGAACGTCAGCACCCACGAGTTCGAATTCCAGGAGGGAGATAGCTCTCAGTTCCCTGATTTCGGCCCGGGCACGGGTTCTAGTCCCTTTCGACAGAACCTGAACTACTGGCAATCAGCAGGATTGCTTCGGGAAAGTCACGGTCAGTACGCATATCCGTCCACAGCCTTCTTTGCGACGGTGTTGATGCCGTTTCGATCCCTTGAAGTGGTGGATTGTATCCTTGCGGATGTTCTGGCTCCCAGATTGGGCTTGAAGTATCGGCGCGTAACGGGCCACTCGCTACCGGAGAGTTTCCCGCCAGGCACGGGACCCAAACTTGAGTGGACAGGCGAGACCGTTCAAGTGTCCCTTCCCGACAAGAGGGGCCGAATCATCGAGGCACGTTGGAAGCCCACTGCCACGTCAATCGTGCGGATTCGCGAGCAGGGACAAGAGGATTGGAGCCTTGGATTCGCAACACCCTTGAACACTTGCTCCTTCGCGGGCCTGAAACCCGGTGTCAGATATGACGTGGAGATCACTTCTCGGGACGAGAAAGGGGAGGAGAAGCTTGTTGCCAAGCACGTGTTGGTTGGCCCGCAGCTGCACTAGACGCACATGAATTCGGCAATAAGTCCACGTCCAACTGAGTTCCGGCTGGTATGGCCATCGCAGCCCCTCCCTTCCGACGAGACCCCAAAGCGGATGGATCGAGAGTTTCCGTTCTGGCAAATGCGAATCGTAGGGGAGGAGAGTGAGATGCATCCTGAGATGGATGCGGGCGGCCGCCTCCCCTACTTGATCTTCGACGCGGTCGTCGAGACTCTGACTTTTCCCTTCCAGCGTCGTCAGTCGCCAACGAAGACGGAGGCGCTCTACCGTCTCCTGGATCGGATCATTCCCAAGAGTGTCTGGAAGTCCGAGTAGCCGCGCATGAAACGACGAGAGGCCAATCTCCATAAACTCAGCATCTGGTTGAAGTTTCTGTCTCCACTGCCCTATGGCGTGGTTGTCATCGGGTTGGCCGCGATCGACTGTTGGCCAGCGGCTCTGGTGGTGGGTGGTGTGGGCAGTGCGGCTGCTCTGAGACAAGCATGGGGCCGGCTGAGTGGCGATCACCACTCGGGAGGTGACTCCGAGGCTCCCCCTTGATGAGCAGTGTGCTCCCGACCATGTCGGCTGCTACGGTTGCTGGGAGTCCCGTAACGATCAAGGGGTTCTCCGATACGGACTCCTGCACTAGGGCGCGCACATGAGTGTCGGGCCGTGGGATTTCTTCTCGCGGGTTTGTCAGTGTCCAAGGGGACTCAGTGTGCTACGGCGTGAGCCACACCCCAAGCACTAGACCGAACGACGGCGGCCACACCGTGCATGACGCGCAGTTGTCATAGACGTCTCACCGTTCCACCGATCGCGCTCGGCACACCGGATTGCGGTCTTGCCGAGCAGGAGGCGCTTTACGATCGTTGGAACTTGTGCATGGTTAGCAACCATGTCTTGCTCCTGTGTTCCTCCGTCGAACCATTTGCTCCGCACACGCTGTCACTGTGCTGTCCTGCAGGCGCACTCGATTGCCGCTGACGCCATGCTCGAGAGCCCCACGCTCCGGGCCCTCGACGACGCTGCCCCTGATCACGCTGCGGCCAACACCAGGCATTCGGTCGGCGACCGCCCCGCCGCCGGACCCCGCCCCTGAGCGTCAACGTTTCTTGCTCGGTCGCAAAGCGACTCAGGTCTTAACCTCTATCGCGCGCAGCAGACGTGTCGTTTCGGCGTGAAGGTACAGCTCATCGTCGTGAGTAATGATCCGGCAATGCATCGTGCAATTCCGGACTGGGTAGAGCCTCCGGAGTGATTCTTGAACCGAGGACTTGCGGAGGAAGAGCGGGGCAAAGACCCCGTTCCAATTGTCCTTCCGAACGATGATGCTCTCATAGTCCGTGAAGTTCGCGTAAGCGATCAGTGGGCGCTCCTCTTCACCTCTACCGCGAGCCTCTGCCCGCCGCCGTTCGCTCCATCGTCGGCGCATGTCGCCAGGGACGCGACGCTTGATCCAATCCTTTCCGACGACTCTCGTCATGAGGCGGTCGATGAAGGCGCGGAACTGGGATTCAAACCTTTGGAGGCAGTCATGAGCGGCGTTCGTACGTTGGAAGCCCTCCTCCTCTTCCCGTCGCCCGTCCCCGGTCGGGCCATAGCCCCGAACGCGGGGCGGAGGGACACTTCTGACACGCGCGTTCTGGATGGCTTGGCCGAAGGCGGCAGCCGGAAAACAGGTCAAGTCCGGATTGAGGCCGCGCTCCCTGTAGAAGCCCGATCGGATCAGTGGATCTTGGAAGATCTCGGACGGGTAGGCAATCTTCGCACGCCAGTCGCCGAGATGGTGCCGTAGCCGCGCCGCCGCCTCGACATCGAAGGCAGGCTTCGAGTGCAGCTCAGCGCCGATGTGCTGCAGACCGAGGAGGCCGACAAGGGATCGGTATTGGTTCTGGCGGTTGAGCCACGGAGTGGTCATCGCCTCAATGGCGGTGCGGAGTTGGCCCTCATAGTCGAGATAGGAGGAGACCGCTGCTGTGGTCTCGCCCAGATCCAGCCTCTTGAAGAGATTCAGTGCGTCGGACACCGTTGGAAGGAAGAACTGCTTCTCCATCTCCACACCCCATCCTCGAAGTCCCCTCAGGACTCCAGCAGCATCCGGTAGCGTGGGGTTCAGTCGCAGCGTGCGACGTAGATCCTCAAGGGGCCCGAAGGTGGCGCTCATCAGCGTCTGGGTGCGGTCAGCATCCTGAATGAGGCGGTTGATCCAGTCACTGGACTGTAGCAACTGGATCTGAGCCGACAACGGCTCAATCTGACGTTGCAGAGCTTCGGAGGCTCTAATCGCTCGGCTCAGCGGGTCATCGGGCATTCCATCTCCTAATGTGCCTGGGCATCGTAACGTGTGGTCGGCAACATTGGCGGACAATGTCAATCGTCATGAGGCGGCGGTAGTTCCGCGCCTGGATTCGGCGAATCATGCCGACTGTCCTAATTCGGCTGGAGGGCCTCGAGGAGCGCGGGGAAGGCAGTCTCGATCTCGGCGGGGTCGCCCGAGGTGCGAACCAGCCGCCCGCCGCTGATCTCGGCCAGCCAGGTCAGCAGCCAGAAGGGATCCACATTCCTGAGACTGCGCAGGCCGCGGCCGGGTTCCTGATCGTCGCTCCGCGCGATCCGCTCCAGCAGGTCGTCCGCCGAGATGTGTCCGGCGCCTCCGCCGACCCGACCGGACCCGCTCACCGCCGGAGGGGCGGTGACCGCGAGGAGCGTTGGAGGCGCCGCTCCGGCGGCGAACAGCGGCCAGGTGTCGCGGGCCCAGCTCGCGCCGTCTCCACCGTCGGTGAACAGGACGAGCACCGGACGCCCGGGAGCGTCCGCCAGGAGTCCGAACGCCAGGGCGAGGGCGTTGTTGAGCGCTGCAGGACCGCCGGCCCGGAGCTCGGAGGCGGCGGCCGCCGCATCGGCGCAGGTTCCGTCCCAGCCGGCGTGGAGCTCCACCGAGCGGGTGAAGGAGAGCAGCGCGCATCGGTCCTTCGTCTCGTCCAGGGACGAGAGCAGCGTGCGCAGCCCGGCGGCGGCGGCCGCGAGGCGGGGTCCGGACACGCTGGCGCTGAGATCGAGCACGGCGACGACGGACAGGGGCTCCT
>JAJEBS010000110.1 GCA_022822425.1 Gemmatimonadota bacterium | reverse complement strand
AGGTGGCGACCAAGGTCCGCTCCCTGGCGCGCCAGAAGGGGAAGGCGCAGCGCTACGACGATCTGAGGAAGCGACGCCTCTCGGTCGAGGTGGCGGTGGTGTCGATGGACCTCGTGGAAGTCGAGGATCGGCTGACCAGGGTTCGGGAGCTGCTCGCGCGCGAGGAGGAGGCTCGGCAGACGACGCTCATCGAGCTGCGGACAGCGGAGACCGAACGCGAGGCTTCACGGGTGCGAAGGCTGGAGGCCGAGAAGTCGCGCGCGGACGCGGCCGTGGTGCTGGACAGCATCCAGAAGGATCTGGTGCGCTGGGAGCGGGACCTGGCGGTCGCGCGTGAGCGCATCGTCTACGCGGATCGGCGACTCGGGCAGATCGGCGAGGATCGGGACACGGTGCGCACGCGCGCCGGCGAACTGGCGAGCGAACTGGCGGAGTTGCAGAGATCGCGCGCCCGAATCGCGGCCGAGCTGGCCGAAGTGGGTGTGGAATCGCGGCAGGCGCGGCAGGTCGCGGCGCGCACCCGGGAACGGCTCCGCCGCGCACGCGCGACGCTCGCGGAGGTGCGTGGCAAGGAGCGGAGCCTGCTGCGCCGGGTGGCCAGCATGGAAGGAACCGTCGCCGCATCGCGCACCCGGCTGGCCGAATTGCGCCGGCGTCTGGTCCGGCTCGAGGAGCGCGCCTCCCAGACCGAACTCGAACTGACCGGGATGCGCCGGGAGGGCGGGGAGTCCGACGACCGGGTCGTCCGCCTGGAGGCCTCCGCCGCGCGGGTGCGTGAAGGGGTAAACGAGGGGTTGCGGGACTTCGCGGAGGCACGCGCCGCGCAGGCGCGGGCGCGAGCGGCGGAGGTAGAGGCGGTGGACGAGGCTTCCGCCCTCGAGGCCCGCCGGACCGCCCTCGAGACCATGGAGCGGGAGGGAGCCGGATACGAGCCCGTCGTGCGAGCGGCTCGCGAGGCGCATCCGAACCTGGTTCTGGGGACGCTGTCACAGTGCATGGCAGGTCCGGCCGGGGCGCTTGCGGCCGCGGAATCGTATCTCGGGCATCTGGCGCAGGCGCTGCTGGTGGAGGACGGCGGGGCCGCCGCGCGCCTGCGCCGCTGGTTCGCCGAGGAGTGGACGGAGGGCGGAGGGATCGTGCTGCTCCGGCTGGACGAGGCTGGCGAACCGGGTCCGCCGGGGTCGCTGCTTGGGGAACTCCGTCCGGAAGGCCCGGGCGCTCCCTGGGTAAGGGTGCTGCTGGCGGGAGTGGACAGCGCGGAGGCATTGGACTCTCCCGGCGTGACCGGGGCGCCCGGGCACGACCACGCCGTCGCCTCGGTGGATGCGCGCGGCGTCCTGGTCGTCGGAAACCCCGCCGGGACCGCCGGCCTCCTCGAACGCCGCGGCAAGCTCGCGGCCCTCGAGGAGGCCGCCGCCGCCGCCGCCCGGGAGGCCTCCCGGGCCCGTGAGACGCGCGCGGCGGCGCAGGCGCGCGTGGAGCGGGCGGAGAAGGTGCTCGAGGAGCGGCGCGCCGCCCTGACCCGAGCGGAAGACGACCTGCGCGCCGCCCGGGCGGACCGGAGCACGCACGACGAGCGCCACACCCGCCTGACACGGGACAGCGACGATCTGGCGCGGCGCGTCCGCAACACCCGGGAGGCCATCGCCGCCGCGACCGGCCGCCAGGGCGCGGAGCAGGAGGAACTGCAGGAGCTGACCGCGGAAGCCGCCTCCCTGCGCCGTCGCGGCGAACGTGCGGCCGAGGTGCTGGAGGTGGCGGAGGGGGACTGGGAACGGGCGCGCGTGGAGGAGGCCCGCCTGGCCATCCAGTCGAACCAGCACAAGGGCGAACTGGCGCGCGCCGACGAGCGCCTGGGCGATCTCGGCAGGGCGGAGGCACAGGCCTCCGCACAGCTCGCGCGGCTGGAGAAGGAGGAAGCGCAGCTCGGTCGCGAGCTGTCCGAAGCGCGGGCGCTGCTCGCCCGGGGGGGCAAGGCGGTCGAGCGGCTCTTCCGGCGGCGCGATCGTGCGAAGGAGAGGCTCACCGAGGACGACGTGGCACTCGAGCGGGCGAAGGAGGAGGTGAAGCAGGTGGACCGGAGGGTCGAAGCGGCGCGCGCGGCCGAACGGGCCGCGTCCGACCGGCACCACGATCTGAACCTCGAGGAACGGGAGCTCGGCGGGAGAATCGTCCTCATCCGCGAGCGCGTGGAGACGGAGTGGGCGCGACCCTTCGAGAAGCTGGTCGAAATGGCGGAGCCGGCGGAAGGAGACCCCGCCGAGCTGAAGGAGGAACTGGCCGGGCTCGTGCAGTCGATCGAACGCCTCGGGCCCGTCAACATGCTCGCCATCGAGGAGCACGCCGAGCAGAACGAGCGCCTGACCTTTCTTGCCGGCCAGCGCGATGACCTGGAGCGGGCGCGCAACGACCTGCGCGCCGCCATCCGCGAGATCGACCAGACCGCCACCAGGATCTTCCTCGAGACCTTCGAGGCGGCGCGCGAGAACTTTCGCAAGATCCACCAGCGCCTGTTCGAGGGTGGAGAGTGCGACCTGCGTCTGGGCGACCCCGAGGATCCGCTGAGCGGGCCGGTCGACATCCACGCCTCTCCCATGGGCAAGAGAACCCGCCGCATCGATCTGCTGTCGGGGGGAGAGAGGGCGCTGACCGCGCTCGCGCTTCTCTTCGGGATCTACCTCGTGAAACCCAGCCCCTTCTGCGTGCTCGATGAGGTGGATGCCCCGCTTGACGAAAGCAACATCGACCGCTTCGTTCAGCTGCTGCGGGAGTTCAAGCAGCAGAGCCAGTTCGTCGTAATCACCCACAATCCGCGCACCATCGAAGCGGCCGACTGGATCTACGGGCTGACCATGGAGGAACCGGGGGTGAGCTCCGTGGTAGGGGTTCGCCTCGAAGCGGGTGCGTCTGCGTAGCCACCTGAACCACGAGACGGACATGCTCATCGTCATGAAGCACAACGCCACGGCCGAGGAGGTCCAGGGGGCCGTGGGCACCATCCACGCGATGGGGTACCAGGCGCATCTCATGCCGGGCCGCCAGCGTACCGCAATCGGCCTGGTGGGGAACGACGGGCGGGTGGACAAGGCCCGGCTGGTGGGACTCCCCGGCGTACTGGAGATCATTCCCGTCAGCCGCCCCTACAAGCAGGTGTCGCGCGAGTGGCGCGAGGAAGACACCGTGGTCACGCTCGCCAACGGCACCGTCATCGGCGGGCGCGAGATCGCCGTGATGGCCGGCCCCTGCTCGGTCGAGTCGGAGCGGCAGATCATGGAAGCGGCCGAGCGGGTGGCGGAGGCGGGGGCCACCATCCTGCGCGGCGGCGCCTACAAGCCGCGCACCTCGCCGTACTCGTTCCAGGGACTGGAGGTCGAGGGCCTGAGGTTTCTGGCGCGCGCCCGCGAAGCCACCGGTCTCGCCATTGTGACCGAGGCCCTCGACGTGGCAAGCCTGAATGAGGTGGAGGAGTATGCCGACATCGTGCAGATCGGCGCCCGCAACATGCAGAACTACCCGCTTCTGCGGCGCGCGGGCCGATCGCCGCGGCCCGTCCTGCTGAAGCGGGGGCTCGCGGCCACCATCAAGGAGTTGCTGCTCGCGGCGGAGTACATCCTCTCCGAGGGCAACCCGAACGTCATCCTGTGCGAGCGGGGGGTGCGCAGCTTCGACACCGAGACCCGCAACCTGTTCGACCTGGCCGCGATCCCGGTGGTGCAGTCGCTCTCGCACCTGCCCATCATCGCCGATCCCAGCCACGGCACCGGCATTCGCGACAAGGTTACGCCCATGGCTCGCGCCGCGGTCGCCGCCGGGGCGGACGGCCTCATCGTGGAGGTGCATCCCGATCCGTCGAGGGCGCTCTCGGACGGAGCCCAGTCCCTCTACCCGCAGCAGTTCGTCGAGATGATGGCGCAGGTGCGCGGGATCGGCGAACACATCGGCCGACCGCTGGCAGCGCCACTCGCCGAGGCCCGCCAGGGGGCGTGAGGGGAAGGGGAACGAGTGGCACCGCCCCGAGCGATCCGCGCTCGTGGCCATGGCCGGAGGATACGGATGCCGTCGTCGACGATTGACCGGAGCGAGGGTTCCGCGTGAGCAAGTCGATTCCGGTCGGCCGGGTCATCGGCACGGATCCGGCCACGCCGCTCGAGTTCTGGGTGGCGGTGGCCGAGGGGACCTTCCTGCAGCTCGACGACGTCGTAGTGGTCGAGCGGAACCTGCCGGGCCGGGACGATCCGATCCGCATCTACGGCATGGTGGCCGATCTGCGCGTGCGCCACGAAGGCGCGCGCTTCGACAGCGATGTCTTCCTGATCGAGGAAGGCGTGCTGCCGGCGCAGGTGACCGAGGCGGCAAAGGTGCTCGCGACCCGCTTCGAGCCGGAGGTCTTCGTGCCTCCGGTCCCCGGCGAGATGGTGCGCAAGGCCGTCGGCAGGGAGCGCGAGGAGGCGCTCTTCTTCGATGGCATGGAGCGCAAGGTCCCGGTGGGTCTCTCCCGGGACAACGAGGTCGTGTACGCGAACGTGGAGTTCCTGGACGGTACCCGCGGCGCGCACGTCAACATCAGCGGCGTGTCGGGAGTGGCGACCAAGACCAGCTACGCCATCTTCCTCCTGCACAGCCTCTTCACCTCGGGCCAGCTCGGCGCCGGCGTCCACAACACCAAGGCGCTGATCTTCAATGTCAAGGGCGACGACCTGCTCTTCCTCGACAAGCCCAATCGCCACCTCGACCCCGAGCAGGTGGGGCGCTACTCGACGCTTGAGCTCCCGGCGGAGCCCTTCCGGAGCGTCGAGCTCTGGGCACCTCCGCGCCCGGGCGACCCGTCTGGCGCGCCCCGTATAGGAAGCCGTTCCAAGGGCGTTACTTCGTTCTTCTGGACCCTGGCGGACTTCTGCCGCGACGAGCTGCTCCCGTTCCTCTTCGCGGATGCCGAGGATGAGCGCCAGCAATACACGATTGTCGTGCACAACGTCACGGCGCGGCTGCGACGCGACGCCACACCCCTCGACGACGGCGGGGTGCGGATCGCGGGGACCACCTGCCGCACTTTCGGCGGCCTGATCGAAGCCATCCGTGAGCAGGTGGAGGATCAGGAGCATCAGCAGCATTGGGCAGGCCGCTCCATCGGCGGGGGCACCATCAACGCCTTCGTGCGGCGGCTGTATGCGGCCCGCCGCGACGCCGAGGACCTGATCCGGGGCGACCTGCCCAACCCGGCCAGGCACAGCATCGGCATGCAGGAGCAGGTGACGGTGGTGGACATCGCCAAGCTGTCGCGCCGGGCCCAGCGCTTCGTCGTCGGGGTGGTGCTGCGCAAGACGTTCCAGGACAAGGAGAGGACCGGCGTGCGCAAGCCGCTGCTCTTCGTGGTGCTGGACGAACTGAACAAGTATGCGCCGCGGGATGGCCGGAGCCCCATCAAGGAGATTCTGCTCGACATGGCCGAACGCGGCCGCTCGCTCGGGGTCATCCTCGTCGGCGCGCAGCAGACGGCCAGCGAGGTCGAGCGCCGGGTGATCGCCAACTCTTCCCTGCGGGTGGCGGGCCGCCTGGACAGCGCGGAGGCCGGGCGGCCCGAATACGCGTTCCTGCCCACGGCCCAGCGCCAGCGCGCGACCATCCTCAAGCCCGGCACCATGATCCTGTCCCAGCCGGAGCTGCCCGTGCCGCTCGTGCTCGAGTTTCCGTTCCCTGCGTGGGCCACGCGGCCGGACGAGGCCGGGGGCGCAACGGGGAACGAGGACGAAGTCGGCCATGATGAAACCGGCGATCCCTTCGAGGGCCTCGCGTAGTATGAGGGCCGGCTCACCATGAAGGTCTTCCATACCGCCGATTGGCACGTCGGCAAGACACTCCGCGGGCGCAGCCGGGCCGACGAACACCGCGCGGTACTGGACGAGATCGTGGGGATCGCGCGGGATGAGGCCGTGGACCTCGTGCTGGTGGCGGGCGACCAGTTCGACCGGGCGGTCCCCAACCCGGAGTCGGAGGAGATCGTGTACGACGGGCTGCTGCGGCTGGCCGGGACCGGCGCACAGGTCGTCGTCATCGCCGGCAACCACGACAGCCCGGGTCGGCTCGACGCCGTCGGTCCCCTCCTGAGGCTGGCCAACGTCACCAGCGCGTCGAGGGTCGCGCGACCGGACGAGGGTGGGGTCCTCACCCTGGAGACCCGATCGGGCGAGACCGCCTGCATCGCGCTCTTCCCCTTCCAGTCGAAGCGCGGGATCGTGACGGCGGCGGCGCTCATGAGCGACGATCCCGACGAGCACCAGCAGGAGTACAGCGGCCGGTGCCGCAACATTGCGCGGGCGCTGTGCTCGAGGTTTGCGGCGGACACGGTCAACCTGGTCGTTGCCCACCTTACCGTGGTGGGTGCCGCGGCCGGGGGCGGCGAGCGCGCCGCCCATATCTTCGATTACTACGTCCCCGCGGACATCTTTCCGGAATCGGCCCACTACGTCGCCCTGGGGCACATCCACAGGCCCCAGGATATTCCCGGGCGCTGCCCCATCCGCTATGCGGGGTCGCCGTTCGCGATGGATTTCGGGGAAACGCACGGGGAGCACAGCGTCACGATCGTCGAGGTGGAGGCGGGGAAGCCTGCGCGCAGGCGGCCGATTGCGCTCGCGTCGGGGCGGGCGCTCAGGACCATCCGCGGCAACATCCTCCAGCTGGAACAGGTGGCGGGCACGACCGGCGACGATTTCCTGCGGATATTCGTCGAGCAGGCCCCGTCCCCCGGCCTGGCGGAGAGGGTCAGGGACATGTTTCCGCATGCGGTCGACGTGCTGGTGAAGCCGAGGGAGGTGGAAGATACACCGTCTCCCTCGCCGGTCGACCCGACGGAACTGCGCGACCCCCGGGCCCAGTTCCGTCGCTACCTGAAGGAGGCGGACATCGAGGCCGAGGCGCTGGCGAGGCTCTTCGACGAGCTGCTCGAGGAGGAGTATGCGTCCGCTACGGCTTGAGCTGGAGGGCTTCACCTCCTACCGCGCGCCCACGGCCGTCGACTTCGGCGACACCGACCTGCTGGTCTTCAGAGGGACTACCGGCTCCGGCAAATCGAGCCTGATCGACGCGATGATCTTCGCGCTCTACGGATCGGTTCCGCGCTACGACAACCGCAACCTGATCGCGCCCGTCATCAGTCAGGGGAAGAACCAGGCCCGGGTGCGGCTCGACTTCGAGGCGAGCGGCCGGTCCTTCACCGCGGTACGGGTGGTCCAGCGGACCGCGACCGGCGCCACCACGAAGGAAGCCCGTCTGGAGGAGCGGGCAAACGGCGCTTCAACGACCTTGGCCGCAACCGAATCGGAGCTGTCGAGCTGCATTGAGAAGGATGTGATCGGGCTGGGGCTCGAACACTTCACCAAGTGCGTCGTGCTCCCACAGGGCGAGTTCGCGGCGTTTCTGCGCGCCAGGCCCGGCGAACGCAAGCAGCTGCTGGAAAGGTTGCTCGGCCTGGGGCTCTACGAGCGATTGCGCAAGGCCGCGAACCGGCGCTGGAGGCTCGAAGAAGGCCGCGCCGACAATCTCCGGTGGCAGTTGCAATCGTCATTGGCGCACGCGACTCCCGAGGCCGTCGGCGTCGTCGAGACGCGGATCGCGACGCTGGAGCAGCTCCGGAAACACATCGAGGAGGTCACGGCCGAACTGGCGCGCCTCACTTCGGAGGCTCAGGCCGCGGGAGATCGCTGGGCGAAGGCAGCCGACCAACTGGAGCTCCTGGCCGAAGTCCGGGTCCCGGAAGGAACCGAGGTCCTCGCGACACGTCACCGGGAGTCGGAAGAGACGGTGCGGGCGGCTGCGGAGACGCGGGAACGGGCGGTCGAGCGCCGGCGTGGTGCCCAGGCCGCCCTGGTTGTGCTGCCCCAGAAGGCATCCCTCGAGAACGTGGTCCGGATGCGTCGCGAGTTACGCGACCTGGAAGCCGGGATCGGGCAGACGCGGGAGGAGTTGAACGTCGCTGCAGAAGCCGCCGCGTCGTCGGCCCGCCATGAGAAGACCCTGAACGAGGACCTTGCACGGGCCAGGCAGTCGCTCGAGGAGCTGGCGGGGAAGCCGGAACTCGAGGGTGTCCTCCGGCAACACGACCAGCACAAGAGACTCGAGGCCGACGTTGAGCGGGCACGGCAGGCGCTGTCGAACGCCGAACTGGCCTACGCGGGGGCCGCTGGCCGAAAGGCTGAGGCCGGTCGGGAGCTGGAGGCCGCGACACGGACACTGGAGGCGTTGCGGGTCGCTCACACCGCCGCCGACATGGCCCATCATCTGGCGGAAGGCGAGCCGTGCCCGGTATGCCTGCAGACGGTGGCAGAGCTGCCGCACCACGACGTCCCTGCGGATCTGGACGGGGCTCGTGAGCGAAGGAGAACCGCGGAGGCGGGGTCGAAGCGGGCCGCGGAAGCACAGGATGCCCGGGCGGCGACCCGGACAGCCTGCGTAACCGCTCTGGAACTCAAGGAGCAATCTCTGGAGGCGCTCCGCGAACAGCTGGCGGGGAAACCCGCGCCCGAACAGATCGCAGTGGAGCTGATCCGGATCGGTGATGGAGAGACGAGGGTGCGGGCGCTGGAGAAGCAGGCTGCCAACGCCGCCCGCGAGCGGGCCGGGTGCGAGGCCCTTCTGAACGGTGCCAGCGCCACGCTGAGAGAGAAGAAGAGGTTCGCCGCGAACCTGCGTGAGGAATTGGCGGGGGCACCGACCCCGGAGGAAACGGCGGATCGCCTGGCCAGGATTCGCGTGGCCGAAGAGGCAGTGCGGCGGGCCCAGGGCGAGGAGGATGCGGCCGCACGCGCGCGCAGCGTTGCCGAGCGGGAGCTGAAAGGCTGGCAGTCGCGCATCGCGGCGGCATGGACGGAATACCAGGCAGTACGCGATGTCGTCGCCGGGATGAAGCCGCCGCCGGCCGTCGAGGGCGACCTGTCCGGTTCGTGGACCGGCCTGTCGGAGTGGGCCGAACGGCAGTATGTCGCGTCCAGGCAAGCCATGGCGAAGGCCGATTCGGACCGGTCGGCGGCCACGCAGGAGAAGAACCGGCTCGCCGACGTGCTCCGGGAGCGCTGCGAGCACGACGGTCTTCCTCTGGGTCCCGGGGAAGAGCCGGACAGCAGGTGTCTGGAAGCGCTGGGATCTGCCCGCACGAAGCTCGAGCAGCTGCGAGAAGACGTTGAGAAGAGGCAGCGCGTCGCCCGGGACGAGGAGGAAGTCCGCAAGCGGGCACTCGTCGCCAAGGACCTGGGAAGCCACCTGAACGCAAGAAGCTTCGGCGCCTGGATGCAGAACCAGATTCTGACCTGGCTCGTGGAAGGCGCTACGACGCAGCTGCACGAACTCTCCAGCGGCCAGTACTCGCTCGGTCTGTCGGACAAGAACGAGTTCCTGGTGATCGACCACAGGAACGCCGACGAGCCCCGGCTGGCCAAGACCCTCTCCGGAGGCGAGACCTTCCTCGCCTCGCTGGCGCTCGCGCTGTCGCTGGCCGAACAGGTCGCCAACCTGGCGGCGCACGGGAGCGCAAAGCTGGAGGCGCTCTTCCTGGACGAAGGCTTCGGCACCCTCGATTCGGACACGCTGGACGTAGTGGCGACCACCATCGAGCAGCTCGGCACCGAGCGCATGGTGGGTATCGTGACCCACGTTCCCGAGCTGGCCGATCGCATTCCTGTCCAGTACCGGGTAGAGAAGGTGGGCAACTCGTCGTCGGTGGAGCGGCTGGAGACGTAGCCCGTCGTCAGCCGGTTTGCGTGGTATATGGTTGCCACATACCATATATCTTATGAAGACGATCAAGACGACGGTGTACCTGAATGCGGCGGATTACCGCAAGCTCAAGTCCCTTGCGGCCGATCAACGACGTTCGGCGGCCGAACTGGTGCGCGAGGCGGTGGCGGAATACACGGCTCGCGCCACGCAGCGTCGATGGCCCCGGTCCATTGGCATGGGGGACAGTGGCGTTTGCAACCTGGCCGAAAGGTACGAGGACATGATGGACGGTTTCGGCTCGGAAGCGCTCGCGGGAGCGGCGACCGAGGAGACTACGCCGTCCGCAGAGCGCCCCGGCCTGCCTGATTCCGGAGATCCGGCCCCGTGATCGTGGCGGACACCAGTGCCGTTCTCGGGCTTCTTGACCGGCGCAGTGGTGCGCACGCAGCACTGACGGCGGCGTTCCGCGCCTCCCGGGACCAATGGGTGCTGCCCTGGGCGATCCTGCCGGAGCTGGACTACATGGTCCCACGGACGGTTGGCCTTGACGTCCACCGGGCATTCTGCGCCGACCTCGAGGAAGGGTGTTTTTCAATCGAATGGGGTAGTTCGGCCGATCTGCGGAGGGCGCTCCAACTCGATCGTGCGTATGGTGCCCTCTCGCTGGGCCTGGTGGACGGGGTCGTCATGGCGGTGGCGGAGCGTCTGGAAGCGCTGGCGATTGCGACGCTCGACCTGGGCGACTTC
Source organism: Gemmatimonadota bacterium (assembly GCA_022822425.1). Classification (GTDB taxonomy): domain Bacteria; phylum Gemmatimonadota; class Gemmatimonadetes; order Longimicrobiales; family Gaopeijiaceae; genus BD2-11. The sequence continues at coordinate 3,990 of JAJEBS010000110.1, read as the reverse complement.
GGACCGGTCAGCCTGAAGGGCCATCCGCAAATCTGGCCGCGGGACCTGGGCTGATCCATCAGGGAATGCCTTGAGACGCTTCGAGTCCCTCGCCATCGAAGGCTGGTCGCCTGAATTCGGCTCGCCGGTGGAGATGGAGAGGGAAGAGGTGCCCGCGGAGCAGGTGGACGCCGCGGTGGAGATTGCGGAGGACGAGTGGCGTCCGATGGGTGCCACCGAAGGCGTCCGCATCCCGACGCGGGTCTACTTCGTTGACGGGGTGCGCCGGATCGAGGCGCGCATCTGGATGACGGAGGAGGACGAGTCCCGGCTGGGCATCTGCGCCTCCTACGCGGCCGGAGTCGTGCGCTGCGGTCGCAGGGCCGAGATCGTGGCGGCCGAGGTGCGCCGGGGCTTCTTCGGGCGGGCCGGGGTTCCGGATCTCGTCACGCGGGCCGGAGCCTTCGCCGCGTGCCCGGTGGCGGATGACGACCTCCCGCAACTGATCAACGGGCTGCAGGAACGCATGGGCCGGCTCGAGGTCGAGGTTGCCGGGGGATGGAAGACGAGCCGATCGCCTGTTGGCTCGGCGCGCGCTGGCCTTGGCGCGGATTCCAACGGCGCCAATCGCCCGCTGCACTCTGCAGCCCTGATGGTGATGGACGGACCGCTGCGCGGTCGCCAGCGCATTCCGGGTGCCATCGGCTACGTGAAGAGCCACCGCGTCCAATACCTGTCCGCAGGTCCGCGCGCAGTAGTGGCCCGTCTCGCGCCGCGGCAGCGAACTCCCATCTTCCTCATTCAGACCAAGTTTACGCGTTACTCGTGGTATCTGCGCCTTACCGAAGGCACGGGGCACCCCTGGGCGGGAATCGTCCGCTGCGAGGCCTGGCCGGACACAGAACTGGAGCGGATAGGAAAGATCGCGGACGCGACGGCGGCCGTGCTGCCGAGATTCGCCTCCGAGCCGCACAAGGATGACCGGGCGCCGCAGAACCTCTACCCGATAGCGGGTCTGGAGCGGGAACTGAGGCGGCGGCTCGGCGATCCGGGTTTGATGTACCGGGCTCTCCAGCGGGCGGTGGCGGACTATCGGCCGAAAGACTGACCGGCTCCCGCTCGCGCCGTCCTCGCCTGGTCTTCACGATCGGCTTCTGTCCTGCGGGCTGCTGAAGCCCACATGCGAGAGCGGCGCATGATTGGCGCGTGAGTCGTCAGATTGACGGGCAAAACGACGGAAGCGACGTCATTCTGCTGTCGTTCTACCCCCCCAGCCGCTCCAGCGCCTCCCGCGCCTGCGCGTTGCCCGCCGCGGCGGCCCGTCCGTACCACTCGCGAGCTCGCTCGAGGTCCTGCTCCACCCCCCGCCCGGACTCGTAGGCCTCGCCGAGCCGGAGTTGGGTGATGGCGTCCCCCCGTTCGGCGGCCCGCAGCCACCATTCCGCCGCCAGGGCGTGGTCCTCCTCCACGCCCCGCCCGGCCGCGTACTGGTTCCCGAGATTGTGCGCGCCGAGCACGTGTCCCCGCTCCGCGGCCCGGCGGTGCCAGACCGCGGCCTGCTCGGGATCGACCGGCTTGCCCAGCCCCTCGTCGTAGGCCGTTCCCATAAGGAAGACGGCCTCCGGCACGCCCGCGTCCGCCGCGCGCTCCACCTCCGCGATGACCTCCGCGGCGATCGCGCGCGCCCGCTCCTCGTCGCGGGGAAAGCCCATCCGGCCCGTCGAATGGACGCGCGCCAGCCACATCCGCGCCAGCGGCCCCCCGCGGTCGACCGCCTGCTCCAGCAGCTCGCGGGCGCGGGCGTCGTCGACGGTTCCGACCACCCCGGTATACCAGTCGATCGCCTCCAGGAGGGCGGGGTCGGGCTCGGCCGGGGCAGAGGAGCAGGCGGTGGCGAGGAGCAACAGGCTCACGCCGAGGGAGCGCGCCGTCAGCCGGGGTGCGCCAACCGAGGCCGCCGACCTCTGGACTGCCACCGCCTTGTGCGCAGGTCCGGCGTGTCGTCCGGCCATCCCCCTCATCCGCCCACCTGACCCAGCAGCCACGCGCACACGAGCGCCCCGTAGATCCCGAGGATATAGCCGGCCACGGCCATCAGCAGCCCGATCGGCGCCATCGCGCGATGGTACACCCCCGCGACCACCGGAGCGGACGCCGCTCCGCCGACGTTCGCCATGCTTCCGGTCGCCACGAAGAACAGGGGCGCGCGCACGATCCGGGCCGCGACCAGCAGCACGACCAGATGGATCGCGATCCAGACCGCTCCGGCCAGCAGGTATTCCGGAACCTCGAGCACGGCCCTCAGGTTGGCCTGGGCCCCGATCCCGGCCAGCAACAGGTAGAGCGCCGTGTAGCCGAGATGCGAAGCGCCCGCGGCCTCCAGCTCCCGCAGCCGGGTGAACGACAGGATCAGCCCCCCGGTCACGACGATCAGGATCGCCCATGTGGTGCTGCTGATGATGGTCGGATTCCCGAGGGCGGGGAGCATGCCGCCCAGGCGCTGGGCGCCCACCGCGCACGCCATTCCCATCCCGATCATGATGACGGCATCCCGCAGTGAAATCGCGCGTCGCTCCCGGTTCAACGCCTCCAGGCGGCGGTTGGTCTCCTCGACCACGGCGGTGCGCGCCTTCGTGCGGCGGTCGAAGCGCCCCTGAAGCCCCACCATCGCGATGAGAACGCCCATCCACCCGTACCCGACCACCGTGTCGACCACGATCGCCGGCCCCATCGCATCGGGCGACGTGCCCACGCTCTCCGCGACTGCCACCATGTTGGCGGTTCCCCCGATCCAGCTTCCCGAGAGCGCCGCGAAGCCGGTCCACGCGTCGGGCGGCAGCATGTCCCTGAAGATCAGGAGCGAGATCGGTCCGCCGATGATGATCCCCACCGTGCCTGCCGCCACCATGAAGAGCGCGGTCCCGCCGAGCTTCAGGATGCTCCCGACATCCACCGAGACCATCAGCAGCAGGAGCGCGAAGAGGAGCAGGTATGGCACCGTCCAGCCGTAGAGGGGGGACTCCGCGGGCGTGATTCCCGCGGTGGTGGCCAGCATCGGCAGGAAATACACGTAGATGACGGGCGGCACGACCTCGAACACCTTGCGGAAGCGCGGCAGCTCCGAGACCCAGAAGACCAGGGCCACGATGGTGGCCAGAAACGCGAATACCGCCATCGGCTCGGTGATGAGTGCCGTCGTTTCCTGGCCCATGCGCGTTCCTCCCGTCTCGGCAGTGTTTAGTGGATTGGATGCAATGTTGCGCGTTACGCCCGTCCCGACGCCAGGATCGCGAGCATCAGGACGCTTGCCGCACCGCCGTCGCGGGCCGTGCAGGCGAGCGGGCCGCCTTTGCCGGCTCGCGCCCTCCCGGCCGTCCACAGCCGCGCGGAGCCGCTCTCGCCGGCCGCGGACGTCACGCTGCAGCCCGCGGGTAGCGGCGACCGTTCAGCTGTTCCCCGATGAAGGTCGATCGCACGAAGTAGTGGTAGATGAGGAGAATCAGGCCGGTGGCCATCGTCGCGACGAGCACGAGCTTGACCATCGCCGGCAGCGGAACGCTGGCGAGGACGGCGGGCAGCAACATCACGAACGGCATATGGACGATGTAGATCCAGTACGAGGCGTCCGCCATGTATCGCCAGCGCGGGCTCGGCCGGTCCATGTAGCGCTGGAAGAGTCCGATCAGGCTGTAGGCCATGAACCACATGGAGAAGGCGAGGAAGACGACCGCCCCCAGATGAGACCCGTCGCCCGCCCCCACGCACGTCCTGTCCGGCCTGAGGGGGCAGCCGATTTCGAAGAAGTGCCGGTACGCGAAGAAGCACGCGATTCCGGCAGCGAGGAAAGCCCATGCGGGGCGCTTGAAGCCCTCGAGCGTCTCCCGCCTGTGGAACAGCATCCACCCGAATCCGAAGAAAAGGCCGTACAGACCCAACTGGCGCGGGGCGGGGAAGGGGCCGGCGTAGTAGTCGATCGCCCACGACTCCATCCGGTAGAGGATGAGCCCCGCG
>JAJEBS010000266.1 GCA_022822425.1 Gemmatimonadota bacterium | reverse complement strand
GTCGCCCCGCTGCATATGGATGCGCGCGAGCAGCCAGCCCGGGCTGCCGGGTCCCGCGTATTCCGGGAACAGGTCTCGGGCACGCGCCAGGTACTCCTCGGCCTCGTCGACCCTGTCCTCGTCGAAGAGCTGCGCGCCCATTGCCATCTGCGCCATGAAGTTGTCGGGGTGGGCCACCGCCAGCCGCCGCACCTCGTCCGGCGCGCGCGAGCCCCGTTCGGCCAGCGCGGGCAGGGGCTCGGTGGCCGCCAGCGCCCCGGCGAAGCGTTCCTCGAAGTAGTCCGTGAAGATCCGGTCGAAGCGCTCGATCTCCGTGCCGAGCACCCGTTCGAAAACCTCCTCGGTGGTGGCGCCCGCCGCGTACTCGCGGAGCATGGCCACCAGCGCCTCGGGCCCGTGATCGCGCGCGATCAGCTCGCAGACCAGCGACGCCTGGTAGTAGGAGTGCACCACCTGGTCTCCATAGCTCGGGCGCACGAAGCCGTTGTTGAGCTGGCTGACCGGCAGGACCCGGTCCTGGTGGTAGGCGATCAGAAAGCCCGGGTTCAGGTTGTGCCCCCAGGAGGGCGCGCCGCGGCGCTGCTCGTAGACCGCGAATCCCTCCGCGAGCCAGCGCGGCACGCGGTGGTTGGAGAGCGCGAGGTGGAAGACGTGCGCGATCTCGTGCCAGAGGGTCGACGCCCAGTTGAACTCGCCCCGGTCGCGCGCCGACGGGGAATCCATGGCCACCACCGAGCCGAAGCTCACCCCCAGCGCCCCGAGGCCGGCGAGCCCGACCGTGCGCACGGAGAAATCCGCGTGGCTGGGGAAGAGTTCGAGCCGGATCGGGGTGGGCGGTTCGTACTGGTAGCGCTCGGCCAGGGCCTGGTAGGTCCGCTCGGCCAGCTCGGCCACGAACGGGGCCAGCAGTTCCGCCTCCCGACCGTCGATGGCGATGATGAAGTGCTCGGTCTCGGTGATGCGATAGCGCTCGAAGGTGTCGAGGAGGTCGAGGGTGTTCTTGTACCACGGGTTGAAGGGATCGCCCGCGAAGGCCCGTTCGAGTTCGGCCTGACCCTCTTCGATCGCGCCCACCCGCAGCTGGTTGATGCCCAGGATGCCGCGTGCCTTCCAGGAATAGGGATCGATTGCCACAGCCTCGGCGGCGAGCGTGACGGCGTCCGCGTAGCGGCGCGTCTGCACCGCCATGTCGGCCACGGTGGTGAGGAGGCCCGGGTACTGCGGGTTCAGCGCGCGCACCTGCCCGCGGACAGCCTCGAAGTCCTCGTGGCGGTCGCGCAGGAACCAGGTCGCCGCGAGCACCGAGAGCGCCTCCAGCGACGACGGGTTCACCTCCAGTGCAGCACGTGCCTCCTCCTCGGCCGCCGGGTATTCCTCCAGGCGCAGATGCAGGCGCGCCAGCAATGTCCGGGCCGGGACCAGGTCGGGATTGATTTCGAGGGCGCTCCGCGCGGTGCCCATGGCCTCGGGCGAGCCGTCGAATTCGTGCGCCAGCGCCATCCCCAGGATCGCCTGCGGATGGCGGGGATTGCGGGCGAGCACCTGCTGGTATGACTCGCGCGCGTCGGGACTCCGGTAGGTGTCGAGGAAGAGCTGTCCCGTACGCAGGTGCGGTTCCGGGTTGGACGGGTCCGCGGCCACGGCCTCATCGAAGGCCCGCAGCGCGTCCTGCAGCAGTTGCGATTCCTCGACGCCGAGATGGCGCACGGCGATGCCCACCGCGGTGAGCTCGGCTGACGTGAGCGAGGTGGTCCGGTTGTAGAAGTCGATGAAGCCGTCGAAGGCGCGCATGGCTTCGTCGCGCTGGCCGGTCCGCAGCTGCAGCTCCGCCAGGTTCACGCGGGCGGTGACCTCGTCGTCGGCTCCGGCCGCCATCGCCGAGCGGAAGCTGGCCGCCGCCTCCTGGTAGCGCCCCTGTTCCACCAGCATTTCGCCGAGCACGTTGTCGAGCGCGGCCCCGTGGCGGTCGCGGCCGTCCCGGGCCGCTTCCTCCGCCTCCCCGTATCGTCCCACCTCGGCGAGGCCGCGCGCGAGCGCGCGATGGACGGCGACGGTGGCGGCACGGTCACGTGCGAGGCGCCGCAGTTGACGGATCGCGTCGTCGTACTCCCCGCTCGCCAGCGCCGCGAGGGCGTTCGCTTCGGCCTGCGCGGCCAGCGGCGCCGCCACGGAGAGCGCGGTCGCGAGCGCAAGCAACAACGCCGCGCGCACCGGCGTCCGCCGCCGGAAGCCGGCCTTCACCGCTCTCCTCCCCCTTCCCTCTCGCGGATGGCCCGCGTGGTCAGCGTCAGCTCCACCAGCAGCCCCTCCAGCTCCGCCTCGTACTGCTCTGCCTCCATGGTGTCCCTGAGCGCTGTGAGCGCGGCGATCTGTTCCTCCAGCTCCTGCCGCTGCCGGTAGAGCGCCGCCAGTTCGGGGTCCGCCGCAATCTCGGCGTCCGTCACCCGCCCCCCTCCCCGGGAGAGGAACACGGTGCGCGCCAGCGCGCCGTCCAGATCGCCTTCGTCCTCGAAGCCGCTCCCCACCCCGTCCCCGTTATCGTCGAGCAGGGCGTGCTCCGTGGCGAGCAGGCCCTCTTCCTCGAAGCTGCGTTCGACCTCCCTGCGGGCGTAGGCGAAGGCCTCCAGCACCGACACGCGCTCGTCCTTGTCGGTATCGGCCACCTCGCCCGCGAAGGCGTCGGCGAAGAACCCGGCGAAGCGGGTGGCGTTGCCCTCCCGGGGAGAGCGGGTCGCCGTGATCACCGTCCGGTTCGGACCGGATATCTCTGATATGAAGGCGCCCGACGCGCTGGCTGTGTTGACGAACACGACGTTTCGGGTCCCGAACCGCTCCACCAGAAAGGCGAAGTCGGTGGCGCTGAGATCCCTCCCGGGCACGTTGAAGCGCGATTCGCCCCCGCTGGAGGTGCCGTGCCCGATCAGCACGATCATCACCGCATCGCCCGGGCCCGCCCGCCCGCTCAACTCCCCGAGGGCGGTCTCGATGTTCTCGCGCCGGGATGGTCCGTCGATGAGCGGATCCATCTCGGGCCGCTCGGCCAGCCAGATCACGTCCGCCGGATCGAGCCCGTGTTTGTCCACCGCCGCCCGCACCACCGTGAGCCCCCACTGGTGGAACCGCTCGCGGAACTCCCCGGCGCCGCTCGCCCCGCTGATTACGACCAGGTGCGTCTGCTGGGCGCTCACGTCGAGAGCCGAAACCGCCAGGACCATCGCCGTGGCGGCGGCGACCCGCCTCGATCCCGCGCCATGGAGAAAACCCCTCACACCAGCCCCCTCACCCGCCGATAGCCCCACTCGCTCAGGATCAGCACGAGCAGGAGGAGAAGCAGGATCGGCATGTCCCACAGGTCCATCTCCTCCACCAGGGTGACGCCCGCGCCGGTCACGCGAATGTCCTCGGGGAGCGCCGCGACCGTCTCCGGCGTGTAGGAAATCCCGCCCGTCTCGTCGGCGATGCGCTCGAGCAGCGGCGCGCGGGCGCCCGCGTCGAAGTACTCGCTCCGCTGGGGCGCCACCTGGAAGTACGCCTCGTCGACGCCGATCAGGTCGTCGCCGTCGTATGCGCGCACGGTCAGCGTGTGCAGTCCTTCCTCGGAAGGAGTGAAGTCGGCTTCGTACTCCCCGGCGTCGCTGTCCACCGCCCAGTCCATCCCCAGCTCCACCTCCTCGCCCAGGGGAGTGGTCACGGTGGCCTCCACGACGCTGTTGCTCATCCCGAGGTAGCTGGAGTCGTTCACGATCGCCGTGAGGGCCACGCTCTCCCCCGGCTCCACCCGGTCCCGCGGCACCTGGCCGGTCACCTGGTCGGGCACGCCATCCACCAGCCAGCGCAGCATCTGCCGCCAGAAGGTCTCGTGGGTGTCGTCCTCGAGCGGAAGCTGCATCTGCCAGATCCACGTGTCCTGGACGGCCAGACTCATGCTCTTGCCCGCGCCGTAGCGCTGGAAGGCGAGCGCGACATGCTCCTCCGGCAGATCCTCCGCGATGCCGTGGAGCAGAGTCGTCGCGCCCGGCTTGATCCGGTGCAGCGGATTGTAGGTCAGGAGCAGCGGCAACTCCGGCCAGCGCGCCCCGGATTCCTCCTCGGTGGCCGCCAGCTGGAGCGCGGGGACGCCGAGCCCCGCCTGGGTGGGCTCGATCCTGATGAAGGTGTGATAGCCTTCGGGACGCGCGTCCGCGTCGGAGAACACCACCGGCAGCACGTCCGCGACCGGCGTGCCCGCGTAGCCGCCGCGGGCGAAGGAGTTGCGTCCGCCGAGCGCCAGCAGACTGCCGCCCCGCTTGTCGACGAAGTCGGCGATCATCTGCAGCTGGTCGCCGGTGAAGAAGCTCGCTTCCACCGTTCCCAGAATCAGGCTGCGATAGGCATACAGCTCCGCCCGGGTATCGGGGAACCCGCCCTGCAGCTCTTCTCCGTCGTCGACGTTCAGGCGCAGGAACTTGTTCTCGGCGGTACGCTGCAGGACCACCAGCTGCAGATTGTCGTCATCCGCCACCGCCCGCCCCAGGAACCCCACCTCGTAGCGCGGCTCGCCCTCGAAGTAGAGGTTCTTCTCGCGCCGGTCCTCGACGCTCACCAGCGCGGTCTGGCTGTTGTTCTGCGTGACCTGCTCGTCCACGGCCACCGGAATGCGGAAGGTGTAGGCGCGCGCGCCCGGCGTGGATGCGGTGAAGCGAACCGGTACCGTGACCGGCTGCCCGTCATCCGGCAGCTCGACCTCCTCGGTGCTGACGATCTGTCCCTCGTCTTCGACGATCAGCGACACGGTCTCGCCTTCGTAGCCCGTGTGCGTGACCACCACGTCGACCACCACCGAGGAACCCGTGAGCACCGTCCTGGGCGGGTCGGCGCGGCTGACCTGGATGTCCCGCCGGAAGCTCTCCTCGCCCACGCCCACGGTGTAGACCGGAATCCCCTGCGCCTGCAGCGGCATGAGCGCCTCGGTCAGCTCTTCGCCCGAGTTGTCCGCTCCGTCGGTGACCAGGACCAGGCCCGAGAGCGGCACCGAGGCCAGTTCGGAGCGGGCGCGCTCGAGCGCCGGTCCGAGGCGCGTGCGGCTTCCCATGAAGCTCATCTCGGAGAAGTCCTCGATGCGGTCCGTGCGCGACGAGAAGCGGAAGTAGCGCACCGCGAAGCGGTCGGACAGGGCGGAGAGGACCGGGGAATCCGGCGTGCCGAAGGTCTCCTGCAGGAAGGATCCGCGGGAGCGGCCGTCGAAGTCCTGGATCTCCATGCTGCGGGAATCGTCCAGCAGCACGCCCACGAAGTTCTGCTGCGGCACCACCGTCGAGACCACCAGGGCCGGCCGCAGAAGACAGAAGGCGAGCACCGCGAGTCCCGCGAAGCGGAGTCCCCCGAGCACCAGACGATCCAGCGGCCGGGTCTTGCCGCGCACGCCCAGGTAGGTCAGAAGCGCGAACAGGCCGATCAGGCCTGCCACTACGGCGCCGGTCGCGACCGCGCCCGCCATCCCCAGCGAGAAGTCGCCCTCCTGGAAGACGACCGGCCGGTACTTGAAGAGGAACTCGAAGAGGCTGGTCAGCACGTCCGGGGTCCGGTCAGTGGCTCATGGCGTAGATGATGAAGTTGACGCCCATCTGGATGGCGTAGGTCGAGTACTTGAGCGGATAGTAGGGGTCTTCCGCCCACTCCCAGGCATCCCCCAGATCGGTGTTCCAGTTGATGATCACCATCAGCCGGCCCTCTTCGTCGAAAATGCCCTTCACGAAGGGCTCGTAGCCGTCCCGCTCGTGGGTGCGCCATCCCCCCCTTCCGTTGTTGACGTTCGGTACCTGGATGATCTCGTCGATGTCGTAGAAGGTGTGGAAGATCTCGTGCTCGAGCGGAATGTCCACGATCGGGTATTCGGGTAGGACCTTCTGCATCTCGTACTCGAAGATGTCCCACTCGTATGTGCCCCAGAAGTCGTCCACCACCAGGAAGCCGCCCCGCAGGAGGTAGTCCCTCAGCGCGGTGGCTTCCTCCGGGGTCATCGACATGCCCCCGACCTCCAGAGCGTACAGGAACGGGAAGCGGTTGAGATGCTCGTCGGTGAGTTCCCGGGGATGTGCCTCCATGAACATGTCCAGCCCGGTGAGGCGCTCCGCCACGATCAGGAACTGGCGGTCCGACTTGGGATAATCCGTCGCCCAGGACTGCCTCCGCCAGCGCCGGAAGCCTCCGCCTCCGCCACTGTACGCCGCGCGGGTGAAGTAGAACTCGTGCATGGGCAGGGGGCGTCCCTGCTGCGCTTCTTCCGGGAGGGGGAGGCGCGCCGGCGTCCCGGGGGTCGCGTCGGCCGGATGGCCGGCCAGCATCGGGGGCGCGGTTCCGTTGGACCGCAGGGAAGGTCCGTCGACCAGGACGGCAGCGGCCGATATGCCCGCCGCCGCGAGCGCGATGCCAACGGCTCCCCGCCTCCACCCGCCTCCCCTCTGCTGCAAGCGTCGCTCTCGACTCACGTCACACCCCAGGTTTGAGAGCTGCCGACATCTTCTCCCACGGCACAAGCGCGGAACGCTCGTATCGCTCCATGCGACGAAAGGTTCCTGAATGCGTCCCGCCGCCGCGGGCTGCTTGATCGAGATGGCCGGGGTCGCCTAGAATGCTGCTCCCGGGTCTTGTCCGGGCCACCGTCGAACATCGCGCTTCCGTTAGCGCATTTTGCGTGCAGGAGGGGGGTCTTGCAACCATCCGGCTACGTTGGGACTACCGGCAGATGGGTCGGGATCCTCGCGCTCATTCTGTTTGCCGGCTGCCGCGGACCGCTGGAACTGGCTCCCAGCGACGCGGACGACGTTCTCTCGCGTCAGCTTCTGGAGGCACCCGATCCCGGTCGGCGCGGCCCCCATGAGGTGCGCACCCTCTACTACGGCAGCGGCACCGACAGGAACCGGTCCGAGTACCGGGACTCGGTCACCTACGTCACCGGGTCGGTGGATGCCTCGAAACTGGTCGACCTCGGTTCGTCGGCGGAGAGCCGCAACAGCTACTGGGGCTTCGAGCCGGATCGCTTCCCGCTCAACGCGCGTGTCTGGTATCCGGTCGGCGACGGGCCCTTCCCGCTGGTGCTGGTGGTGCACGGCAACCACAACATGCGCGACTTCTCGGACCCCGGCTACGACTACCTGGGAGAGCTGCTGGCCAGCCGCGGCTACATCCTGGCGTCCGTGGACATGAACTTCATCAACGGCGGAATCCGGGGCGAGAACGACGCCCGGGGCTGGTTCCTGCTGCAGCACGTCGGAGTCTGGGAGGGGTTCAACGACGACGAGGAAAACCTCTTCCACGGGCGCGTCGACATGGAGCGCATCGCGCTCATCGGGCATTCGAGGGGCGGAGAGGCCGTGGGTCACGCCGCGGCCTTCAACCGCCTCGATCGCTACCCGGACGACGCGTCCCTCGAGTTCGACTTCGACTACGACATCCGCGCGATCATCGCCATTGCGCCGGTGGACGGGCAGTACCTGCCCACCAACCGTTTCGTGCCGGTGGAGAACGTCAACTACATGGTCTTCCACGGGTCGCACGACGGCGACGTGACCAGCTTCCACGGCCTGCGCCTGTACAAGCGCGTCAAGTTCACCGATGGGCGGCCGCGCCTGAAGACGGCCGTCTGGGTCTACCGCGCCAACCACGGACAGTGGAACACCGTGTGGGGCGCGCACGACAACGGGCCGCGCAGCGGGCGCATCCTGGACCTGCGCGCGCTCATGCCCGGCGAGGACCAGCGCCGCTTCGCCGAGATCTACATCTCCGCCTTCCTGGAGACCACGCTTCGGGACGACCGCCGCTATCTGCCGATGTTCCGCGATCACCGGGTGATCGGCGGCTGGCTGCCGAAGACCATGTACGTGACCCGCTTCCAGACCGAGGGCTTCCGCACGCTGGCCGATTACGAGGAGGACATCGACGTCACCTCGGGAACCCACCCCGGAGTTCGCATGCGCGGCGACAGCCTGTCGACCTGGCGGGAAGGGCGCATCGGGTTGCGGTCCAGCAACCGGCCGGAAACCTCGGCCTCGCAGGACAACCAGGCCGTGTGGCTGGGTTGGAACAACCGCATCGCGGGCGCGGACACGCTGGGGCCGCCCGCGGCGTACACCATCGAGCTCCCCGGGACGCTCGCCGCCGAGTGGCAACTAGGGCCGGACGCGTCGCTGGAGCTGTCGGTTGCGGTCACCCGGGCGACTCCGGGGCCGCGCGACTCCGGGGACGAAAGCGAGGACGATTCGGGCGACTCCGGGGACAGGGAAGAGGGCAGCGAGGCCGGGGACGAGGAAGACGATGATGAGGACGACGCGCCGCCCGACCTGAGCATCGTGGCGCGGGACGGGAACGGAACCGTCGCCTCCGTGCCGCTCAGCCGCTACGGGCCGGTGCGCAAACCGCTGGAGATGCGGGTCCTGCGGCGCCGGGACCTCGAGGACGACCGCTTCGCCAATCTCTTCGAGCTGCTGCTGCAGAGCTACTCGATTCCGCTGGCGGATTTCCTGGAGGCGGCTCCCGGGCTGCGGCTGGACGAATTCAGGGAAGTCGGGCTGGTCTTCGACCGGACGGTTGCGGGCGAGGTGGTGCTGGACGACGTGGGCTTCGCGCGCATGGACCCGGCGTACACGGCGGTGCGAGTGCCCTGAGCCGTCGCGAGGCGGCCGCCTATCGCCAGCTGAGCCCGAAGCGGTGGGCCGTCTCGCCGCCGTCGTAGCGCTGCCAGGCGTAGTCGATGGCAAGCCGGTCGCCGTTGAATGCGCCCCCGAACGTGACCCGGTGACCGAAGCCGTCCGGGGGCCGTCTCACGCCGACGCGCGCCGTGAAGGTCCGTCCGCGGACCGGCCAGTACGCGATCTCCATCCCGGCGCCCGGGACGACCGCGCCATCCGCCTCGCGCGAGACCGCGCCGGTCCAGCCCAGGTCGAGTGGTCCAACGGGGATGGCCGGGGTCGACCCGCCCGCGGTGACCCGAACGGGCAGCGGAACCTCGACTTCGCCCAGGGTCAGCCCGGGCCCCAGATTCTGGACGGCAAGCCCCAGCCGCGCGGGCCCGGCCCCGACCGCCACCCCCAGGTCGACGGCTCCGGTCGCGTCGTGATGGCCGCCCAGGCGCTGGTCCACCAGCTTGCCGGTTATGCCCGCCCGTATGCCCCGCACCTCCCGCGCATACCCCACCGAGACGGCGACCTCCGCCGTTCCCGTCTTTCCGTTGGTGAAGAGGGACCGTGCGTCATGGGACAGGACGCCCGCCCCCCGGTCCGGCACCCCGTACCCGAGCGTCTGAACCCCCACGGCCACGCTGGCCGAGGACCAGTCGGCGGCGCCCGATACGGCGCTCAACAGGCTCGCGGTGCCGAAGCGCTGCATCGCGCCGCCGACAATGCCGTTGCCCCCGATCAGGGCCGGGTTGTGGAACACGGCGTCGCTGTCGTTGCCCACCGTGTAGAAGGCGCCGCCCAGAGCCAGCCCGCGGGTGCTCGCGGGCATCTCAAGCACGAGCGGCCCGTGTTCTGCGGACTGGGCTCGCCCTTCAGTTGGGCTGGCGGCCCACGCGGCCACGAGGGTCGGCGCGCCGAGCACCGCTACGGCCAGCCCGCGTCTCAAGGCCGCCAGCGTACGACTCAAAGAGCGTGTCCGGGCCGCTCCGCCGCTCATACAGGCCCGTCCTCCCAGGGTCCCCACATCGCGTAGGTGGCGCTCGCCAGGGTGCTGCCCGCCCGCCGCCCACCCTGCTGGTTGAAGAACAGCACGCGCCCGTCCGGGCTGAAGCACGAGCCGGCGAACTCGCCGGCCGTCCCTCCGTCCGGTCCCAGCGGTGCGCGCGCCAGGTTGACGATCCTGCCCTCCCGGTCCAGCGCGCGCACGTACTGCTCACCGCTCCCGTCCTCGCACATGACCAGCCCGCCGCGCGGGCTGAGCACGATGTTGTCCGGACTGTCCAGCACATCCGGACCCGGAGACTCGAACACCAGGGTCAGTTCGCCCCGGTCGGCGGATACCGGCCGGTAATGGAAGACCTGCCCGGTAGTCTCATCACCGCCGTTGGTGGAGACCACATAGATGCCGCCATCGCCGTAAAACGCACCCTCCAGGCGGGCGAAGCGCGCGGCACCCCGGTCGAGCCCCTGCTTGAAGACCGCCAACTC
>JAJEBS010000318.1 GCA_022822425.1 Gemmatimonadota bacterium | reverse complement strand
TCCGGGATCCGCTGCTTAGCGACTCGACGGGGGAGTTGGCACTGGCCGCTCTCAGAGAGGGGAGGGAGAACGGTCTGTGGCTCCGGTGCGACTGCCGGATCGACATCGACGACTACCCCCTCGTGGCACCGTGCCGCATGCCGGAGGGCGCCGGATACTCGTGGCGAAGGCTGCAAGGCGAAAACCGTCCGCAGCACCACCCCGATTGCGTCTTCTACCGGGAGAGCCGCGGGGAGTTCGGCGAGAGAAATTGGCGCCGGACGGCGCGGGTCCCGCCAAAGGGATATTTTGCTGCGCTGCGCGTCCGCAAGGACGGCAATTCGGCGGAGTCGCTCGCCGGCGAGGACGGCATGGCGCTGACCGATCCGCTTCAGGCGCCGGGGGAGGACGGGGACAGGGAACCGGGACGGCGCCGGATGCCGGCATTGCGGGGACTCCTGTGCGGGTTGCTGGAGACGACCGGCCTCACGCGGGTGCGGGCGAATGAGCCCCCACCGGGCATCGGTGGGTGGACGGAAGCCATGAGTGCCGCGGCGAAGACAATCGAGGTCGCGCCCGGACATCCGTTGGACGGGCTCCTGTTCCTTTGGCGCACCGGCTGGGACCGGCGGCGCGTGCATGCGCAGGTTCGGGAGGCCGCATGGAACTTCCCGGACGGCCACGTGCCGCAAGGTTTCGTGTGCTTTCCGGTGCTCCAGGTGGGAGAGAGGTCGCTGCCCGCAACCAGCAAGTACGGCGAGCTCGAGGTGGTCACGCGGATCAAGCGGCCGATGATCGGCGGGCGCCCCGTGTCGGGCCCCTACCTGTTCTTCGGAGTGGTGGCGCTGACCACCAGGCGGCGCGGCTACGAGTGCGTGCGGGGCTGGGCGCAGCCGATCGTGTCGGTCCGCCGCCCCGTTCCGGTGGACTCGGACTACGAGCGCCAGGCCTTCGGGACGCTCGACACGACGTTGTGGATGTTGGACAGGGAATTCCCGGATGCCGAGTTCACGATGGAGAAGCCGGTGTTCGACATTGATACCAAGCAAGGGCCGTGCCTGCCGGACTTCCTCATCCACGCGCGGCGGAAGGACGAAGTGCGAACCTGGGTGGTGGAGGTGATGGGCTTCGAGCGGCCGGACTATCTCGCCGGCAAGGAGGTCACGCACGAGCGCATGCAGGAGCTGGGTCCGGTCCTGCTCATGGATGGGAGGAAGTTCGAGCGAGGCTTGACCGACGAAGGCCGCAAGGTGACGGAACGGATCCGGTCTGCATTAGCTGGCCAAATGCCTGCGGCAGGGAACTGAGCGAACAGGCAAAGTGTTTGTAATAGTCCTTACCGGGTGTCAGCTCCCGCTCTCCGTCCTTGGTGTGGTCGAGGAGTTGGAGTGTCCCGGACGATGCCGGTGGCGTTGAGGGGGCTCGCGGAGCGTCTCGACGACCGGCCTGGCGGCGTTGCGCATGGGGGAGAACGATGATGATGCGAGCATGGGTGATACGGATGCGGACGAACGGGCGCTGGGCAGCGGCAGGAGATGATACACCGCCGATCAGGGACGTCCCTCGCCGATGCGGTCGATGGCGATGCGGGCGCTGACCGTGGGCGTGGGGCCGGCGCGCATCGAGGCGTTTGTAGCGGGATCGGTCGAAACCGAGACGGAGCTTTTTCCGTACCTCCTTGTTGCTGCGTCCGCCCCGAACGCGGTTTGGAGGTTCGCCGAGAGGGGAAGGTGGCGCGCCGGCAAATGGCGCGCGGGGTCGATTGGATACAGGTCCGATGCGCCGCACGGTGCGGACCGCCGCTTCTGAGGAGGACGACGATGGACATCGAATTCCACTACTACATGACCTACCTCATCGCCGCGAGGGCGGGTATGGACGCTGGCAGCGCCCGCGTGCTGGCGCATTCGTCGCAGTTCATCGACGACAACGACATCGTCTTTGAGGTGGACAAGGGACAAGGATCGGCCTACCGGAACTACATCAGCCAGACCATGAACATCCTCAAGCCGAAGGAGAAGCTGCTGCGGATCTATCCCATCTTCCACTTCATCCCCGGCGATCCGCGCAGCGAAACGGCGTGGCGCAAGGACGGCAAGATGCACTGGCTGTGCACCACGCCGAACAGCGCCAACGCCAACGACATCATGAATGCCGCGATCCGCTCCCAGAGCCTGCACCGTATCGGGGTCGCGGCGCACGGCTACGTCGACACCTGGGCGCACCAGAACTTCATCGGCTACTACGACGACTTCAACGCCATGGATATCGGTCTGGGGAAGCTGACACCGAACATCGGCCATGCGGACGCCGGACACAACCCGGACTGGCCGGCGCTGGTGTGGCGGGACCCGCGCCTGATTGAGGAGGGCGTCAACAACAAGGAACGCTTTCTCGACGCGACGAAGCATCTGCTCGAGAAGCTGGCGCGGTTCGCCGATGCCTCGATTTCGGACCGGGAAGTTGCACGGCGGCAGGATGAGCTCACGGCTGATCTGAGCCTGGCGATCGGCGAGCGCGATCAGGCGAACGACCGATGCGAGGAACGCACGGAACGTTACCTGGATCTCGCCCGCCGCGCTGAGTACGGCGATACGCCTTTGCCACGCTACGATGAGGATCTGTGGTGAGAGGGCGCGCACTTTCAGCGGGGATCGGGGCCTGATCCGCTCGCTTTAGCCGATGTTCGGGGTTGGGTGCCCCCCGGCGAACTTGCAAGAAGTTCGCCGGGGGGCTTTGTCTCGTGGTGACGGTCTAAATCTCCAG
>JAJEBS010000222.1 GCA_022822425.1 Gemmatimonadota bacterium | reverse complement strand
GCACCGACATGGACTTCCGCGGGGAGCCCTTCGGCCCCATGGGGCTCCTCCTGGCGCGCGCGGAACGGATCGACAAGCTGAACGCCATCTGCGTCTTGTGCGGCGATCCCGCGACGAGGAACCAGCGCCTCATCGACGGGGAGCCGGCGCCCGCGGAGGGCCCCACGATCCACGTGGGAGGCGCCGAGTCGTACGAGGCCCGTTGCCGCCGTTGCCACGAGGTGCCGAAGAGGGATCGAGCCCAGAGGGAGCTGTTGCTGAGACGCGGAAAGGGGTGGGAGGGGGTGTAGCAGGTTGACAACGTCAGCGACGGTGATGCTAACACGGAGCCGGAACGCCACGATCGACCGGATCGCTGGCGAGGCGCAGGTGGGCCGGGCGACGGTTTTCCGTCACTTCGAGAGCCGGGCGGGGTTGCTCAGGGCCCTGGCCAGGCAAGCCGTCGACGAGACGGACCGGGTGGCGCGGGAGGCAGCGGCACGGGCCTGCACCGCAACCGACGCGCTGAGACTGGTCACCCGGGCCGTCGTGGGCGCGGGCGAGTACTATCGGTTCCTGGAGTCGGCTGCCGAGCTTGACGAAGATCCGGAGATCGCGGGGGCCTACCAGCGGCAGATGGCCGAACTGGCGGAGCTGGTCGGACTCGCCCGGCGAGAGGGCTTCATTCGGCCGGATCTGCCCACAGCATGGGTGGTGGCAAGCGTCGACGGACTGATATGGGCTGCGTGCCGCGCCGTCGGCGACGGAGAGCTTGGACTGGTTCAGGCGCAGGATCTTGTCTGGGACACGATCACGAGCGGACTTGCCGTCCACGAGACCAGGGGCTCCTGACCATGCCGCGTGGCAGGCCGAATCGACTCTCGTTTCCGGGGCAGATCCTGACGACCGCGATCATCGTGGCCGCCCTGGCCGGGGCCGCCCGCCTGGCGAGTTCCGAAGAAGACTCCAGGGCATTCGACGAGGCGGCGGAGCAGACGCGGTTTCAGCTGGAAGGGGCTGCTCGCGGTGTCGAAGCGGCAAGCCCCGCGGACGACGAGCGCCAGGCGCCCGTGGAGCGTGAAGAGCCATGATCGACGCGATCACGAGAGCGCTCAACTGGGACGCGGTCATGGGCTGGTTCTACGTATTGAACGACCTGAGCCTGGTGTACGTGATCGTCCCGTTCTTCTTCGTCGAACTCATTCGCTATGCGTATCTGAAGCGTCTGAGCGTCGACGTCATCGGCGACTCGGTGGCGAACGTCATCACCTTCGTCTCGTTCGTGGCCATCGAGTACGCCCTCGGCATCCTCTTCGTCACGAAGCTCTACTTCTGGATCTACGCGAACTTCAGCCTGGCCCACCTGTCGCTGAACTGGGTCACCATCGTGACCTGTGTCCTGCTGGCCGATCTCATGTACTACTGGGATCACCGCATGATGCACAGGATCGGAGTCGGATGGGCCACGCACACGGTGCATCACAGCTCGCCCCACTTCAACATGTCAGTGGCCTACCGCTTCGGCCCCCTCGACGCGGTCTTCCCGCTCCTCTTCTCATTCCCGATCGTCATGCTGGGGTATCACCCGATCCTGGTGCTGCTGTCCGAGATCCTGGTCCAGCAGTTCCAGGCGATCCTGCACACGGAGGCCATCCGAAAGCTGCCGCGTCCGATCGAGTTTCTGTTCAACACGCCCTCTCACCACCGGGTGCATCACGGTTCGAATCTGCAGTACTGGGACAGGAACTACGCGGGCATGCTCATCGTCTGGGATCGCATGTTCGGGACCTTCGAACCGGAGGTAGAGCCGGTCATGTACGGCATCGAGCAGCCGCTCAACTCGAACAACCCCATCAAGGTGTTTCTGCACGGAATCCAGCGCCTGGGTGTCAAGGTCCTCCAGACGAAGGGAATGGGGAACAAGCTGCGCCTGTTGGTGAAGCCGCCGAGCTGGAGTGCGTCGGAGTAGGCGACGGCGCCCCGCGCTAGCCCCCCGGCACCCGCAGAACCGGATACAACTCCCCTGAAAGCAGCCGATCCGCGAGATAGCCCCAGTTCGCGAAGCCGTCGTCGGACTGCGGCTCCAGCAGGCTGAACAACAGGCGTCCCAGCGGCTGGTCGACCCGCGCCAGCATGTCCCCGGAGGCCGGGGTGACCCGATCCGGCTCGTAGCGCCCGAACACCGTCTGCTCGTTGTGGCCCTGGAACGGCTGCTCGGCCGTCTGTACCGAATCGATGCGGAACGCCTCCACATCCACGGGCACGGCCTCCGCCGGCTCGAGCGCGACCCCGTGCGCCGCGAGCCGCGTCAGGACCTCCTCCAGATCCGAGGGAACCAGGTAGGCCTCGGGCACGCGCTCCAGAAGGGTCGGTGCAAAGGTCCCGTACTCGTACATCGGCGCGACGTACTGCGTATCGGTGCGCAGGAGCAGCGGGCGTCCGGTGAGCGGGTGGGCCTCCTCGATCGTGCCGCCCATGAGGATGTCGACCGGCGCCGGCGAGCGTTCGGGAACGGCGCGGAGCGCCAGCGAATCGCCCACCACCGAGGCGGCATCGGCCTCCGCCACGATGCTCCGCACCTCGTCCGCGTGCTCGTGCACGTAGTCCAGGATCTCCTCCACGAAATACAGCGTGGCGAGCACCCTCTCCTCGAATGACGCGTAGGAGTAGGCCTCGCTCAGGATGCCGATCCGGTTACGCAGGCCGAGGTAGTTGTTGTTGAACCGCGGCCGGTGGTCGAAGGTGTACCAGGCGGGCTCGCCCCCACCGCGCGCGAAGGCGTTCCCGTAGTAGTAGAACTCCCAGCCGTGCTTGTCCCGGATCTCCCCGGTCACGTGCGGAAGCAGCCCCTCCCGGAGGAAGTCGTCGATGCCGGCCGGCGTGTTGGGGTGGAGCGGGGGCGAGTAGGTGAGATGGTACGCATGCTGGGTCCCGTTCGTCGTATGCAGATCGACGGCGACGTGCGGATCGTATTCGCTGAACAGCCGCGCCACCGACCGCGCTTCGGGCGAGTCGAGCTTCATGTGATCGCGGTTCAGGTCGTAGCCCTGGGCGTTCGGCCGCTGCCCCATCCCTCCGATGGGCCCGTGCTGGCGGCCCCGGTTGGTGAGAGTCACCCGCTCGTTGCCGTCCGCGTTGTAGATGGGCCCGATCAGCAGCACCATCGACTCGCGCCACTCGCCGTGACGGCCGGCCATGAGGTCGCGGAGCAGCATCTGGAGCG
>JAJEBS010000082.1 GCA_022822425.1 Gemmatimonadota bacterium | reverse complement strand
CGAGGAGATGCAGAAGGACCTGGACGTGTATCTTGAGAGCTACAACCGGCGCCGACCGCACCGCGGCCGCGGCATGGAGGGACGGACGCCCTACGACGTCTTCAAGTCCGGGATCCCCCGAAAGCGAACCCGCAAACCCTCGGCCGGAAAGGAGGTGAAAGCAGCGTAGGACCTGACCTCGGTGAGGCCGGGTGTCAGGTGATTACTGTACTTGTACATCCAAGGCATGGAGCCTTGGCGCCCGGGCTTTTCCTGAAGCCGGGTCTGTCTCGGAGTCTCCACCGCACGACATCCCGTTCGTGGTATTGCAACGAATGCAGTCGTGGATTTGCAACCGTTTCGATTGCGGATTGCCAATCCTGCGTCGGAACGTGCCCGAATCAGTATTGCTCTTCTGAACGACGAGCAATCTCGGCCATCATAGCTTGGCTGATTATATCTACGGTGCGATCCGCTTCAGCACCAAGCGTCAGTACCTCGGTGTAACGAACACGTTGGACTAGGATGGACCTGCCGTCGATCTTGACCGAGAACAATATCCCTTCTTCGTCGAATTCCCAAATGAGCGAAAGCTCAAGCGAAAACGTCGTCCCTTCGCGACCCGTATAGTGTCGCCAGGGAGATCTGCTCTCCAACTTGAGCCTTTGTTCGTTAGAGAGCCGGAATCCCGGCAGCACCACATGGGTCTCCTTTATGCTTTCCCAAAGGGGACCATCCAATATGCCTACACCCTGCACGACGCCTCTCTGACCGTGCTCGACGGAGAATTGCCAGCTGCTAGTCGCAAACAGTTCATCCAAGGGCTCAAGTTCTTTCTTGACACGGTCGAGCGTGGGACGAATCCGTTGGCTAACCACATCGTCCAGCAGTTCGACATCGGACGCCCTCGGCTTACCAGCTCTGTGGCGTCGGACGAAGAGAGCGATCTCCTTTCCTACATCCTCGCTCTCTCGAATCGACTCTCCCTTCGCGGCTCGTATCGCCAGGCCGAGCGACCACAGGACATTCTCCAGCATGAACCGCGCGAGCGGCTCCATGCGACCCACATCGGCATTCTGCAGCGCTCCGATGTAGCGGTCGCGCTCGGCGCTCTTGATCACCATCGGAGGAAGGCCTGACCTCAGCAGCACGTAGTTGGTGAGCAGCCGCGCGGTCCGGCCGTTGCCATCATCGAACGGATGGATGCGCAGGAAGCTCCAGTGCGACTCGGCCAGGAAGAGGGGTAGCGGATACTCGCTTCGCGTGAGATCGCGCTGGAGTTTTGCTGTCCAGCGCTCCATCAGCACCGGCGTTTCCTCGGGTTCCGCGAATCGATGGAGTTCTCCGGTCGCCGTCCTGACGTGGTTGGGCTGCGTCTTGTACTCTCCCGGCACGATCCGCTTCCGGGTCTGTTGTCCGTCTGGAGTCCCGGCCGTCTGCCAGAAGGGCTCCTTCAGAAGAATCTTGTTCAGATCCCGGATATCGCCCTCACCCAGAACGCGCTCGGCGTCTGCGAGATGCCGCGTATGGTCGATCGCCACATCGTGCGCCTTCATCTCTTCGTAATGGCGCATCGGGTGCCCACCAGCCGTGCGGCCATGGATGAGCAGCAGTTCCGTTTCGTGGTAGGTGAGCGTGTTCCCCTCGATGTGGTTGGTGTTGTAGTTCCACTCGAGACGGAGCTTTCTCCACAACCGCTCCTCATGCTCCTCACGCATGGTTGCCCGGCGTTCCCGCCATTCAGAGATGGCCGACGCCAATGCCTGCGAGTCCATCATCCTCCCTTGCATGTTGCGCCACCCTCCACCCGCCCGGCTCGTGCGTCAGGCGCAGGTTGCCCCAATGTGCAAAATGACCCGAGTGAGTTCCAATCCCGGGCTGTCACGGCCCCAACGCTCCCACGGGAATCACGCCCACGCCATCCGGCCGCTGGTATCCGTAGCCGCTGCCGGTGATGACCGCGAGCGCCGCCGGCTGACCGCTGCGAGCCGTGTCCAAACGGTCTGCAAATCGGAGAAGCGCGGCAGCCGCTTCATCGATTCGTCCCTGGCCCAGCTTCACCTCGAACGCGGCCCATCGGCCGGGACCGGCGTCCACCACTGCATCGACCTCCAGACCCGTGTTGTCGCGATAGTGGTAGACGCGCGCGTCCATCGCCTGAGCGTACACGCGCAGATCTCGAACGACCAGGGATTCGAAGAGCAAACCGAACCACGGGATGTCCTTCATGAGGTTGGCGGGTCGGGCATTCAGCGCCGCGGTTGCGAGCGAAGGATCCGCGAAGTGCCGTTTCGGAGCATGTCGGAGGCGTGATCGAGACCGCAGATGCGGGGCCCACGGTGGCTGGTGCTCCACCAACATGAGGCGTTCGAGGGCAGTAAGATAAGAGCGGGCGGTCTCTTCCGAGAGCGCATGGTCCGCACCGCCCGCATCTCTCGCCAGGGTCGCGAGGGATGCGCATGTAGCCGTGTTCCGCGCCAGCGTCTGGAGGAACCGGCCAACTCTCTCAGGATCCCTGCTGATGCCGTCTACGCGCCTGATGTCCACCCGGCGGACTTCGTCCAGGTAGTCGCGGTTGGCCAGCAGTGCAGCTTCGTCGGACTTCCGTCGAAAGTGTCCTGGCCAGCCACCGACGCAAACCAGCGTGGCCAGGTCCGGAAGGGGCAGGTCGTGTACCAGGCTTGGCACGGGTTCTCCCCTTAGGATTCTCCCCAGGGAGACCTGTCCCGTCGCGCGCCCGAGCTCGAACAACGACATGGGACGGAGCCGAAGGCGGCTCATCCGGCCGGCACCGGTGTGGCGCGTAATGTCGTCAGGTGGAACGGCGGAGCCGGTGAGGATGAAGTGGCCAAGGCCCGGGCGATCATCGACGGCGCGCCGCACGTAGTTCCAGATATCGGGCTGCGCCTGCCACTCATCGATCAATCGCGGCGTCAGCCCTTCCAGAAGCAACCTCGGATCGACAGCCATTGTCTGTGGCACGGCCGGATCCGCATCCATGAGCACTTCGCTCGCCGCCGCCTGCCTGGCCGTCGTGGTCTTGCCGCAGACCCTCGGCCCTTCGATCACGACGGCTCCCGCAGCCGCGAGCCGTTCGGTCAGTTCACGGTCGGCGATCCGGGGACGATAGCCCGGCGAGGATGTGGAATCGGGTGTCATGCGAGGAAACATGACAGCATGATCGTGCTTTTGCAACGACAACAATCATGGTTTTGCAACCGATATGACCGTCCTTTTGCAACGACCTCAACCGTGCTTTCGCAATATCACCCGCCTTCCGGCCCCGCAGCAGCAGCAAGGGCCCGCCGGATGAGGGCCTGCTCGATCGCTTCAGTAGGCGACGCCGCGCCGGCGAGTGAATCGGCGTGGGCGCGCAGTGAGGCAACCGCCTCGGCGCTGACGGGCCCGGCGTCGGCCCCGCCGCCGGCTCCTTCCCCCACGACCCCGAGCAACAACCTCACCAACCGCTCGTCCGGATCGAAGGGTCTGCCCTGACCGAGCGATTCCGGCCACTCGAGCGCGGCTTCCAGATGGCTGTGGGCGGCCGCGCGGTCCCCGCCATCGAGTTCGTCCAGCGCGGCCCCGACGTGTGCGAACTCGTACAGGCGGTGGCTCTCGCGGGCGTTCTCCGAGGGAAGGACTCGCGCGTCCGCCAGGATCCGGATCGCTTCGCCGTGGTCGCCCGCTTGCAGGAGCGCGCGCACGTGGAGCAGGTCGAGGTTGAAATCGCCCGGGAAGAACTCGCGGCCGCGGCCAGACGCCTCGAGCGCCTCCGCCCAGTGCCCCGCTTCCTGCAGATGCCGGACGAGCGCGACGTGGAGGAGGCGGCTGTCGGGATCCAGGGCGACCGCTCGCCGGAAGTCCGGTCCCGGGTCGCCGCCCATGGCCTCCGTCAGGTGCGCGCGCGCCGCGTATGCGGGTCCGTAGTCGGGTTCGTCCCCGAGGCCTGCCAGCACGCCGGCCGCTTCGGCGTCGCGATCGAGCGCCCACAGGTTCAGGCCGAGCAGGTAGCGCCAGGCCCAGTGCGGGCCTTCGGCAGCCGCCCAGCGCAGGACCGGCAGGGTCTCGGGCCGGTAGGGGAAGGCGAAATCGGGATCGGCCGCCGCGCCCAGCATGCCGGCATCGTCAGCCAGGAAGGCGAGCCACGCCATGGCCACCGGGCCGCCGCCGACCTCGTCCGCCAGCTCCAGCAGGTGCGCAGCATCGTCCGGCAGCCCGCGGTTCGCGTAGCCCACGGCGAGTTCCAGCAGCGTCTGCTCCGGATACTCGCTCCGCATCGATGCCGCGAGGCGGGCGGCGGCCCCTTCCGCGGACTCCCCGTATCGGTCGTCACGCGCCGCGAGGTACCGTTCGGCCAGGAAGAAATGGTTGAGTGGATCAAACTCGAGCAACTCCGCGAGCACGCGCGCCGCCCCGATCCCGTCCCCCGCCAGACGCGACGCGATCGCCAGCACCTCCCGCGCCGGAATGCTTGCCTGATCGTGTTCGAGCGCCAGCGCGGCGTGGCGGCGCGCCTCGGTCAGATCTCCACCGTCGAGCGCCAACTCCGCCAGCCGAACGCGCGCCGCGGCACGGAAGGCCACCGAGCGGGCGGCCCATCCGAACGAATCGTACGCGTCGGCGCGGCGCCCCAGGGCGCGGTACAGGTTTCCGGCGAGGAAGTTGGCCTCCGGATCGTACGTGTCCAACTGGAGCGCGCGCCGCGCGTGCACGAGACCCTCCTCGTAGCGGGCCGACCTCAGCGCCAGCGCGCCCAGACCCAGCAACGCCTCCCGGTTCCACGGCTCGGCTGCGAGCGCCCGTTCGTAGAGCGCCCGCGCTTCAGGGTAGCGGCGGCCACGCGCCAGCTCCCGTGCCTCGAACACGAGGCGATCCGCTTCCGGGAGGGCATCCCACGCCTCGGCGTTCGTCGCGAATGGCCGGGACACCGCGCGGTCGCCATCGAGTCCGCAAATCCCACCGAGACCGGCTTCGCCCGGGTTCGAGCATCCCTCCAGGCCGAGTCCGGGGAGCGAAACCCGCCATGGCCCGTCGGGTGCGACGTCGAATTCGACCACCATCGGCTCCAGGGGCTCGAGCGCCACCGCGCGCGCCGCGACCTGCTCACCGCCGGCCCATGCCTTCACGGTATCGGCAGCGGCCCCGAAGGCCTGGACCACCACCCGAAGGCGGCCATCCTCGGCCTCGACGTGCATGGCGCCGAGCGGCGAAGCGTCGGTGAGCCCGCCCGTCCCCTCCAGCGGGAACCATACCTCGGTCCAGCGGCTGGCCGAGAGAGGCTCGAACCCGGCCTGCGAGATGGGGTTGCGATCCGCCCCCGGCTGGTACTGAACGTGCAGCCGTCCCGCCTGGAACTCGACGTACTGCCCGTCCGTGTCGGTGAGGAGGTCCTCCCAGATCCCGCCTTCGCGCGACAGCGCCCACAGCCACATCTTGCGCCCGGGCATCTCTTCATGCGGCGCCCAGTGTCCCCAGCCGTAGCCATCGTCGTGATAGTAGCCGCCGAAGAAGTCGTTCAGCGCGCCCACCACGTGGTACGACTTGCTTCCCCCGAACGCGTTGTTGCGGTAGAGAGGCAGGAAGCGCCCATCCTCGTCCGCGGGCCAGGGACGCACCCGCCCGGAGTGCTCCAGGTAGGCGTTGCCGGGCACGAACAGCTCCAGGTCGTCCTGCGCGAAGGCCGCGGCCGTCATCCAGTTGTAGTAGGGCTGCTCCAGCGAGGTCGGATTATGCCACAGCACGCGCGTCTCGAAGGCGGCCCGATCCGGGGGCAGGCGTATCTCGACGCGCCACGGGGTGCGCGACGGGAGGTCCATGGCGCCGACGATGGCGCTCACGCTGCCGTCCGCGTTCTCCCGCAGGTCGTAGTCGACGGGGGTGGCGGTGGCCGGCGTGTGGCCGATCACGCCGAAGTTGAACTCGATGCCGCCCGAGGTCCACGGCCCGCGCAGGGCGATGTCCCGGAATTTCATGACTTCGTTCCGGTAGATGAATTCGTGGCCGGTCGCCTTCACGACGGCGCCCCACACCTTGCCGCCCACTTCGGGAAGGACGAAGACCTCGATGAGATCGTTCTCCATCCGCACCACCTTCCATTCCCGGGGCTCCGGCGTCGCGGCGTATCCCTCGAAGGTGTGGTAGGGGTACAGTCTGCGGTCGGTGGCGAGCACCGGCACCGGATTCGGGTCGGAGAACGGGTAGGTGTCGAGGACGCGTACCTCCTCGGAGATGCGCGCGCGGGGCCCGGGGGGTGCGCAGGAGGCGGCGGTCAGCGCGGCGCACAGGACGACCGTGGAGGCCATCCTGTAAGTTGTCGTGGCCATTAGCCGATCGGCTGGTATCATCTAGACGACCGCGTGCCGGGGGGTGACCTGATCGGCGATCTTGTGACCCGCCTCGATCTCCGTTCGGCGAAGCTCCCAGGTTTTCTGCAGATTCAACCAGAGTTGCGGAGTCGTCCCGAAATACCTCGCCAGCCGCAACGCCGTGTCGGCGGTCACGCCCCGCTGGCCGTTCAGGATCATCGTCACCCGGTTGACCGGCACACCAAGCGCCTTCGACAACGCATTGGCCGACAATCCGAGTTCGTGGAGTTCCTCACGCAGGATTTCGCCCGGATGCACCGGCCTCATGCCGTTTTTCGCATTCATGCCAAGTTCCTCAGTGATAATCCACGATCTCGACCTCGCTCGGCCCTTGGTCGGTCCAGCGGAAGCAGATACGCCATTGCGTGTTGATACGAATGCTGTGCTGCCCGACACGGTCGCCCCGGAGTACCTCCAGCCGGTTGCTCGGCAGCGCGGCAAGGTCGCCCAGCGTCTCCGCGCTGTCCAGCAGAGTCAGGCGCCGAACCGCCTGATCGGAGAACCCGTGAAACGCCGGGATACGCTGCCCCTCGAAGAAACGCCTCGTTCTGCGGTCCTTGAAGCTTCGTATCATGTGACCCGAATGTACGCCGTGTTACGGATCCCGTAAAGGCTGAATCGCCCCCTTGACCGGGGGCCGCAGACAAGGCCACTGAGGTGCGGTGCCCATCCGCGAGTTGCGGCCCGCTGCTACGACCCCACCGCGCTCGCCAGCCTCCCGGAGATCTCCCGAAGGCGCAGCCACTGCTGGTAGAAGAGCGGCAGCAGCATCACGGATTCCATGAACTGGAACACGTACATGACCAGGGCGAAGACCGCACCGTACTCCGGCGCCTCCGTCACCGCAGCGCTCACCGCGAAGACCAGCAGGGCGATCATGAACACCCAGTTGATCCCGAAGTTGGCCGCCTCGAGGTCGGAGAGACGGATGTTCCAGCGCATCATGGCGCGCAGGTGTTCGCCCAGGCGGCCGGGATCGCCGCTGTCGACCGCGTCGACCTGCCGTTCATGCTCGTCGTTGAGTCCCTGGTTGTACCGGGTGGTGAGCCTGCCGGTGAGGGCGTAGAGGGTGACGGTGGCAGCGGCCGCCGCGAGACAGCCCAGGAAGACCCGAAAGTTGAGCGTTCCAATGATCGCCACGGTGCCGACCAGCCCGAGCACGCTGTTGATGAGCGCGGGCATGGAATTCTCGAAGAACTCCACGATCTCCCTGAGCATCCCCAGGCGCGCCGTCCGGGTCGAAGTGCTGGAGCCCTCGGCGGCCTCCACCATCTCTTCGCCCAGCGTAGCGTAGATGCCCCCGTAGGCCCGGCTGTCCACCAGGCGGCGGACCACGGCGATGCCCATGGTGGCGATGCCGAGGATCGCGAGTTCGTACAGGCCCCGGGCCGAACTGGCGAGAACGCTGTCGATGGCGCGGCCGATGACGAGCGGGAAGAGAACCCACCCGGCCGCCTCCACGACGACAAGCGTGAGGGTGAGCGCGAAACGTCCCGCGAAACGTTTCAGGAGAGCCCGCATCCCCCTACATGTTCCTCCGGTACTGCCCCCCCACCTCGTAGAGCACGGACGTGATCTGCCCCAGCGTACACACCTTGCAGGCCTGCATGAGCGCGGCGAAGGTGTTGCCGCCCGCCAGCGCCACCCGCCTCAACTCGTCGAGCGCGGCCTCCGCCCGGCCCTGGTTGCGCGCCCGGAAGGCCCGGTTCGACGCGATGGCGTAGTCCTTCTCGTCGCGGTTGGCGCGGATCACCTCCTCGGGCACCCGCGTGGGCGATCCCTCCGGCCCCAGGAAGGTGTTCACCCCCACGATCGGCAACTCCCCGCTGTGCTTGCGCGACTCGTACTCGAGCGACTCGTCCTGGATGCGGCCCCGCTGGTACATGCGCTCCATCGCCCCGAGCACGCCGCCGCGCTCCGACAGCCGCAGGAACTCGCGCATCACGGCCTCCTCCACCAGGTCCGTCAACTCCTCGATGATGAATGAGCCCTGCAGCGGGTTCTCGTTGCGCGACAGCCCCAGCTCCCTGCTGATGACCAGCTGAATCGCCAGTGCCCGGCGCACGCTCTCCTCGGTTGGCGTGGTGATGGCTTCGTCGTACGCGTTGGTGTGCAGCGAATTGCAGTTGTCGCAGAGGGCGTAGAGGGCCTGCAGGGTGGTGCGAATGTCGTTGAAGGCGATCTCCTGCGCGTGCAGGCTGCGCCCCGAGGTCTGGATGTGGTACTTGAGCCTCTGCGAGCGGGCGTCGGCGCCGTAGACGTGCCTCATGGCCTTCGCCCAGATGCGGCGCGCCACCCGCCCCAGCACCACGTACTCCGGATCCATGCCGTTGGAGAAGAAGAACGACAGGTTGGGCGCGAAGTCGTCGACGCGCATCCCGCGCGAGCGGTAATACTCGACGTAGGTGAAGCCGTTGGCGAGGGTGAGCGCGAGCTGGGTGACGGGGTTGGCACCGGCTTCCGCGATGTGGTATCCCGAGATCGACACCGAGTAGAAGTTCCGGACCCCTTCGTCGATGAAGTACTGCTGTATGTCCCCCATCAGGCGCAGCGCCAGTTCGATGGAGAAGATGCAGGTGTTCTGGGCCTGGTCCTCCTTGAGGATGTCGGCCTGGACGGTGCCGCGGACCACGGCGAGGGTCTCGCGTCGAATGCGCTCGTAGACCTCGCGCGGGAGCACTTCGTCGCCGCTGACGCCGAGCAGCGTCAGGCCGAGGCCGTCGTTCCCCTCCGGAAGCGCGCCCTGATAGCGGGGACGCTCCACGCCGCGCTCGCGATGGAGGGCCTGGATGCGCTCCTCGACCCCGGCTTCGAGCCCGTTTTCGCGGATGTACAGCTCGCACTGCTGGTCGATGGCCGCGTTGAGGAAGAAGCCGAGCAGCATGGGCGCGGGCCCGTTGATGGTCATCGACACGCTGGTGGACGGGTCGGCGAGATTGAAGCCGGAGTAGAGCTTCTTGGCGTCGTCCACCGAGGCCACGCTCACCCCCGAGTTGCCGACCTTGCCGTAGATGTCCATGCGCTCGTCCGGGTCCTCCCCGTAGAGCGTCACCGAGTCGAAGGCGGTGGAGAGCCGGTTGGCCAGGCTGGCGCGGCTGAGGAAGTGGAAGCGCCGGTTGGTGCGCTCGGGGCCGCCCTCGCCCGCGAACATGCGCTGGGGATGCTCCTCCAGGCGCCGAAGGGGGAAGACCGCGGCGGTGTAGGGAAACGCCCCCGGCACGTTCTCGGTGAGGCACCAGCGGAGTACCTCGCCCCAGTCCCGGAAGCGGGGGAGCACCACCCGCGGAATGCGCGAGCCGGCGAGCGATTCGGTAAAGAGACTCCGTTCCAGCTTTCGGCCACGAACCTGGTAGGCGTAGGTGTCGGCCCGGTAGCGGCGCTTCACCGCCGGCCACTCCTCGAGCAGGGCCAGGCTGCGTTCGTCGAGCCGCGCCCGGGTCTGCCGGTAGAGGTCGACCAGGCGGGCGAGGGGCTCGTCCTCGCCGGTTGCGGGGGGCAGCTCGGCCGCAATCTCCTCGGGTTCGCCCTCCCCCTCCCGCAGCAGCCTGATCGCCCCGTCCAACTGATACAGCTGGCGGGCCAGGGCCGCCTGCTCCTCGACGCGGCGGTCGTAGCCGCGGCCCGCCTCCACGATTTCGGCCAGGTAGCGGGTGCGCTCGGGGGGGATCGGCGTGTGTTCGGCGCGGTCGTCGTCGACGGGATCGCGCTCGGTTGCGAGCGCAGCGCCGGTCTTGCGCCGCAGCTGGTCGAGGAGCGCCAGGTACAGACGGTTGACACCCGCGTCGTTGAAGCGTGACGCCACGGTCCCGTACACCGGAAGCGCCTCGTCGGGGACGCTCCACAGGCGGTGGTTGCGCCGGTACTGCTTGCGCACGTCGCGGAGCGCGTCCAGCGCCCCCGGGCGGTCGAACTTGTTGATGGCCACCACGTCCGCGTAGTCCAGCATGTCGATCTTCTCGAGCTGGCTGGCGGCGCCGTACTCGGCGGTCATTACGTACAGCGACACATCCGCGTGCCCCACCACCTCGGCGCCGAACTGACCGATCCCGGGGGTCTCGATGATGACCAGGTCGTGGCCGGCGGCCTTGCAGACGTCCACCGCCTGGCGCGCGTGCGGCGACAGGCCGACGGTGGAGGCGCGGGTGGCCAGCGAGCGCATGTAGACGCGCGGGCTCGCGGCGGCGTTGACCCGGATGCGGTCGCCCAGCAGCGCGCCCCCGGTGCGGCGCCTGGACGGGTCCACCGAGACGATCGCGACCCGGCCGTCGGCGGTGCCGGACAGATAGCGCCGCACCAGCTCGTCCACCAGCGACGACTTGCCCGAGCCTCCCGTTCCCGTGACGCCCAGCACCGGCACCCGCCTGGCGGCCGCCAGTTCGCCCACCATCTCCATCGCTTCGGCCGCGCCCGGCCAGGCGTTCTCCGCCGCCGAGATCAGACGCGCCGCCGCTCCCGCGTCCCCCTGACGGAGCGCCCGCACCTCCCCCTCCGGATCCGCCAGCGACGACCGGACCGAGCGACGTGCACCCTCCAGCACCTCGTCGATCATCCCCTGCAGCCCCATCGCCCGCCCGTCATCGGGAGAGAACACCCGGTCGATGCCGCGCCGGTGCAGCTCTTCGGCCTCCGCGGGCAGAATGGTCCCGCCGCCACCCCCGAAGATGCGGATGTCGGCGCCCCGCTCGCGCAGCAGGTCGCGCACGAAGGTGAAGAACTCCATGTGCCCGCCCTGGTACGAACTGATCGCGATGGCCTGCGCGTCCTCCTGGATCGCGCACTCCACGATCTCGAGGGCCGAGCGGTTGTGCCCCAGGTGGATGACTTCCGCACCCGAATCCTGGAGGATCCGGCGCATCACGTTGATGGCGGCGTCGTGCCCGTCGAAGAGCGACGCCGCCGTGACTATGCGGATGGGCTGAGCGGTGCTCGGCGGGGCTGCAGCAAGGCGATCCATCCAGCCTCCTTCACGGAACGATCACCGGGAGCGCCGACGGAACGACATCCACCCGAACCTCGCCTGTGCGCGACTGATACACGTCGCCGTCGACCTCGTAACGTACGCGCTCGGCGAACCGAACCGCAAAAGCGCGGTCCTGGCGCAGGGAAACCTCCTTCGCTCCAACATGCCTGCCCTTCTCGGCCAGGTTGAACAGGCGAGCCCGCCCGAGAGGCGAGGAATCGGCGATCGCGCACGCGTCCAGCAGCCCGTCCTGCAGATCCGCGTCCGGGGCGATCGGGAACCCGCCCCCGAAGATGCGTCCGTTCGATATGGTGAGTATGAGGTGCCGTCCTCCCGTGCCCCATCCACCGCCGTTCGTCAGCCGCAACCGCGAACTCCTGTACAGGAACAACTGCTGGAGCGCGGCGACCTTGTACAGGACCGCCCCCCGCAGGAAGCGTGCCCGCAGGCTCGCATCTATGACCGCGATGTCAAAGCCGAAGCCGACCAGGTTGAGAAAGTGGCGCGGCGCATCCCGCCAGGGCTGCGCGACATCCACCTCCGGATGCGGCGCGGGCCGCCATTCCGACACCACCCGCCCCACGTCGATGCGGCGGGTCCGGCCCGCCGCCAACGCCGCCACCGCCTGCTCCGGGTCGCCGTAGCTGAGCCCGAGGCTCTTGCCGAAGTCGTTGCCGGTTCCCGACGCCAGCAGTCCCAGGGCGACATCCGGGCGCCCGGATGCCACCACCCGATCCGCCACGTGGCTCCAGGTGCCATCGCCGCCGACGGCCACGACCAGCTTCGCGCCCCCGGCGATGGCCCTGTCCGCGAGTTCGGCTTCCTCGCCGGGCGCCGTCGTCGCCGCCCACTCCCAGGAATCGAAGTACTTGTCGAGCAGCCCTCGGTAGAGGGGGATCCGGCGCGCACCCCGTCCGTGCCCGGAAGCCGGGTTGAAGATGACGAAGGTGCGCGCTCCGTCGCTCAGATGCGCTCCAGCTCCTCGAATACCTGGACGCCGTTCGTCATCCACTGCTCACGGAACGGATGGGTGGCCACCTGGTCCAGCGTCAGCTGGGAGGTCATGGGATGCTCGTGGAGCTTGAGCGACCCGGCTTCCTCCTCGTGCTCGCTGTGCGGCCCCCGCATGTGGATGTCCACCTTGAAGCGGTCTTCGCCGTTGACCATGAACGACTGGTACAGGTGATCGACCGGCTCCGAATGGTGGTCCGCCACCTCGAAGTCCATGATCGGCGTCTCGCCCTCCCGGACCTCCACGCGCATGCGCCCGTCCGAAGGCAGGAAGCGGATGTCGAGGTCCTCCATGTAGTGCGGCAGGTGCCAGCGCTCGATGGCGTGCTCGCGCGACGCCTCGGTGCTGGTCCCCACGAGGAAGGGATAGAAGGCCGATTTCGCCATGCCCTGGCCCGGGGCGATCAGCGGCGGCACGATCACCGAGAGCACGATCTCCTGATAGGTGCCGACCATGCTGCCGGTGAAGTCGAAGGCCGTAACGGCGAGGATGCTGGCCTCGTGCTGCACTTCGAGCGGCTGCAGGTGCGGGGGAAGGATGCGGCGGGCATCCGAGGTGGCGATTTCGAAGAAGGCGCTGACGGCCTGGGAATAATGATACCGGGTCAGGGGCATTTTCCGTATTTCTGGAGGATGGAGATGATGATGTCGGCGCCTTCCTCGAGTTCGGACCGGGTGTGCGCCGCCGAGATGGACATGCGGAAGCGTGACTTGTGCTTGCCCACGGCCGGGAAGCGGACGGGGTTGATGTAGACCCCTTCGTGCAGAAGGTCCTCGGCGATCTGGAAGATGCCGGCGTCGTCGCGGATCATGATCGAGATCACCTGCGAGGTGGAATCGCCCACGTCCACGCCGGCCTCTCCCAGCAGCCCGTGCATGTAGCGGGCGTTGTCCCAGAGCCGTTCACGCAGTTCCGGCTCGGCCCTCGCGATCTCCAGCGCCTTCAGCAGACCGGCCGTCACCGGGGGTGGCAGCGCGCACGAGAACACACGGGAGCGCGCGAAGCCGCGCAGATAGTAGATGAGCTCCGCCGGGCCGGCGACGAACCCGCCCAGGCCTCCGAGGCTCTTCGAGAAGGTGCCCAGGTGGATGTCGACCTCGTCGTCGAGCCCGAAATGCTCCGCGACGCCGCGACCGTTCGGACCGTAGACGAAGGTGGAATGCGCCTCGTCGATGAGCAGGCGCGCACCGTGCTTCCTGCAGACGTCGACGATCTCGGGCAGCCGGGCCACATCCCCGTCCATCGAGTAGACGCCCTCGACGATCACCAGCTTCTTGCCGCTGAATCCGCCGAGCTTGCGGTCGAG
This sequence comes from Gemmatimonadota bacterium, assembly GCA_022822425.1. GTDB lineage: Bacteria > Gemmatimonadota > Gemmatimonadetes > Longimicrobiales > Gaopeijiaceae > BD2-11. Next base: position 15,531 of record JAJEBS010000082.1, on the reverse strand, counting down.
ATCCTCCGGGTTGTTGTGCTTGAAGAAGCGTGATGTCGCCTTGGAGAGGATCATGCCGTCCACGATGCTGGCGTGCGCCAGCTTGTCGGCCACGATCAGGTCGCCCGGACGCATCAGCCCCGAGATGAGCCCCACGTTGGCGCTGTATCCCGTCGGGAAGATGAGGGCGCCTTCCTTGCCCTTGAAGTCCGCCATCTCCGTCGCCAGCCGCTTGTACAGGTCCATGGTGCCCGAGAGCACCGGCGACCCCGAGGCTCCCGCGCCGTATTTGCGAACGGCGTCGCAGACCGCCTCGATCACCTCGGGACGATAGGAAAGGCCCAGGTAGTTGTAGGACGCGAAGTTGATCAGCCCCTCGCGGGTCTCGCTCGTCTTGGGATCGCCGATCTCGACACGCGTCGCGGGCGCGGAGCCCATCGGCAATCCGTAGAGGTAGTAGCCGCCCTCGAACTCGGCGTCCTTCCACCACTCGCCGAAGGGCTGCAGGATGCCGAACGGATCCGTGCCCGCCGCGAAGTAGAAGTTGGTGTAGTCGTAGTCGCTCAGCCCGCGAAGCGGCGGCCGCTCATCTCCCGGCTCGGCCCGGCTCGAGGCGACGGCCGTCCCGCCGTCCGTCCCGGCACCGAAGGATTCCCGGGTCCCATCGCGGGCTGCCCGGCGCGTTGACGCCGAAGCGGATTTCCTGCTAGCGTTTCGAATGTCACTCATATGTTTGCCCGATGTTCTTCCGATCGGACCACACCCGCCATTCAGGACACGTCATTGGACCTCCGCGGCGCCTTGACTCTCACCGCGCTCGGCGCGGCGCTGCTGGCCTGCGATCTGATTCAGCGCCTCCTGATCGCGCCCATGGCGCGGCTGCTGCCGGGGAACCGCGACGCCCTGCTCACCGAGTGGCAGCGCTTCACGGCCCACGTGGTCATCTTCTTCCTTCGCCATATGGGTGGAGTCCGTTTCGGCGAGTTGCCGGACATCCCGGCAACCCCCGGCGTGCTGGTGCTCATGAACCACCAGTCGCTGCTCGACATCCCTCTCGTCGTCGCGTCGATGCAAGGCACCTACCCCCGCATCGTGACGCGCCGGCGGTACGCCCGCGGCGTGCCCCTAATATCCCACATGACAAGGCTGTACCGATACCCCCTCGTAGATGCGAGAGCAACCCTGCGCGGTGAGCTCAAGGGGCTTCGCAGGGAAGCGGCCGCCTCCACGCACCCCCTCGTCATCTACCCCGAGGGAACCCGGAGCAGGACGGGCCGCGTCGGCCCCTTCAAGACGCTGGGGCTGGCGACCATTCTGGCGGCACGCCGCTGGAGCGTGTACGTCGTGGTGGCGGACGGATTGTGGAGGTGGACGCGACTCGAGGATTTCTTCGGAAACCTACCGCTGATGCGCACCCGAGTCGAGTGCCGGGGCCCGTTCGAGTCGCCGGCGGCGGATGCGGATCTGGATGACTTCATCATGGAGATGCGGGGCGTCATGACCGGAATGCTCGACGAGATGCGGGGCGTCCCCGCGGCGGCGGAGCCCGCATGACGGAGATGGAGGCGCCCATCGAACACCTGGTGTCCAGGCTGCGGGAGACCGGAGGCGACGGCCTGCTGGCCGTCCTGGCGTACGGCTCGCGGCTTGTGGCGGCAAGCCCGGACCGGCACAGCGCCTGGGACCTGGTCGTCGTGGTCGAGGACTACCCGGCCTTCTACCGCGCGCTCTCCGACGGCGGGTACACGGCGCGCAACGCGGGGTTGCTGGCGACCGTCAGCCGAGTGCTGGCTCCGACCGTCATCGCCTTCTGGCCCGCGCCGCCGGACGGGCCGCTGGCCAAGTGCCTCGTGCTTTCGCGCGCCGACTTCGAGCGGGAACTGGGGCCGCGCCGCCTCGACCATTTCTGTCTGGGCCGGATCGCGCATCACATCTCGGTGGTGCATGCGCGCGACCCGGAGACGGCCGCATGGGTCGAGGAACTGGTCGCCGGCGCCAGGCGGATGGTGCTCGATTGGACCCTCCCGTTCCTGGAGGGCTCGTTTTCCGTGGACGACTTCTGCCGGCGCATGCTCGAGATCTCGTACGCCGGGGAGATCCGGCCGGAACGCGGAGGCCGGGTGAGCGCCGTCTACGAAGCTCAGCGGGATACGCTGCGAGGCATCTACACCCCCATCCTGGAGGCCGGAGTGGCGTCCGGCGTGCTCGAGCGATCGAACGGGAAGTACCGCGCGGCTCATCCCGCGTCGGCCGCGGCCCAGCTCCGGCTGAACGCGTACTTCGGCATCAGCAAGGCGCGCGCCACTACCCGCTGGGTCAAGCACATGCTCACGTTCGACCGCTGGTTCCCCTACATCGTGCGCAAGGTGGAGCGGCGCACGGGGATGACGGTGGAGATCACGCCCATGGAGCGGCGTTTCCCCTTCCCGCTTCTGCTTCCCAAGGCGTTTCGGGTGTTGCGGTCCGGGCGCGCGCAATCGCCCGAGAGCCGGGAATCGGTGGAGAGCCGGGAGTCGGCGGAGAGCCGGGAATCGCGGGACGGCCGGGGGCGGCAGGCGGCCCGGGCGCGGGGAGCCCGGACACGATGAGGCCGGAACTGACGGCACTGGTCGTGGTCGTGGGGTTCGCGCTCGCCACCATGCCCGTCTTCGCGCTGAGTGCGGCCAACCGCGGGGTCGACGCGCTCGAGTCGTCCACCCGGGGCAAGTTCGTGCTCGGCTCCTTCGTGCGCCGCTGGTTCTACTGGTTCGTGTGGCCGGTGGAGCGGGCGTCGCTGCTTCTCGGGCTTTCGCCCCTCTTCTACAACCTGCTGGGGTTCGCTTTCGGCGCGGCGGCGGGGTGGTTCTTCGCCTCGGGGCGGTTCGCGATGGGGGGCTGGGCGGTCCTGCTCAGCGGAGTCGCGGATGCCCTGGATGGGCGGATTGCGCGGGCGCGAGGCCTTGCGGGGCCCCGAGGGGCGTTCCTGGACTCGACCATCGACCGGTTCGCCGAGGTGGCCGCCTTCGTGGGGCTTGCGGTGGCCTTTCGCGCCTCGGGTGCGGCGCTCGCGGTGGTCGCCGCGGCGCTGGGAGGCTCGCTTTTGGTCAGCTATACGCGCGCACGCGGCGAGAGCCAGGGGGTGCTGTGCACGGCGGGCGTCATGCAGCGCGCGGAGCGGCTCCTGCTGATCGGGTTCGGCGCCATCCTGGACGGCAGCGGCTCCGCGCTCCTGGGGCGTGACCCGGGCACGGTCCTGCTGGCCGCGCTGGTGGTGACCGCGGTGGGAACGGTGGCCACCGCCGTCTTCCGCACGGTGTGGATCGCGCGAAGGCTGACGTAGCGTCAGGGTCGGGCGCTATGCCCCCCTTCGCCGCGACGGCATGGTCACCGCTTCGCCCGGGTCGGGACGGATCCCCTGCTCGTCAAGCTGGCGGTAGAGCGCCGGCATCTCGCCGGTCACGATCTCGTTCAGGCGTTCGATGAGCGGAGGCACCTTCTCCCAGGCCTGGTCGAGCTGCCAGAGCTGGTCGGCCGTGGGGCGGGTGCTGGACGACTCGATGGCGCCGGCGCCGCGTGCTCCGGCCGCCGCCTGGTTGATCTCCCGCCCGAGTTCGCGGGCCTCTTCGAGCAGACCGCTCACCTCTTCCTGGAGTTCCTCGGGCGCCGGCTCCTGCTCGCGGAGGAGGCCACTGACCTCCATGAGCTGGGCGGTGACGCGCTGGACGGCCTGCCCCGCCTCGTAGACGGGACCGGCGAGGTCGTAGGCGCTCATGAGCGCGGCCTGACGGGTCTCCAGGTCGGCTCGGCTCATCTCGACCCGCGGATCCAGGCGCACTGACACCTGCTCCTCCTGCGTCACGCCGGCCGCCTCCAGCCGCACGGTGTAGGTGCCGGGAAGCACCCGCGGACCACGCGCCTGACCACCCCCGAAGCCGCCACCGAACTGCTGGGGCGGACCCGACGGCGTGTAGGGCGGCTCGATGCGAAGATCCCACCTCACCTGCTGGATGCCGGCGTCCCCCGGCCCTCTGAGTTCGCGCACCACCTCGCCGCCGTCGTCGAGGATGGTGATCCTCGGCTGTCCGGAGCCGTCCGCGACCGCTCCCTGGCCATCGCCGTCGCCGTCACCGCCGTTTCCGTCCGGCGATGCGGCCACGACACCACCCCCCGCGCCGGCCTCGCCGACGTAGTACCGGATGAGCGCCCCGGCCGGCGGATTGGGCGACACGTACACCCCCGGCGTCCATCCCTGCGGCGTGTACGGGTTGTACGAAGTGGCGCGCCGCACGGGGAACAGGTGCGCCCCGGCCGCCAGCACCTCCGCGGTCAGGCCCTCCAGCGGCGCGATGTCCTCCATGATGTAGATGCCGCGCCCGTGCGTCCCCAGCACGAGGTCGTTCTCGCGCGGGTGGATCCTGATGTCGTCCACCGGAACCGCAGGCAGGCCGTTGTCGAGGGCGACCCACTGCTCGCCGCCGTCCACGGAGAAGAACACCCCCACCTCGTTCCCCACGAAGAGCAGTCCCGCGGTGCGATGGTGTTCGGCGATAACGTTGACGGAGGTCGCCGGCAGCCCGTCGACGATGCGCCGCCAGCTCTCGCCGTAATCGATACTCACGTAGACGTGTGCGTCGAAATCGTTGTTGCGGTGGCCGTCGAAAGTGGCGTACACCGTGGCCTGATCGTGCGCGGAAGCCACCACCCGGCTCACGTAGGTGCGCTCCGGGAGCCCGGGAATGTTGCCGGTGACGTCCGTCCACGAGCCCCCGCCGTCGCGCGTCACGTGCACCTTGCCGTCGTCGCTGCCCACGTACAGCAACCCCGCGTCGAACGGCGACTCCGCGATCGTCTCCAGGTTGCCGTAGGACGCCTGCCCGTCGTTGGCGGACATCATCGGCTCGGAACCGGTCACGCCCATGATCTCCAGTTCGGTGCGGTCGATGGCGTGGGTGAGGTCGGGGCTGATCTCCTCCCAGGTCATCCCCAGATCGCGCGAGCGGAAGAGGACGTTGCTCCCGACGTAGACGGTGTTCTCATCGTGCTGCGACAGGAACACGGGCGTATCCCAGTTCCAGCGCAGCTCCCGATCCTCCCCATCCTCCAGCGGACGGCCCACGGGCCGCATGCGGGTGCGCTCCATGGTCACCAGGTCGACGCGCATGAGGTTGCCGCCCTGCGACTCCGAGAACATGACGCGCGGGTTGTCGGGATGCATGACCGTGTAGAAGCCGTCGCCGCCCCCGACGTTGTACCAGTCGCGGGTGCGGATGCCCTGGTTTGACCGGGTGTCGCTCGGGGCGCACCAGGAGCCGTTGTCCTGGAGCCCGCCGCACACGTGATAGGGATCGCGCATGTCCACGCCGATCTCGTAGAACTGGGCCAGGGGGATGTTGGTGAGCTGGCGCCAGGTGCGTGAGCGGTCCCAGCTGATCGCGACTCCGCCGTCGCCGCCCAGAACGATGTGATCGGAGTTGTCCGGGTTGATCCACATCGCGTGATGGTCGGGATGCACTTCGCCGGCGGCGTCGGGGGTGAAGTTGTTGCCCCCGTCGAGCGACTTGTAGAGGCTCGCTCCGGCCGTGTAGATGCGGTCCGGGTCGCTGGGATCGACCCAGATCTGGCTGTAGTACATGGGACGGTTGTTGGTGGTGCTGATCTGTTCCCAGGTCTCGCCCCGGTCGGTGGAGCGGTACACGCCGTTGCGGGACGAGCCGCCGCCGCCGAAGCCCTGCCCGGGCGTGCGCTTGTCGGCCTCGACGATGGCGAACACCAGGTTGCCGTCGCCCCTGTAGATGTCCAGCCCGATGCGTCCCATGTCGCCATCCGGCAGCCCCTCGGTGAGCTCAACCCAGGTAGCTCCCCCGTCGGTGGTGCGGTGGATGCCGCTCCCGGGCCCGCCCCCATTGAAGCCCCACGCCGTGCGGCGGCGCTGGTACATGGCGGCAAACAGGGTCTCGGGGTCGCCCGGATCCATCGCAAGGTCGATGGCCCCGGTGTCCTCGTCCACGAAGAGCACCAGCTCCCAGCTCTCGCCGCCGTCGGTGGTCTTGTAGATGCCCCGCTCGGGGTTGGCGCCCCACAGCCGCCCGACCGCCGCCACGTAGACGATGGAGGGGTCGCGCGGATGGATGCGGATGCGGGAGATGTGGTGCGTCTCCTCGAGCCCCATGTGACTCCACGAGCGGCCGGCGTCGGTGGACCTGTAGACGCCGTTCCCCCACGGCGAGCTCTGGCGGTTCTGCGGCTCGCCGCTCCCCACCCACACCACGTTGGGGTTGGAGGGCGCCACCGTGACGTCCCCCACCGAGATGGTCGGCTGGTCGTCGAAGACCGGCTCGAAGGTGGTGCCGTGGTTGACGGTCTTCCACACCCCGCCGGTGGCGGTGCCCACGTAGAAGGTGGACGGATCCGACTCCACCACGGCCAGGTCCGAGACCCGGCCTCCCATGATGGTCGGCCCGATGTTTCGCCACTCGAGATTGGCGACCGCGGCCTCGACGCGCGCCGCATCGGTCTGCGCGGAGACATCCGCCGGCCCGGCCGGGACCAGCGCGGCAGCCACAGCCGCCCAGGTGAACACCGCACGCCGCCACTCACTGGAGTTCATGGTCGTCTCCTCGTCCGGAACGCATCTCGTTCGAACCCGTATTCTACGCCCCCGCCAGGCGCGGCGGGAGCCTCGCAGCCGCACACCGAATCCGCCGGTGTCCCCGGAGCACGGCACGCACTACACTGTACCGTGTCCGGGACGCGGACATGCGATTTCGCGTCTCGGCACCCTGCTCGCCCGCGAAGCCAACTCCGCAAGTATCTCAAGGAGGATGCCCCGATGAGCCACCCCAGGATCCGCAACCGTATCGGCGTCAGCGCGCTCGCGCTTCTCCTCCTCTCCGCGCCTCCATCCGCAGCCCAGCAATCGCTCGCGGACGACCCCGGAGTCGCCGAAGCCCTCCATCTCCTGGATATCTGGATGGACGCGGCTCAGGCCTACGGAGGCATCCCGGGCGCATCCCTCTCCGTGGTGCATGACCAGGAGCTCGTGTGGGCGAAGGGATACGGGTTCGCGCATGTGGAGAGCGAGGAGCCCGCGACCCCCTCGACCATGTACTCGATCTGCTCCATCTCCAAGCTCTTCACCGCGGTCGGTGCGCTGCAGCTGCGCGACCAGGGCAAGCTTGCGCTGCACGACCCCGTGGCGAAGCACCTGGACTGGTTCAACATCCAGGACGACTACCCGGAGGCGGGCCCGGTCGACATCGAAGGCCTGCTCACGCACAGCTCGGGGCTCCCGCGCGAGGCGGGCGTGCCGTACTGGACCGGCCCCGACTACCCCTTCCCCACCCACGAGAAGATCGTCGAGACGCTGCCCTCGCAGTCGATGCTCTACCCGCCGCGGACGTATTTCCAGTACTCGAACCTGGCGCTGACGCTGGCGGGCGAGATCGTCGCCGAGGCGTCCGGTCAGAGCTACGACGACTACATCCGGGCCAACATCCTGGACCCGCTGGGGATGTCCAGCACCTTCACCGACCTGGACGACCGCTTCCGCGGCAACCGTCTCGCGACCGGCTACACCGCGCGCGGGAGGGACGGCAAGCGCCACGTGATTCCCGACTACTGGGTGCGCGGCATCAGCCCGGCCGCCGGCTTCATTTCGACGGTGGAGGATCTGGGGCGCTTCGCCTCGTGGCAGTTCCGGGTGCTCAAGGGCGACGACGCCCTGCTCGACCGCAATACCCTGCGCGAGATGCACCGCGTGCACTGGTCGGAGCCCGACGGGAATACCACCTACGGGCTGGGTTTCTCGGTGTGGAAGTCCGACGACGACACCTTCGTGGGCCACGGGGGCTCCTGCCCCGGATACCGCAGCCACCTGCTGCTCCGCCCGCAGGACAAGGTCGCCACGGCCTTCATGACCAACGGCCAGGGCGTAAACTCGCGCCAGTTCGCCCAGACCGCGTTCGACATCGTGGCGCCCGCGCTGCGCAGGGCGGCGAAGGGGTCCGAGGGCGATCCGGCAACGGGTGAAATCGCCGTCGAACTGGAGCGCTTCACAGGCACCTACCAGCGGCCTCTCGGCGGGGAGAGCGCGGTACTCGTCTGGCAAGGCGACCTGCACGTCCTGTCGCTTCCCACCGGCAACCCGCTCAGCTCGCTGACCCGGCTTCGCCACATGGAGGACGGCACCTTCCGCCGGGTGCGCGACAACGACGACCTGGGCGAGGAGTTCATCTTCGAGGAGATGCCGGACGGGAGCATGCGCATGTGGCGCAACGACAACTACAGCGTGCGCCCGGCGGGAATGTGAGCGGCAGGAACAGTCCCCTGACGACATCCGGACGCCCGCGCCCGGCTGGACATTGGGCGTCCGTGCGCCGGGCACAAGGCGCCCCGGCGCCGGCGCTTATGCGACGGTCCGCACTGCTGCTGGCCCTTCTGGCCATCCCGGCGCCCGGAGCAACCCAGAACGCCCCGCCCACCGATCCCGCCGCCGCTTTCCCCGTCGACCGGGCGATGATCGCGCGCATCCGCGAGGAGGGGCTCAAGCGCTCGCAGCTTGCCAACACCCTCTCCTACATGACCGACGTGCTGGGCGGCCGCCTGACCAATTCCGACGCCATGGACCGCGCGCAGCGGTGGGTGGTGGGAGAGATGGAGCGCATCGGGCTGGTGAACGTCGCGCGCGAGCCCTTCATGCCCTACGGCGCCAGTTGGGACAACGAGTACGTATCGGTACATATGACCGCCCCCGCCTACCAGCCCCTGGTGGCCTATCCGATCGCCCACACGCCGGGAACGGACGGCAGGCTCGAGCTGGACGTCGTCATCGCCGACGTGCGCACCTGGACCGGCCTGGCCTCGCTCCGGGGGACGCTGCGCGGCAAGGCGGTGCTCTCCACCCCGCCCGCCGCCATCGACCTGAGCCGCTTCGCGACCGGCACCCCGCGCCGCACCGAAGAGGAGATGCGCGCGCTCGCCGAGGACGTGATCCCGCCGCTACCCGGGCCCGACACCTACTTCTCCGGCCTCTACCCCGACCGGCCCGCCAACCTCGACATCCTCACCGCGGCGGAGCGGCTCGCCTTCTACGTGGAGGAGGGCGTCGCACTGGTGCTCGAGTCCAACAGCGGCTGGCCGGGAGCGGTGCGCGGGTTCGCCCGTGCCGGAGCCCGCGTCGACCGCTGGTCGCGCGACGCCACCATGGCCTCGGTGCCGGTGGTGGCGGTCACCCCGGAGCACTACAACCGCATGTACCGCATCCTGCGCCGCGACATCCCGGTGACGGTCGAGGCCGAGGTGCGCAATCGCCACGGGGACGAGGTGACGGAGGCGCGCAACGTGGTGGGGGAGATCCCCGGCACCGACCTCGCCCACGAGGTGGTCATGCTGGGCGCCCATTTCGACACCTGGCACGCGAGCCCCAACGCGAGCGACAACACCTCCGGGGTGGCGGTGATGCTCGAGGCCGCGCGCATCCTCAACGCCATCGGGGCGCGGCCGCGGCGCACCGTCCGGGTGGCGCTCTGGTCCGGCGAGGAGCAGGGGCTGTTCGGCTCCACCGAGTACGTGCGCCGGCACTTCGGCAGTCCGGCGTCGGGCACCACCCGCGAGTACGGGAACTTCTCGGTCTACTTCAACCAGGACTACGGCCCCGGCCAGTACCGGGGCGTCTGGCTGCAGGAGAACGAGCACGTGCGCCCCATCTTCGAAGCCTGGATGGAACCCCTGCGCGACATGGGCATGACCACGCTCGCGCCCCGGGGCGTGGGCAGCACCGACCATGTGCCCTTCGACCGCGCCGGCCTGCCCGCCTTCCAGTTCCTGCAGGCGCGCGTGGGCGGCACCGGAGGCCACACCAACCTCGACTTCTACGACACCCTCCCCATCGACGACCTGATGAAGAACGCGGTCATCATGGCTTCCTTCGTCTACCACGCCGCGATCGCGGACGCGCGCATTCCGCGCAAGGGGGTGGGGCGCTAGCCGAGCTCGCCGGGGAGCAACGCCAGGAACGCAGCCAGCGGCAGAATCTCGACTCCGTCGATGGTCTGGGCTCGTCGCCCCAGGAAGACCACGATCCGCCGCTTGACGCGTGGGGTCCGGGAGGCCAGCGAAGCGAGTCCCCTCAGCATCCGGCGCGTCACGCGGTCTCCCGCCTTGACCTCGATCCCCCACAGCTCACGGCCCACCTCGACGACGAAGTCCACCTCCGCGCCGCCTCTGGTCCGGTAGTGGAAGAGCGCTGCCTCGGGCCAGAGCGTCCCGAGCCGGCGGTGGAGCTCACAGGCGATGAACTGCTCCAGGAGGAACCCACGCTCGTCGGGCAACACGCGGTCCAGGGGACGGCGCAACAGCGCATTGCGCACGCCGATATCGAACAGGAACAGCTTGCCGTGGCGGACCAGGCGCGTCCGGTCGGATCCGCTCCACGCAGGGACATGGAACGCCACCAGCGTATGCTGAAGCACCTCGATGTAGCGCCGGGCGGTCTCGTACCCCAAACCGGCATCCTTGCAGAGCGCGTGCAGGTTGAGAATGCGGCCCGAAGAAGCCGCCACCAGATCCAGGAGCCGCGAGAAGCCGCCCAGATTCCGAACCAGCGCTTCCGCCTGGATTTCCTCGCGAAGATAGGTATCGGCGTAGCTCCTCAGGTCTGCGCTCCGGAGCCTCTGGTCGGGTTCCGCGTAGATGCCGGGCAGCGTGCCGTGCGCCAGAGCCCGGTCCAGATCGAAATCCCCCGCCAGTTCGCGCGCCAGTAACGGATGCATGTAGTGAACGTGGATGCGGCCGGGGAGCAGATTCGCCTGGCCCCGCCGGAGCTTGCGCGCGCTGGAACCCGAGAGCAGAAACCGGAAGCGGCCGGGATGTTCGTCGAGAAACAACTGCACCACGTCGAGTAGCGCGGGCACCCGCTGCACTTCGTCGATGAACACCGTCTTCGCGCTCGGCGGAGCTGCGTGGAGTTCCCTTTCCAACCGCTCAGGGTGGCTCACGTAATCGCGAAACGTGCGGGGACTCGCCAGGTTCAGCGCAATGTCGGGCCCGAGCGAGGAAAGCAGCGTGGACTTGCCCACCTGCCGTGGTCCGAGGACCAGGACGCTGCGTCGGCCGTCAAGAAGGAGCGGAGTCAGGATTCGTTGGTACATGTGGGTAAATTACCCGCTATTTTACCCGCATACAACTGCTATCGACGGATTGCAGTCCACCTGGCAGGCTGATTCAAAACCGGATCTTGAATCAGCTTACCGGTCTCGCTTCAAGCCAGCCGTGGAGCAGCGCGCCGGTTGCCCTTCAACGCTCCCCGCCCCGCGGAAACACACCGGCCAGAAACCTTGTATGTTGGGGCCATGAGAAGCCACCTCGGCATGCCCGCCCCAGGACCCGCCATCCAATTCCAACCGAGGACCCCGACATGACCTCCGCTCGACCGACGTGTGACCGCGTCCCGACCCCGGCACGCGCGCTCGCCATCCTTTCCGCCGCGGCACTGCTTGCCCTCCTGCCCGCGTGTTCCGGCTACACCGCTCCCGGCACGGGAATGGCGCCATCGAGCCTTGTCCCCCTGAGCGTGAATCCGCCCACGCCGGACCCGCGCGTCGGGCTGGCCCCCGGACTGTTCGATGCCGGGGAGGCCATCTGGAACCTGCAACTGGTTTCCGCCACGCCTCCGACCGAGCCCTTCGTGGGCCAGACCAATTCGGACCTCGCCTTCACAGGCCCTTATGCCATCCAGGGCAACTACGACGGCATCCAGATCTGGGACATCTCCGATCCTGCCAACCCCGAGTCGGTGGTCACCTACGTATGCCCCGCGTCACAGAGCGACGTTTCCGTGTACGAGCATCTGCTCTTCGTGTCGGGCGAAGGATTCGGCGGGCGCCTCGATTGCGGCGGAGACGGAATCGAGGAGGCCGTGAGCCATGACCGCCTGCGCGGCATCCGCATCTTCGACATCTCGGACATCACCGCGCCGGAGTACGTGGCCAACGTGCAGACCTGCCGCGGCTCCCACACCCACACTGTGCTCGAACATCCCGGCGACGACGAGAACGTCTACGTCTACGTGTCCGGCTCGGCTCCGGTCCGGCCCGCCGAAGAGCTTCCCGGCTGCTCCGGCGCACCTCCCGAAGAGGATCCCAACACGGCCCTCTTCCGCATCGAGGTCATCAGGGTGCCGCTGGCAGATCCGGCGCGCGCGGCGATCGTGAGCTCGCCCCGCATCTTCGAGGACCTCGTGGCTCCGCCCACGCACGGGCCCGCTCCCGACGACCTGGCGCTGATCGAGGAAGCCCGCGCGCGCGGCGCCTTCGTCGTCGAAGTGATGGGACAGGAGATGGTGATGCCCGATCCGGCCGCGGAGCAGATGCTCGCACAGATGGTGGCCCAGCGCGGAGGCGAGGGCCCCCCCACGGCGGCCGACAGCGCGGCTCTGCGGGAGGCGCTGCCTTCGATCGTGGCGCAGATGATGGGCCAGCAGCCCCGGGAGGGGGACGGCCCGGAGCCCGGTCCCACCCAGTGCCACGACATCACCGTGTACCCGGCCATCGGGCTCGCGGGCGGCGCCTGCGAGGGCTACGGGATGCTGATCGACATCAGCGACCCCGAGAACCCGGTGCGGCTCTCGGAAGTGGCCGACTCCAACTTCTCGTACTGGCACTCGGCGACGTTCAACAACGACGGCACCGCCATCATGTTCACCGACGAATGGGGCGGCGGCGGATCGCCCAAGTGCCGCGCCTCGGACCCGGTGGAGTGGGGCGCCAACGCCATCTTCACCGTCGAGGACGGCGAGATGGTGTTCACGAGCTACTTCAAGCTGCCCGCGCCGCAGACGCCGCAGGAGAACTGCGTCGCGCACAACGGCTCGCTCATCCCCATTCCCGGGCGCGACATCATGATCCAGGGATGGTACCAGGGCGGCATCTCGTTGATCGACTGGACCGACCCGGCGAATCCCGTCGAGATCGCGTACTTCGACCGCGGTCCCGTCGACGGCGAGGTGATGCGCATGGGCGGCAGCTGGTCCGTTTACTGGTACAACGGCGTGATCGTCAACTCCGAGATCGCCCGCGGGCTGGACATCTTCGAGCTGGTCCCGAGCGAGGCGATGACGCAGAACGAGATCGACGCCGCGAATTCAGTCGAGTTGACGCACCTCAACTCGCAGGGACAGCCCATCTTCGAGTGGCCGGCGACCTTCGCGCTGGCGCGGGCCTATCTGGACCAGCTGGAGCGGCACCGCGGGCTCGGCGAAGCCCGCATCGCCTCCGCGCGGAGCGAGTTGAGCGCCGCCGAGGGGATGACGGGGTCGGCGCGGGCTTCCGCGCTGCGCTCGCTGGCGGACGGGCTCGCCTCCGACGCCCGCGGATCGGCGGATTCCGCCAAGGTTGGCAAGCTGGCGGATGCCGTACGGGAGCTGGCGGACGCCGGCTAGACCGAGCAGGGTGGCGCCGGACGCATGATCCGCTCGACCGAGCGTCCGATTTGAGTTGCGGCCCGTCCCTGCAAGGGGGCGGGCCGCTCTGGTATGCATTTCAACAAGCGCATGAGTCCGACACCTAGTATGTTGATACCCATGAACACTCGTCGTTTCCTGCTTTTCGCATTGCTCGCGGCCACCCAGGCGTGCGCGGGTTCCGGACCCTCCGCTCTCCCGCCTGCCGCGCGTCCCGATGCCGACCGCATCGCCCGGCTCGAGGCCATCTACCAGGCGCGCGCCGACAGCCTCCTGCTCAACCCGCACGAAGCCGACGTGCACTTCATCACGGGCATGATCGGGCACCACGCCCAGGCGCTGGTGATGGCGGGCTTCGCCCCCGAAAACGGCGCCAGCCCCGCGGTCCAGGTCCTCTGCGCCCGCATCATCAACGCCCAGAGCGACGAGATCGCCATCATGCAGCGCTGGCTCCGCGAGCGCGGCCTCCCGGTGCCCGAGTTCCACATCGAGGGCGCCACGCTGATGCTCCACGGACCGGAACACGGGATGAACATGCCGGGGATGCTCTCCCCCGAGCAGCTCCTGGAGCTGGAAGCGGCCCGGGGCCCGGACTTCGACCGGCTCTTCCTCACCTACATGATCCAGCACCACGAGGGCGCCGTCACCATGGTGCACGAGCTCTTCGCCAGCGACGGCGCCGCCCAGGGCGACTTCATCTTCAAGATCGCCTCCGACATCCAGGTCGATCAGGCCACCGAAATCGCCCGCATGCAGTTGATGCTCGAGCAGATGGCCGGGCCCGGCCTCCAGGACTGACCCGCAGTACCCACCCCTCCCGAAGGAAGTGTGACATGACCTCTCGCCGACCGACGCGGAACCGCGTCACCGCCCCGGCGCGCCTCGGTGCGCTGCTCTCCTGCACGGCGCTGCTCCTGGTACTGCCGGCGTGCTCCGCCTACTCGGCTCCGGACACGGGGATGGCTCCCGCCGGCCTCGCGCCCCTGCGCGTGAGCCCGCCCACGCCCGACCCGCGGGTCGGCCTGGCGCCCGGACTCTTCGACGCCGGGGAGGCCGCCTGGAACCTGCGTCTGATTTCGACCACGCCGCCCACCGAACGCTTCATCGGCCAGACCAACTCCGACCTGGCGTTCACCGGCGACTACGTCATCCAGGGCAACTACGACGGCATCCAGATCTGGGACATCTCCGATCCGGCCAGCCCGCAGTCGGTGGTCACGTACCCGTGCCCGGCCTCGCAGAGCGACGTCTCCGTCCACGAGAACCTGCTCTTCGTGTCCGGCGAAGGACTCGGCGGGCGCCTCGACTGCGGCGACCAGGGCGTCCAGGAGGCCGTGAGCCACGACCGGCTGCGCGGCATTCGCATCTTCGACATCACCGACATTACGGACCCGGAGTACGTCGCCAACGTGCAGACCTGCCGCGGCTCCCACACCCACACCGTGCTCGATCACCCCGGCGACGACGAGAACGTCTACGTCTACGTCTCCGGCTCGTCCGCGGTCCGGCCCGCGGAAGAACTTCCGGGCTGTTCCGATGGGCCTGTCGAGGATAACCCCAACACGGCGCTCTTCCGCATCGAGGTCATCCGCGTGCCGCTGGCGGATCCGGCCAGCGCCGAGATCGTGAGCTCGCCCCGCATCTTCGGGGACCTGACGGCGCCCCCCGTCCACGGCCTCGCGCCGGCGGACCTCGTGGAGATCGAGGAAGCCCGCGAGCGCGGCGCCTTCGTGTGGGAGGTCCGGGGCCAGCCCAGGGTGATGCGCGACCGGCAGGTGGCCGAGCTGCTCGAACAGATCGTTGAGCAGCGGGGCGGCGAAGGCCCGCCCACCGCCGCGGACAGCGCGGCCCTGCGGGCGATGATTCCCCAGCTTGAGGCGCAGGTGCCCGCCAGGGGCGACAGCGGCCCGACCCAGTGCCATGACATCACCGTGTACCCGCACATCGGGCTCGCGGGCGGCGCCTGCGGCGGATACGGGATGCTGATCGACATCAGCAACCCCGAGAACCCGTTCCGGCTCTCCGAAGTAGCCGACTCGAATTTCTCCTACTGGCACTCGGCGACGTTCAACAACGACGGCACCACCGTAATGTTCACCGACGAGTGGGGCGGCGGC
>JAJEBS010000029.1 GCA_022822425.1 Gemmatimonadota bacterium | reverse complement strand
GGCCCCCTGTACGAGCCGCCTTCCATGGAGGGCACCATCGCCATGCCGGGCATCCTCGGCGGCGGCAACTGGGGTGGCGTGGCGGTAGACCCCGCGAGCGCGATCATGTTCGTGAAGTCGTCCGAGGAGGCCAGCCTGCTCAGGATCGCGCCCGCCAACCCGGCCACCACCGTGGCCGACTACGCCATCGATCGCACGGCGTCCAGAACCCTGACGGTGGACGGGCTGCCCATCTCCAACCCGCCCTACGGGACCCTCACGGCCATCGACATGAACGGTGGCGCGATCCTCTGGCAGGAGGCGGTCGGGGAGCGCCCGGAGATCGCGGGGCATCCCGCGCTGGCGGGGCTCGACCTGCCCGCCCGGCTGGGGGTGGTGGGGGCGCCGGGCCCGTTCGCGACCGCCGGCGGTCTGGTATTCCTCACCGGCGGCTCGGATATCCTGTACGCCTTCGACGCGACGAGCGGCGAGGTGCTGTGGGAAGGGCGGCTGCCCGCGCGCGCCTACGCCAACCCGATGACCTTCGAGACGCGCGACGGCCGCCAGCTCGTGGTCATCGCGACGGGCGAGCGCGAGGGAGCGGCCCTACTGGCGTTCGGACTCTAGGGACCGGAGCCACTTCGCCTGGAGGGGCCGGTCGCACCATGCATGGCCACGACGCTCTGGAGCACATCCTGAAGGGTGCGTCGAGCCAGCCCCGGCCCCTGCGGCGCCTACTCCTCGACATGGCCCGGCTGGACCGTGCCACGCGTGCCGAACTCGCAGCGTCCGGCTCGCTCTTCGACGCGGGCTATGAACCTCGGATGGCTCGTGTGCATCAAGGTAATGCCCAGCGTCTCCGGCGTATCATCGAGTCGGTCGGCTGGCCGGGCTCCGACCTGGTCGGTGATGACGGGGCGGAGGCGGCCTGGTTGATCCTCCAGCACGCGATTTCGGAGCCCGACCTGCTCCGTCGAGCGCTGCCGCTCCTCACGGCGGCTGCACGAGAAGGGAAGGCGAATCCTGCGCACGCAGCCATGCTGGAAGACCGGATCCGATTCTTCGAGGGGCGCCCCCAGCGTTACGGCACCCAACTCGACTGGGACGCCGACGGGAATCTGAGCCCGGGCCAGGTGGAGGATCCGCAGAAGCTTGCCGAACGCCGGCGCGCGGTCGGCCTCCCGCCGCTGGCAGAACAGGTCGACGACGCCCGGAGCCGCGCGACCGCCGAGGAACAGCGACCTCCGGCGGACTGCGGAGCGTACGCGAGGGCTCGGGATGAGTGGGCTGCAGGGGTCGGCTGGCGTTCGGACTGAGCCGGCGCCGGATTGCCGGAGTGCGAGAGAACGGTGCGCCCGCCAGGCTCACGACCTGCTCTCGTGTCCGCCCCGATCATCCTCCCGGCGTTCACCGACCCCGCCCGCGGACCCGCTCGGGCCCGGCCGGTTCTCCTGCAGAAACTCCTCCGCCCCCTCCGGCAGGAACAGCTTGTCCGATATGTCCGCGATCTCCTCGGCCTCTTCCCAGGCCCTCTCCAGAAGCCAGAGTTCGCCCTCCAGGGCGCGTCGCTCCTGTTCTTCGTGGAGGGCCATTTCGAGGGCCAGCTTGTGCCGCCTGGGCATCTTGTTGACGTAGCCCGGGACGCCCTTCTTGTCCTGGAAGCGCTGTCCTTCCGCGATTCGCGCCAGAAAGAGCTCCGGATGGCCGGTCGTCTCGATCAGATGCACGGCATCCTGCACCGCGTCCCTGCTCCCGCCGGTGCGGTTCATCCTGGGAAGGATTGCCCCGGCGAACCGGCGCGCTTCGACTCCTTCGTACCAGGTCTTCGTCTTCTTCCTGCGCACCTGAAGCCTGAATCCCTGTTCGTCGTCCGACGGACGGACACGGGTGCCGAGGAGGTCCTGCTGATTGAGCTTCAGGACGCCCCCGGCGGCGGGATGAAGCTTCACGAGGGTTCGCCGGCTGTTCCATATGTTGAACCAGTTCGGAACCTGACTGATCACGCCCGCGCTCAGGCCCGCGGCAACTCCGCCGACCACGATCCCGCCCACCACGGCAATCCCGGCCGCCCCGTACAGGACCGCCCGCCGACGGCGCCGCCCGAACTGGTCCCCGTAGCGCCAGGCCGCGAACTCGGGACGCCGGGGCTGTCCGATGCGCACCAGCGTCAGCCCCTCCGGATGGCGCGCCAGACCGATGTTGTCGGTAGAGACGCGGATGCGTGTATCGCGGAAGAGGCGCTCGCAGTCCTCGACCGCCTCCCAGCGTTCCTCCAGCGGCGTGAGGTTCCAGCGCTCGCACCTGGTGCACACGACCCACAGTCGGCCCCGCGCGGCGTCGAAGGCCAGGCGCCGCCCGACCGGGAACGACTCCACGACCTCGTTGGTCCCCAGGGGCTTGTGGCAGAACATGCATGTGGTGTACATCGCTGTCGGCCTCGCTGTAGTGTCCTTGCGTATACTCACTTGCCGCTTGACACGCCGAAAGGCCCCGGACGGGGTTGCCCCTTTCCGACCGGCCATTGGCACGCCCGGTTGGGGAAACCATTTTCTCCGGCAGTGACGCGCGACGGCGGTCCAGCGATTCCACGGGCTGGAACACGCACCGGCACCCACTTCGCCGAACGGAGCAAACGATGCTGAGGTTCGCCGAAGAGATCCTGGTTCTCGTCCTCGACGAAGGGCAGGGCGATCTCGCCGCCAGCCTGCCTGCGCGTTCACTTAACCTGGCGCTCGCCGGAGCGGTGTTGATGGATCTGGCGCTCGAGGACCGCATCGATACGGATCTCGAGCGACTGATGCTCGTCGATTCCACGCCTTTCGGCGACGACATTCTCGATCCGGCGCTGGCCGAGATCGCGAACGACGGCCGGTCGCGCGACACGGGCTACTGGCTCGGGCGCATCGCCGGGCAGGGAGACCGGATCCGGCGTGCGGCGCTCGCTCGCCTGATCGAGCGCGGCATCCTGAGATCCGAGGCGCACGGACTCCTGTCCCTGGCCCCCTCGGTATCCCGGTCGCGGCGCTACCCCACCGCGGACGGGCGGCAGGTGGAAGAAGCCAGGCTGCGCATCATGCGTGTGCTGTTCAGCGACGATATCCCGGATCCGCGCGACATCGCGATGATCGCGCTGGCAAGCGCCTGCGGGGTATTCCGCACGATTCTGTCGTCGGAGGAACGCGCGCAGATCCGGGACCGCATCGACCTGCTGAAGAATCTCGACCTGATCGGCCGGACGATGAGTCAGGCCATCGAGAGGCTCGATGTGCCCGACGAGCCATCCCCGGAGTCCGCGCGCCCGAAGGAGATCCCGGTCGCACGAGGCCTTCCGTTTCTGGGCAACGGCCTCGCCATGAGAAAAGGACTTGTGGCGTTCCTTGTCCGGCAGTACCGCGAGCTGGGCCCGATCTTTCGCATAAGCGCACCCGGACGCCGGTTCGTGTGCATCGCGGGGCCGGAGGCGGCCAATTTCCTGACCTCGCACGGAAAGACCGTCTTCCGGTCGCTCGAGCCCATGGCCAACTTCCACAACCAGATGGACTCGTCGCGTTCGATCCTGACCATGGACGGGACCGATCATGTCACGACGCGGAAGGCCCAGGCCAGGGGATACGCCGTCCGGGTCAGGGTGGACCGGTCACAGGAGGTCGTCGACATCACCCGCGGCGAGATCGCCGGGTGGCCGGTGGGAAAGCGGTTCGAAGCGTTGCCGGCGTTCCAGCACGTCATCGCCGAACAGATGGGGTACGTGATGGCGCACTATTCGCCCCGCGGCTACACGAATGATCTGGCCGTTCTCATCGGCGGGCTGCTGCTGAGCTCGACGGTGTTTCCGAACATCATGAAGCTCCCGCGCTTCCGGCGTGCGCGCGAGCGGGCCTTCGAGCTGGCCGGGAAGGTCCTCGCCCACAAGCGCAAGGTGGGACCGCGCAGGCGGAGCCGCGACTTCATCGATCTCATGCTCGAGCTGCGCGAGGCCGATCCCCAGCTCCTTCCCGAAACCAACCTGAACCTGACCCTGCTGGCACCGTACATGGTCGGACTGGACACCACCGCCAGCACTTGTTCGTTCATGCTCTACAACGTGCTGAAGCGCCCGCAACTCATGGAGCGCATGACCGCCGAGGCGGACGCCCTGTTCGATGAAGGTCCGGTGTCCGGCGAGGCGCTGCGACGGCTCGACGTCTCGCGCCGCGTGGCGATGGAGACGCTGCGGCTCCATCCGGTCTCGCCCGCCGTGCTTCGCACGACCGCCAACTCCTTCGAGTTCGCGGGCCACACCGTACCTGCCGGCACCACGGTCATGGTGGGCACGGCGGTGGGACACGCGCTCGAGAAGTACTTCCCCAACCCGGAGCGCTTCGACATAGACCGGTACACGCAGGCTCGCGGCGAACACCGGCAGCGCGGCGCCTACGCTCCCTTCGGGGCCGGCAACCACCGGTGTCTCGGCAGCGGTCTCGTCCCGGTCCAGCTCGGTCTCACCTTTGCCACCATACTGCGCGAACTCGTGCTGGAGCCGCTCGCCGAAAACCATGTGCTGCGGGTGAGGTCGTTTCCGACCATGCAGCCCGTCGGCTTCAGGATCCGCGTGCTCGGGCGCAGGGCACACGACGCGCCGGCGACGGCATAGACACCCGGTGACCGGCGCTCGACCGAGGGTCAATCTCCCCCGGTACCACTCCCTCGACCGTCTGCGTGCGGCCATGATGTTGCTGGGGGTGGTACGGCACGCCGCGGTAAGCTACGTGCCCACGGTGTTCTTTGAATGGCCATACCGCGACCCCCAGGCCGACATGCTCACCTACTGGGTGGTCATCTTCATCCGCGTGTTCAACCTGCCCGTCTTCTTCGCGATCGCCGGGTTCTTTGCCGCGTACCTGATGGAGACGCGCGGCACCCGGGGATTCCTGCGGCATCGATGGAGCCGGCTCGGGGTGCCGCTGCTGGTGGCCTGGCCCATCCTGGCGGCCACGATGTTCCTCACCGCGCCGTTCGCCGCGCGCTTCAGCGCCGTCCCGCCGGACGCCGCCTACAGCCTTGCCGAGCTGACCTCTTCCAGAGCCCTGGACCACCTGTTCATGCACCTGTGGTTTCTCTACCACCTGTTGATCCTGTGCGTGGTCGCGAGCGCACTGCGGCGGCTGGCGGCCCGGATTCCCGCGGGCGTGCGCGCCCGGGCGATGGACGTCTTCGGGCGCTGGGTGCACCGTGGAGGCA
>JAJEBS010000187.1 GCA_022822425.1 Gemmatimonadota bacterium | reverse complement strand
TTCGCCGATGTGCGCACGGTGATGGCCTGTGGCGGCGGAGCCCTCATGGGATCCGGCTTCGGCGAGGGGGAGCACAGGGCCGAGGAAGCGGCCCGCAAGGCCATCTCCTCTCCGCTTCTGGGTGACGTGTCCCTCAAGGGCGCCCACGGAGTCCTGATCAACATCACGGGCGGAATGGACCTCGCCATTGACGACGTGACCAAGATCTCTAGTATCATTCAGGAAGAGGCCGGCAACGACGCCGAGATCATCTTCGGCGCGGTCCACGATCCCAAGCTGCTGGAGGGCGTGAGGGTCACGGTCATAGCCACGGGGTTCGGCAACGGCTCCGAAACATCCGCCCCCCGGCGGTCGGAGATGGCGGGCAACGGTTCTCCATCCGGATTGGACCGGAGACCGTCGCCGATCCCGTCCCCGCGCCCCGCGAGAGCGGCCGCGTTGCAGGCGGCGGCAGTCACAGGCAGAAGTTCGGCGAGCATGAACAAGACTCCCAGTACGCCCAAGCCGGTGCAGTCCCGGAAGCGCAAGCGCGTCATCGTTCGCGGCCCGGTCGATGTCCTCGACCTGCCGACCTTCGTGACGCTTGCCCGGTGAGGTTGTGGGAGGAGCGGAGCGGCGCAGGTTGGCGCAGGCGGCGGATGGGCATGGCGCCGCGCGCGGGTGAAGGCGGGAGCGGGATGATGCGCGTAGCGGGGGATCGCAGGATCGTGGCGGCGGCGGCGATCGTGGCGGGCATCCTGGCGCTGGGGGCGACGGCATGGATCGCCGCCGCGAGGTCGGTGACCTACGATGCCGGCACCCTGGCCTCCGTCGCCGCCACGCCCCCGGAGGTGGCCGAGCAGGTCAGTCTGAGGCGCGGCCAGACGCTGGGTTCGCTTTTCCTCGCCGCCTCCCTCCCGACCAGTGAACGGGTCGGCCTGCTGGAGGCCTTCGGGGAGCGAGCCAATCCTCGCCGGCTCGTTGCGGGCACCCCGGTAACCTACTGGAGAGACCGCCGCGACGGGGTGTTGACGGCAGTGGAAGTGGGGCTCAGCCCGGACTCGATCATGTATCTGGACCGGGCTGCGGAAGGCTGGACCTCGCGCATGATGCGAACCCCGGTCGTGACCGACACGGTCTTCTTCGAGGGCAGCATCCGCTCGAGTCTCTGGATGGCCGTGATGGGAAGCCCGTCGCTGCAGTTCATGCCGTCGGGCGACCGGGCCAAGCTCCTGGACGGTCTCGACCGGATCTTCCAGTGGGAGGTGGACTTCCACCGGCAGGTTCAGCCGGGCGATTCCTACCGCGTCGTCCTGGAGCGCGCCGTCCGTCCCGACGGATCCATGCGGGGCAACGGACGCATCGTAGCCGCGGAGTTCGTCAACCGGGAAACCCCTTTTCGGGCATTCTGGTTCGATGCCTCGGGCGATGGCGAGGGGTCCTACTACGATCCCGAGGGGAGGTCGGTGCAGCGCCAGTTTCTTCTCAAGCCGCTTGAGTACCGCCGCATCTCCTCGCGCGTGCAGAGCGCCCGCTTCCACCCCGTGTTGCGGACCTGGCGCGCCCACAACGGCGTCGACTACGCCGCCGACGTCGGCGTTCCGGTCATGGCGACCGCCGGCGGGGTGGTCACCCACCGCGGCTGGAGCGGCAGCTACGGCAACCTGGTGGAGATCCGGCACAGCAACGGCTTCGTGACGCGTTACGCGCACCTGAGCGGCTTCGGCCCCGGCGTGGCGGCGGGGACGCGGGTGAGGCAGGGCCAGACGGTCGGGTACGTAGGCATGACCGGGCTGGCAACCGGACCGCATCTCCACTACGAGTTGCGCCGGAACGGCCGCGTCGAGGATCCCCTGGACATCCGCACCCCTCCGGGCGATCCCATTCCGGACGCGATGTGGCGCCAGTGGGAGGAGCGGCTTGCCCAGGGCCGCGCGCTTCTCGCCAGCCCGGCATTCGGTTCGGGCAGGATCTTGCCGGGCGCTTCCGTAGTCGCTGAAGAAGCCGAGGGCGGGGCAGAGCCCCAGGACGAACAGTGACCCCGTCCGGCGCCTGCGCCGGGTCGAAAGAGTGAGCCTGCTTTCCTGGATTGCCCTGCCTCTCCTGCTGGCGGCGGCGTGCGGCTTCTCCCTCTGGGTCTACCATCGCCGGGAACTGCCGGTGGCGGGCCGGCGCTGGCTTGCCTCTGCAAGGGCGCTGGCGATCTGCCTCGTGTTGCTGCTCATCTGGAATCCTCGCCTGCCTGCCGCCGCGGGTGACGGCATCGGCCAGGGCGCCCTGGTGCTGCTGGACGGCTCCCTGAGCATGGCGGCCGGTCCTCCGGGCGGAGGGACGGCATGGGCGGACGCGGTTGAGGAGGCGCGGCGCCTCGCGAGCGGCGGAGGCCGGATCCTGGTCTTCGGGGATGCCGTGGCGGGAAGCACGGCCGACCAGTTGGAGGGGCGCGCACCCGCGGCCACCTCCTCCCGCCTCCTCCCGGCCCTGCGGGCGGCGATCGAGTCGGGCGCGCGAGCGGTAACCGTGGTGAGCGACGGACGCCTGACCGACGCCGAGTTCGGCGGCCTGCCGGTGGTGCCCGGGCTGCGGGCCCGCCTTCAGGTCGTGGGCGCGACGGTGGCGAATGCGGGGGTCGCCGACTTTGCCGTGCCCGCGCGTGCCGAGCAGGGGACGCCCTTCGTCGGCGAGGTCACCGTGTTCGGCGAGGCCGCCCCCGGTGCCGCCGCCCTCATCGAGGTGCGGGAGGAGGACCGCCTGGTCGTCTCGGTTCCGGTCGAGATCCCCCCGCCCGGCCAGGTCGTGCGCACGCCGGTGGACCTCCCTGCCCCCGCGGCCGAGGGGATGGTGCGCTACGCGGCCACCGTCGTGCTGGCGGAAGACGGCTTTGCCGACGACGACCGCCGCGTGCGCCATGTGCGCGTTGCGCCCCCGCAGGCCGGGCTGGTCCTGCTTTCCCTGCGTCCGGACTGGGAGCCCCGTCACCTGCTTCCGGTGCTGGAGGACGTGACCGGGCTGCCGGCGCGAGGCTTCCTGCGCGTCACCGGGTCGCGGTATCTGCCGATCGGGCGCGGCGACGAGGTCGCGGATGAGGTCGGCGAGGGCGAACTGCGCACGATGCTTGACGACGCCGACATCGTGGTGCTGCACGGGGTAGGGGCGACCACTCCGGACTGGGTGCGCGACGCCGCCCGGAACGCCCGGCGTCTGCTCCTGTTCCCGGTCGACCGGGCGGGCGCGTCGCTGGGCGGGGTGGCGGTAGCGGGCGAGGTCGAAGGGGAGTGGTACGTGGCCGCCGACCTCCCCGCCTCGCCGGTGGCCGGGCAGTTCGCCGACCTGGATCTGGGGGCCTTGCCGCCCCTCACCGCTCTCCACCCCGCAACGGCTCCCTCGGGAGCGGCCGCCCTGCAGGTGCATCTGGGTGGGCGCGGCACCGGAGAGGCCGCCCTCGTCCTGGTCGCCGCGGAAGGCAGGCGCGTGGGCGTCGGCCTGGCCGCGGGCTACTGGCGCTGGGCCGCCCGCGAGGGTACGCCGCGCCGCGCCTACCGGTCCCTGTGGGCCGGAGTGGCGAACTGGCTGTTCGCCGGCGAGCGGCTTGCGATCGCTGGTCCGCCCGGTCCCGCCGAGGCGGTGATCGGGCGCGGGAGCC
>JAJEBS010000338.1 GCA_022822425.1 Gemmatimonadota bacterium | reverse complement strand
TGCTCGCGGGCGCCGCGGGCGGCGTGCTCTCCGGCGCGGCGGTGTCCTACGTCGGCGACTACTTTCCCTACAGGCGGCGAGGATGGGCGACGGGCTGGGTCATGAGCGGATCGGCCGTCGGCCTCATCATCGGCATTCCGGTGGGCGTCCTGCTCGCGGGCGATTTCGGCTTCCGCAGCCCCTTCTACTTCTTCGGCGTCATGATGGCGCTGACCTTTCTGCTGGTGTACGCGCGGGTGCCGCAGCCCCCGGTGAGGCGCCGGCGTTCGCGGCTGACGATCAACCGGGCGATCGCGGGCTACGTCGTCATGCTGCGCCGCCCGGAGATCGCCTATGCCGCGCTCGCCTTCTTCACCGTGTCGCTGGGGGTCGCGCTGTTCGTGGTCTACTTCCCCACCTGGCTGGAGGCCTTCCACGTCGCCCGTCCCGAACAGATCGCGTCGCTGTTCCTGGTGGCGGGCGTGGCCAACGTCATCGCCGGTCCCCAGGCGGGCAGGCTGTCGGACCGGGTGGGCCGCAAGGTGATGGTGATCTCATCCTGCCTGGGGCTCTCGGTGGTCATGCTCGCAACGGTGCCGCTCATCAACAGCTTCTGGGTCGCCTATCCGCTCTACGCCGTGATGATGATGCTGATCGCGATGCGCACCAGCCCGTACTCGGCGCTCCTGACGGCGCTCGTGCCCGCCAGCCGGCGCGGTTCCCTCATGAGCCTGACGGTCGCGCTCGGACAGGTGGGGTTCGCGCTGGGCGCGTTGGTGGCGGGGTACTCCTACTCGAACCTGGGATTCGCCGGCAATACGGTCATCGGCGCGGTCGCCGTGCTCTGCATGGGATGGATCGTGTGGGCCAGGCTGCCGGAGCCGGAGCGGGAGTGAGGGAGTCACCGAAGGGGAGGCCTCCGCGCAGCTCGGAAGCGGCCTGAAGGCACCGCAGAGCGAAGCGATTCAGCGCTGACGCATCGCCGCGCGAATGCCGAGCGGAGTTCGTCCGAGGGCTGCTACCTAGCGCAGCGCCCCGTACACCAGCGCCCGCAGCTTCCGGTGGTCGTCCAGGCCGGCGGCGGGGATGACCTGGGTGAAGTAGACGACCACCAGCCGTTCCTCCGGATCCACCCAGTAGGTGGTGTGGTAGGCACCGCCCCAGCCGTAGTCCCCGAGCGAGCCCGGCTCGCCCGCCTCCCCCAGATCCAGGCGCACGCTGAAGCCCAGTCCGAACCCCATCCCCGGGGCGAAGAGATCGCCGACGTGGTTGCTGGTCATCAGCGCGACGCTGGCGGGGGAGAGGATGCGCGCTTCGCCGAGGGTGCCGCCGTCGAGCATCATCTGCAGGAAGCGGGCGTAGTCGCGGGCGGTGGAGAGCAGTCCCGCGCCGCCCGAGAAGCTGACCCGGGGACCGTCCACGTACTGCCCCTGTGCATCCATGCCCTCGCCGTCGCGGGCCCGCACCAGCGCGCCCGGCATTCTCTGGTTGTAGACGGTCGCAAGCCGGTCCCGCTTCTCCGGCGGCAGGTAGAAGTGGGTGTCGCGCATGTCCAGGGGCTCGAAGATGCGCGAGTGCAGGAAGTCCTCCAGGGTCCGCCCCGAGACGGCCTCGACCAGCGCCCCCAGGATGCCTGTGTTGTAGCCGTAGACGAAGCGCTCCCCGGGCTGGGCCTGGAAGGGCAGCGACCCCATGCGATCGACCGTCGCGCGCACGGGTTCCTCGCGGTGGGCGAAATACCACCCGGTGATCTCCGCCTCCCGCCAGCGGTCCGCTCCGGGCCCGCCCATGCCGTAGGCGATCCCCGCCGTGTGGGTGAGGAGGTCGCGAACGGTGATCGGCCGTTGCGCCGCCACCACGTCGTACCCGCCGTCCGGCAGCGGTTCGGCCACGGTGGTCTCCGTGAACGCCGGCAGGTACTTCCCGACCGGATCGGAGATCAGCAGCGCGCCGTCCTCCTGCAGCATCATCACGGCCACGCTCACGATGGCCTTGGTCTGCGAGGCGATGCGGAAGATCGCGTCCGCCCCCAGCGGCGCGCGCGCCTCGAGGTCGGCGAATCCGGTGGCGTGCTCGTACACCACGGCGCCGTCGCGAAGCACGGCAACCACCGCGCCCGGCAGCCGCCCGTGGGCCACGTACTCGTCGAGCAGCGCCCCGACCCGCTCCAGTCGGCCGGGGGCGAACCCGGCGTCCTCGGGCGCGACCCGGGGAAGCTCCTGCGCAAGCGTCGCGGCCGGGGCCGGACCGGCGGCGAGCGGCGCGACCCCCGCCGCAGAGAGCAGGGCGGCGACCGCGAAGGGGAAAAGTCGGCTGGACAACCGCCGGGAATGGATCATTTCGGTACACCTCTTCATACGGTTACATGCCGCTTGCGTCGCATCGGAGCATGCCGGAGCCCGCGCGCACAAGCCGGGAGACGGCGGTTGGCGGCGACATGAGGCATCGGTGATATTGGACCGCTCACGATCATGCATGCAAACCGCATGGTGCCCATCGGCTCCCGGGGCGCCTCGGAGGATATCGACGTGTACCCTCGAAGGACCCTCGGCTTCATCCCGCCGCCCCCCGGCATGCCGTCTCGGCTGCTGGCCCTGGCCGGCATCCTCGCTGCGGCCTGCGCCCCGGCCACCCCACCGCCGGCCGAACCTCCGGCCCCCGAGCTCGCGCCGGACGTTCCCCTCGAGGCCGGGGCCGTGATGAGCCTCTCCGAGCCGGATCCGGTCGAGGCCGGACGAGCCCCCCTCCCCGGCGAGTACACGGGCGCCTTCGATGTCCTCCACTACGACCTGGAGCTGTCGCTCCACGAGGACCGAGGCGACTTCGACGCCCGCGCGCGCATCGTGGTCGAGCCCCCCTCCGACCCGGAGACGCCGATGGAGTTCGACCTGGTGGGGCTTGCCGTTCACGCCATCGAGGTCGACGGCGTCCGCACCCCTTTCGAGTACGCCGACGGCAAGCTGCGCGTCTTCGCGCCCCCGGGCGCGACCGGCACCGTGGAGGTGGCGGTGGCCTACGGCGGCACCCCCGACGACGGCCTCATCCTGCGCGACAACGTGCACGGCGACCCGGCCGCCTTCGCCGACAACTGGCCCAACCGGGCGCGCTTCTGGTTCCCGTCGGTCGACCACCCGAGCGACAAGGCGACGGTGGAGTACACCGTCCACGCACCCTCCGCCTGGCAGGTGATCGCCAACGGCACCATCGCGGCGCCACCCGCCCCCACCGACGATGACGCCCTGGGGGGCGCGGCCGGCCGGCGCACCTGGCGCTGGACCACCTCCGTGCCCATCCCCAGCTACACCATGGTGGTCGGAGGCGCCGACCTCGCCGTGCGCCAGGTGGGGCTGGCCGCGTGCGACAACTCCCCCGTCTCCCCGCGCAGCGACGGCTGCACGCGCGTCAGCTACTGGGTCTACCCGCAGGACACCGACAACGCCGCCCGCATCTTCCGCCGCGCGGCCGAGATGGTCGACTTCTTCACCGACCTCATCGGCCCCTACCCCTACGAGAAGCTGGCCAACGTGCAGAGCGCCACCCGCTTCGGCGGCATGGAGAACTCCTCGGCGATCTTCTACACCGAGCAGGGCATCGCCCAGGGCCGCAACATGGAGGGCACCGTCTCCCACGAGATCGCCCACCAGTGGTTCGGCGACAGCGTCACGGAGTCGGAGTGGTACGACCTGTGGCTCTCCGAGGGCTTCGCCACCTACTTCGGGGCGCTTTTCTTCGAGGAGGCCGACGGACCCGCGGACTTCCGCAACATGATGGAAGGCAGCCGCCAGCGCGTGCTCGCCTCGACCGACGTCAACCGGCCCGTGGTCGACCGCGAGGAGACCAACCTCTTCAGCCTGCTCAACGCCAACAACTATCCGAAGGGCGGATGGGTGCTGCACATGCTGCGCGGCATGCTGGGCGACGAGGTCTTCTTCGCCGGCATCCGCAGCTACTACGCGCGCTTCCGCGACAGCGTGGCGAGCACCTCCGACTTCCGCGCCGTCATGGAAGAGGCGTCCGGCTCCGACCTGGGCTGGTTCTTCGAGCAGTGGCTCTACCGGCCCGGTTATCCGGTGGTCACTTCCGAAACCACGTGGGATGCGGGCGCCGGCGAGGCGGTGGTCACCATCCGGCAGACGCAACAGGCCGACTGGCCCGCCTTCCGGCTCCCGCTCGACATCGAGTTCGAGGTGGGCGGCAACGCCGAGCGCAGCCGCGTCGAGGTCACCGGCAGGGAACAGACGTTCCGGATCCCGCTCGAGGCCGCGCCTGCCGCCACGACCCTCGACCCGGACGACTATCTGCTCATGCGGACGGGAGGCAACTGACGGGCCGCGACCGGGACCGAACCTGTAAACACTTGTATTCACGGCCCCGATGCGCGACCATGCCAGTTTCCGCCTGCCCACCAGAAGCCCAACATGAAATGAATGGAGACGGCTCTTGGCCGGGACCACACATCTCAGGTTTGAGCGCGACATCGCCGAACTGCAGCGGCAGATTGACGGTCTTCGCGCGCTGGCGGACGAGAAGGGCATCGACGTGGTGCGCGAAATCGATGTCCTTCGCAGCCGGCTTGCGGCCATGACCGAGGAGACCTACCGCAACCTCGCCCCCATGGAGCGCGTGCAGGTGGCGCGTCATCCCAACCGCCCGTACATGCTCGACTACGTCGAGCGCATCTTCACCGACTGGATCGAACTTCACGGCGACCGGAGCTATCGGGACGACCAGGCCATCGTGGCGGGCTGGGCGTGCCTGGACGGACAGTCCGTAATGGTCATCGGCCAGCAGAAGGGCCGGGCCATGAAGGAGAACCTGCGCCGCAACTTCGGCATGCCTCATCCGGAAGGGTACCGCAAGGCGCTGCGCCTGATGAAGATGGCGGAGAAGTTCGGGCGTCCGGTCGTGACCGTCATCGACACCCCCGGGGCCTACCCCGGACTCGGCTCCGAGGAGCGCGGCATCGGCGAGGCCATCGCCCGCAACCTGCGCGAGATGGCGGCGCTGCGCGTTCCGACCGTCTCCATCGTCATCGGCGAAGGCATGTCCGGCGGCGCGCTCGGCATCGGGGTGACCGACCGCATCCTCATGCTGGAACACGCCGTGTACTCGGTGATCTCCCCGGAAGGGTGCGCCGCCATCCTGTGGCGGTCGCGGGACCACCGCGAGAAGGCCGCCGACGCGCTGCGCCTGACCTCGGGCGACCTGCTCGGGCTGGGCGTGGCGGACGACATCATCGGGGAACCGGTCGGGGGGGCCCACTCGGACTGGGAAGCCGCCTCGAGGAGCGTTGCCGGCGCCCTCAGGCGACAGCTGGCCGAGCTGACCGCGCTCGACACCGACGAATTGCTGGCACGGCGCTGGAGCAAGTACGAGGCGATCGGGGACTGGGCCGGGAA
The DNA here is from genome assembly GCA_022822425.1 of Gemmatimonadota bacterium. Classification (GTDB taxonomy): domain Bacteria; phylum Gemmatimonadota; class Gemmatimonadetes; order Longimicrobiales; family Gaopeijiaceae; genus BD2-11. Next base: position 15,152 of record JAJEBS010000338.1, on the reverse strand, counting down.
GGCGACCCGTGAGCCCGGGCTCACGGGCCCTCGCCTCGATACGGAGAGCGGCAGAAGCATGAGAGCCGGCGGCTGAGGACGTACCCCACCAGGGTGCGAGAGTAGATGCCAGAGTTCGCGGAAATCCGGTTCAAGGGAACACGCAAGGACTACTTCACCTGCCAGCCCGGCGCGCTGCAGCCGGGCAGCTGGGTGATGGTGGAAGCCGAGCGCGGCCGCGACCTCGGGCGGGTGAGCGCCCTGGGCGCCATCGCCGAACGCAAGTGCGGCACTTCCGGCGGATGCGCCACTCCGGAACCGTCCCGGAAGGTCCTGAGGCATGCGCTGGCCGACGAGATCCGGCACGTGAGCCAGCTTCGCGCCGACGAGGATCGAGTGCGCGCGCTGGCGCGCGACAAAGTGGCCGCCCACAGGCTGAAGATGAAGGTCACCGAGGCGGAGTGGCAGTTCGACCGCAAGAAGCTGATCATCTACTTCACGGCCGAGCGGCGGGTCGACTTCCGGGCCCTGGTCCGGGATCTGGCCCGCACCTTCCGCACCCGCATCGAGTTGCGCCAGATCGGCGTGCGCGACGAAGCCGCGATGCTCGGAGGAGTCGGCCGCTGCGGGCGCGAACTGTGCTGCTCGACGTGGCTTCCCTCCCTGCGGCCGGTGAGCCTTCAGCTGGCCAAGGACCAGCGGCTTTCCCTCAACCCGTCGCAGATCTCCGGTTGCTGCGGCCGTCTCATGTGCTGCCTCAAGTACGAGCACGACGCGTACGTGCGGGCGCGCAGGCGATTCCCGCGCGAGGGAAGGTCGGTGAACACTTCGCTGGGGCGGGAGAAGGTGGTCGCGGTGGACATCTGGAGCGAGACGGTCACCCTTCTGGCCAGCGGCGGAGCCCGCCGCAAGGTGACGCTCAAGGAACTCAGGAAAGAGGTGTCCGGGGTTCCCCGGGGGAAACGCCCCAACTGACCCGGACATGAGCCGACGACGCTATCTCACGACGCCGATCTATTACGCGTCGGGCGAGCCCCACATCGGGCACGCCTACACGACGATTCTCACCGACATGCTGGCCCGTTTTCACCGGCAGACCGGCGCCGAGACGAGGTTCCTCACCGGCACCGACGAACACGGTCCCAAGATCGCCGAGGAGGCCGCCCGGCGCGGCCTGACCCCGATCGAGCTGTGCGACCGCATGGCGGGCCGCTTCCGCGAGGCGTGGGATGAACTCGACATTTCCTTCGACCGCTTCATCCGCACCACCGAGGCCGACCACATCGCCGTCGTCACCGCCTTCCTGCAGCGGCTCCACGACAAGGGACACATCTACAAGGACCGCTACCTCGGATGGTACTGCATCCACGAGGAGCGCTACTGGACGGAGAAGGACCTGGGGCCCGGTGAAACCTGTCCGGACTGCGGTCGGCCCGTGCGCCAGATCGAGGAGGTCAACTACTTCTTCCGCATGAGCGCCTTCCAGGAACGGCTGGTGCGCCACATCGAGGCCAACCCCGACTGGATCATCCCGGCGGTGCGGCGCAACGAAGTGCTCGGGTTCCTCCAGCAACCGCTCGAGGACCTCTCCATCTCCCGCCCGCGGAGCCGCGTGAGCTGGGGCGTTCCCCTCCCCTTCGACGCCGAACACGTCTGCTACGTGTGGGTGGACGCGCTCATCAACTACGTGACCGCATCGGGCGCCATAGACCCCGGGGCCGCCGCGGACGAGCAGGGATTCGGCACCCCCATCGAGTCGTGGTGGCCTGCCGACCTGCACGTCATGGGCAAGGACATCCTCACCACCCACGCGGTGTACTGGCCCACCATCCTGATGGCGTGCGAGGTGGAGTTGCCACGGCATATCCTCGCCCACGGCTGGTGGCTCGTCGGCGAGACCAAGATGTCCAAGTCGCTGCAGAACGTGGTGGACCCCCTCGCGCTGATCGCGACCCACGGGGTCGACGCGGTGCGCTGGTACCTGCTGCGCGAGATGCCCACCGGCAGCGACGCCTCCTACACGCCCGAGCGCTTCCTCACCCGCTACGACGAGCTTTCCAACGTTCTGGGGAACCTCGCCAGCCGGGTGACGTCGATGATCGCGCGCTACCGCGGCGGCGCGCTGCCCGACGTCGCCGGACAGGGGCTGGCCGCAGAGAACGCGGCGGCTCTCCGTCGCTACCGCGAGTTCATGGACGGCCTCCGCCTGCATCGCGCCCTGGCCGCGGCGATGGAACTCGCGCGGCGGGCGAACCGATACGTGGAGGAGCGGGAGCCGTGGGCGCAGGCAAAGGACCCGGAGCGTGCGCGGGATCTCGACGAGACCCTGGTCTCGCTCGCGCGCTGCCTGACGGTGCTGGCGGCACTCCTGGAGCCGGTCATGCCGGCGAAGATGGGCGTGCTGGCGGGAACCTTGGGCTTCGCCCGGGTTCCCACCCTGGACCGGGCCCTCGACGCTCCTCTGGCGGGACGAGCCGTGACGCGTGGCGAACCTCTCTTCCCACGGGTACGGCTGCCCTCCGCTTGACTCGCGTCGGGCCGCCCGGGTAGGTTGACCCGCACTGCGTTGACGCTCCCCGGTCCTCCATCGCTCCCGAGGCATGCCAATCAGATCACTCGGCGCCAGGCTGAAGGCCAGATGTTCGATCCTGGTGGTGCCCTCCGGCGGCGGGAGGCACCGGCAGTTCGAAGTCTCGCCCAGGCTGCTCCTTTCCTGGGCCGGCGTCCTCGTCCTCCTTCTGGGCGCCGCTTTCTTCGTCTTCTCCGGCGGCGCGCACCGCATGCAGGCGCGCCAGCTGGCCGCGAAGAACCAGGCCATGGCCGAGGAACTGGCCGGCATCCGGCAGCAGGTGGCGAGCCTGGAGGGCGCGGTCGAAGGCCTGTCGGAACAGAATGCGCAGGCCCGCGCTCTGGCCGGCCTGGAGTCCATCGACGCCGAGGTGCTCCAGGCGGGCGTGGGTGGTCCCGGAACCAGCACGCCCCGGTCACATCCTCTGTGGGGCCTCGACTCGCTGTATTCCAAGGAGGCCTTTGCGACGTCCTTCGATCTGACGGCGCTCGAGCGGCGGGTGCAGCTGCTCAGCACCAGCCTCACCGAGGCCGCGGATTCCCTGACCCGGCATCGCGACTGGCTGGAATCGTTTCCCTCCATCCTTCCGGCCCGCGGCTACATCTCCAGCGGCTTCTCCGCCTCCCGCATGCATCCGGTGCACCACCGTCCGCTCCCGCACGAGGGCATGGACATCTCCGCCGCCTCGGGCTCGCCCATCGTGGCGACGGCCAAGGGTGAGGTGACCTTCACCGGCTTCCGCAACGGGTACGGCCTGACCGTGCTCATCGAGCACGGCTTCGGGTACGAGACCCTGTACGGCCACGCGAGCCAGATTCTGGTGCGAAGAGGTCAGGAGGTAGAACGCGGCGAGGTGATCGCGCTGGTCGGGAGGACCGGCATCACAACGGCTCCGCATGTCCATTATGAGGTGCGCCAGAACGGAAGACCGATCGATCCGCACCGGTTCGTGATCGACGTCATTCCCTGATCCGGCCCAGCGCAGTTGACGGCTGCATTCCTCGCCGGGGTCGCCCTCCTGGGCGCCATCTCCGACCCCGGGTCGCTCCGTCCGGACACGGTCCTCCGCCCGCCTGACGGCCCCGTCGTCGCCTTCGTCGAAGCCACCGGTTCACCGGCGGCGGCGATCCGCATCACGGTGCCCTTCGTCGAGTCCGATTCCGGCGCCGGAGCCGGTTACCTCATTCAACTGATGGCGCTGGAACGCGTCCGGAGACTCCGGGAGACGCTGGGCATCGAAGTCCTGGCGCAACGCACCTCGCTCGGACTCGTCTATCGTCTGAACGGCGCGGTCGCGGACTTCGACCATCTCGCCCGCGTTGCACGCGAGTTGCTGGCCCGCCCGGCCTCGCCGGGTTTCGTGGCGGCCCGGACGCGCCTCGAGAGCATGAACCGGCAGGAGCGGGAGACCGCCCGGGGCGCGCTTCGGCTCCGGCTTCGCTCGCGCATGGCTTCACCGATTCCGTCGGTGACGGGAACCCTCGAGTCGCTGGCGGCGCTTCACCCGGCCCGGCTTGTGGAGCACTGGCGGGCATCGCACCGCCGGGGCAACCTCTCGGTGGTCGTGGTCGCCGACCTGCCGCTGGAGGCCGCGTTCTCGGCTCTCGCAGAGCTGGGGGAGGCGGGGCCGGCACCGGAGACGGATCGTCTCCCGGAGGCCGCTGCCAGAAGGCTCCCAGCCATCAGACCGGAGCGAATCCGGGTGTGGTACGGGGAGGCATATCCGTCGGGAAACGCGCGGGATCCGCGCTCCGCGCTGCTCGCCCGCATCGCGAACGACCGCCTTCGGGAGTTGGGCGGCGAGTTCGAACCGCACCTCGAGCGGTGGGAGCTGGGGGAACGGTCGTGGCTGGTGTTGACCGCGGCGGCCTTCTCCCGAGACGCGACGACGATGCGCGCCCGGGTGCGAGACTACATGGACGACCTGCGGGCGGCTCTGAGTCCGGCCGTCGTGCGCAACGCGAGGGCGTCGCTCCGCTCGGAGCTGGTCCTGGAGGCACGCTCTCCCGGCGGGCTGGCGGAGGTCATCGGCCGGCACCTGGACGCCACGGGCGATGCGGACGCGGCGGCGGACTATCTGCGCCGGCTGGAGGAGGTCGATCTCGAGGCCATGATCGCCTTCCTCGACGAGGTCGCCGCGGCCGGGGCGATTACCGCCGAGGTGGCGAACTGATGCCGGCATCGCTCCCTCCGGCGCGGCTGCTCCCATGGACGGCGCTGTGGGCGATCCTGTCGCTCGCCGCTCCCGCGGTGGCGGCGCGCGTCCCGCCCGCGAGCGATCTGGCCGCGGCCTCGGACACGCTGCAGCTGGTGGTGGTGAGCGAGCGGCCGTGGACGTCCGCCGTCGCCGTCACCCTTTCCTTCGCCGGCGGATATGGCGACGACCCCCCCGGGGCCGAGGGAACCGCCTGGCTCCTGGGCAAGGTGCTCGAGCGGGCCGCCGCCGCCAGCCTCGCGGAGACGGGCGCGGTCGCGGCAATCGAAGTGGAGGGCGACCGCACCTGGGTCACGCTGCTGACCACATCGGGCGACTGGGCGGCGGCGTACCGCACCCTCACGCGCACGCTGTTCACCGACCCGCTCGATGCGGCGCTGGCCGCGGAGACGCGCTCCGAGTTGTCGGGCCAGTTGTTCTTCCAGCGTGACGCGCCCGTGCGCGCGTTCGAACTGGCGGCCCGGCGCGTGCTCCTCGGGCCGGAGCGCGCCCGCCCTCCCATGGGCACTCCGTCAAGCGTGAGCGGCCTGACGGTCGAGGCACTGGAGGCGACGCGGACGCGCATCTACCGGATCGACGAGGCGCGGCTGGCCGTGGTGGGGGCGGTCGAGCCGGCCGAAGCGGCCTCCATCGTCGGCGCGCACCGGACGATGGCGCGGCGCGGGGAGCAGGCCTGGGTGGTGGAAGGCGCACCTCTGCCGCCGCGCGCCCCGGGATGGGCGTGGGAGACGGGCGGCCGGACCTCGGTCGCCGACGACATCACCAACAACTGGATCCGGGCCGCCTACCCGTTTGACGGAGCGGCACCGCGCCGGCCGGTGGAGGTCCTCGCTCACGTGATCGGCGAACAGCTGGGTATCGACCGTCCCGCTCCGGGGTTGATCAGCCGCCGGGTCGAGGTGCGCGAGCTGCCCGGAGGGCCTGTGCTGCAGGTGACGATCGCCGCCCAGTGGCCGACCGTGCGCGCCTGGGAGCAGCGCATCGTGGACATCCTGGATCAGCTTTCCGCCGGCAATCTCTCCCCGGACGACCTGAACCGGCAGTACCGGAGGTTCCGGTCGGCGCGGGCGCTCGCAATGGCCGATCCCGAGCGCGAAGGCCGCCGGCTGCTCATGGAAGCGGAGTCGGACGGCGGGCCGGGGGAACTGCTCGCGCCCATGGAGGGTCTGTCTTCGGAAGAGGTCCAGCGGACGGCGGCCGACCTGGGCGAGCCACGCGTGCTGGTTTACGGACCGGGCGGGCCGTCGTCTTGATGCACCGGCATGGGGGCCGTTACCTTGCGGCCCGAGTTCGGTCGAATGCGACGCCTGCGAGCCGGAAGGAGCCAGCTCGGGAGTTTTCAACGTGATAGCCTGGAGTAACTGCACAATGAGGAACGCAATCCTTTTCCTCGCCCTCGCCGGTACCCTCGCCTCCGCCGCATGCGGGCCGACCGACGTCACGATCAATGCGCAGATGGAGGTCGCCGGCGCCGCGGGAACGGAGGTGCGGCCGTTGGCCGACATGGAAATCCAGCTCCTTCCCTTCGACCGGGACGCGATTTTCGACTCCCTGGCGCGCGAGGCCGACACGGCCGAGCCGGAGATTCCGCCGGAGCTGCTCGAGGCCCAGAACCAGGTCGCCGCAGCGCAGGGGGATTGGCAGAGACTGGAGAGCGAGTGGTCGCTGCTGCGAGAGGATCTCCTCAGCCTGACCGCGGACATGGAGCGGCTGAATCCGGCCGAAGCCCAGTACCGGGTGCTGTTCATGGAGTTCGACGAGAAGGAGCAGCGACTCGCCCAGGTCGAGCGCCAGCGCGACGCCGCCTTCGAGGAGTTCACCTCCATCCAGGGTTCCATGATCGAGCAGGCCGACCAGGTCAGGATGCTCCGCGAAATGTGGGGAGACGAGGCGTTCGCGGACTACGGCACGGTGGCCGACTTCATGATCGACGTGAGCGGCCTCGACCCGGTCGTGGACACCACCGACGCCTCGGGCAGCGCGCTCCTGGCCGCGCCCGCGGGGCAATACTGGGTGTACGCGCGCTGGGAGCGCTCCTTCGACGAGCTCTACTGGAACGTCCCGCTCATGGTGGAGGGCGAGCCGGTGGCCTTCACGCTCGACGAGAGCAACGCACAGGTCCGGCCCATCCTCTGACCGGACGGGACGGGCGCCCGCCCGGTCCCCCGGGCCGGGACCCGGTCTCGTGGATCGTCCATCGAGGTTGCTGGGCATAGTGCCCGCCTGCGGACTGTCCACCCGCATGGGAAGCGCCAAGGCGCTTCTCGATGCGGGTGGACAGTCCTTTCTGGTGCGCGTCGTGTCCGCCCTGGCGGCCGGAGGGTGCAGCCCGGTCGTAGTGGTGGCGAGAGAGGCGGCCGGCGCCGTGGCGGCGGAGGCGAACGCGGCCGGCGCGGTGGTGGCGGCCAACCCCGACCCCGATGAAGGCCCCATCTCGTCCATCCGGCTGGCGCTGGCGGAGTGGGGCGCCGGGATGGACGGATGCGCCATCTGCCCGGTCGATCACCCACTGGTGACGGGCGCCACGGTGCGGTCGCTGGTGGCGTGCTTCGAGGAGGAGTCGGCGGACATCGTGATCCCGACCTGGCGCGGCCGGCGCGGCCACCCGGCCATCTTCCATCGGCGCGTGTTCCCCGAACTGCTCGACCCCGGCCTTCCCGAGGGAGCCCGCACGGTCGTGCGGCGGCGCCCCTCCCGCGTCCGCGAGTGCGTGGTGGAAGACGCGGGCGTGATCGCGGACATCGACACGCCCTCCGAGTACCGCAGCCACTTCCAGGTGGCGTGACCGTGACCGAGCTGCCTGGCCCCGACGCGGCTGCCGCGGCCGCCCGCATCCTGGAGGCGCTGCGCGGGTCGCGGGGCACGGTCGAGTTGCTGGTGGTCTCGGACAGCGAAGGGCGCGCGGAGGGCGCCCGCATGCTGGTGCGCCCGGACGCGGTCGAGGGATCGCTCGGGGATGACGAGCTGGACGCGGCCGCTCTGGCCGTCGCGAGCCGCGAGCGGCTCGCGCGCGGGCACGGCGGATCCCTCCACAACCTGCAGACGCCGGCGGGCCGGCGTCTGCAGGTGTACGCGGAGGGCCACCGTCCCCGCCAGGAACTCATCGTGGTGGGCGCGGGACACATCGCCCAGCCGCTCGCCACCCTGGGCACGCTGCTCGACTTCGAGGTCACCGTGCTGGACGACCGTCCCGAGTTCGCCACCCGCGAGCGGTTCCCGGAGGCCGCCGCCGTGCGCACCATCGACTTCGCCGACCCCTTGTCCGGCATCGACGTCCACGCAGGCTGCCATTTCGTCCTCGTGACCCGCGGGCACAAGTACGACTACGAGTGCCTGCGCCGGTTGCTGGCCCGCCACGGCGAGGCGACACCGGCCTACATCGGCATGATCGGCAGCCGCCGCCGCGTCCGGGCGACCTTCGTCCAGCTGGAGGCGGAGGGCATCCCTCACGATGTCATCGCCCGCGTGCGGGCTCCGGTGGGGCTCGACATCGGCGCGCAGACGCCGGCCGAGATCGCCGTGAGCGTCCTGGGCGAGATGATCCTCGAGCGGCGCGGCGGCACGGGAGCCCCGTTGCGAGGCCGGGAGCGCATCGTCGAGCGCTTCCTGGCGAAGAAACCTTCCACCGGGAGCGTGAAATGAGTTCGCCGGGCGACCAGGAGGTATACGAGGCCGTTCTCGCGACGGTGCGGGCCGGAAGGCCGGCGGCGCTCGCGACCATCGTCTCCACGCGCGGTTCGACGCCGCGCAAGGCCGGCTCGCGCATGCTGGTGGACCCGAAGACCGGGCTGGTGGGCACGGTGGGCGGCGGATGCGGGGAGGCCGAGGTCATCGAGGCGGCGCACGAGGTGATCGTGGACGGCGTCCCCCGCCTGGTGAAGGTGGACCTCACCGAGGACCTCCTGGGATGGAGCCCGGCGGTCTGCGGCGGCATCATGGACATCTTCGTGGAGCGGGTGTCCGCAGGCGGCGGCGACGAAGATCATCCCGGAGCATGACCTCCCGGCCGGGCCGCTCCCTTCCCCGCGTTACCATCCACTACCTCAGGCCCCCGGATCACCTGCAGACCTTCCGCCAGCCCGTCATCCACCGGAACCCGCGGGTGATCGTCACCTTCTCGCGCCGCATCCGCGTCCCCTCGCCGATGGAACTGGACGGGGAGGTCGTGCTCGAGACCGGATCGGACATCGTCTGGTTCACCTTTCCGGGCCTCTGGCACGACATCGGCCGCTTCCACAACGCCCGGGGCGCGTTCACGGGCTTCTACGCCAACCTGCTCACGCCCGTGGAGATGCTGCCCGGAAACATCTGGCGCACCACCGATCTCTTTCTCGATGTATGGATGAAGCCGGGACAGGCGCCGAGGCTCCTCGACGAGGACGAACTTCGGGACGCGCTGAACGCGGATGCGCTGGAGGCGGGGACGGCGCGGCGCGCCCGGGAGGAAGCGGAGAAGATCCTGGAGCGCGCGAGCGCCGGCGCGTGGCCTCCTCCCGTGGTGCACGAATGGACGCGGGAGCGGGCTCTCGGCGTGCTCGACAACCCCGGCGGCGCGGGGTGACGCCGCCTGGCCCGGCGCAGAGCTACTCTCCCCCGTCCTCCACCCGGTACGCGGCGCACAGCCGCTTGAGGTCCACGTAGAGATCGCCGAGCACGTCCGGGTCCTCGCGGAGGCAGTCGATGAGGCGTTCGCTCGCGTTCAGGCCGGCGCTGGGCAGCCGGACGTCCTCGTGGTGATAGACCCCTCTGTCGACGAACACCAGGCGCACCGTGGCGGTCTCGCCTCCGCTCATGGCTCGCTTTCCGTCAGCTGCTCGACCGCGTCCTCGATGGTGGTGTAACTGGTGTCCGGCAGCCTTCTCGCGGCTCCGCTTCCGCGGCTGACCAGAACGCTCGGGGTACTGGTCAGGCTGAGTGCGCTGGCCAGTCGGAGGTTCGCGGTGACCCGGTCGGCGTGCCGGTCCGAGTTGAGGCAGTCGCGAAACGCGTCGTCGTCGAGCCCGAGGGCACGGGCGTATCCGACGAAGTTCCCCACCGGATCGCCCGAGGCCGCCCACGAGAACTGATTGTCGAAGAGCGTGTTGTGGTATTCCCAGTAGGCGTCCTGGTCTCCGGCGCAGTGGGACGCCCGCGAAGCGAGGAAGGAGTTGGAGTGAATGCCCACCAGCGGCAGATCGTAGAAGACGAACTTCGCGCGCCCCGTGCCGACCAGATTCAGCTCGATGAGGGGCTTGACCCCGGAGGCGAACATGGCGCAGCCCGGACACTGGTAGTCCCCGAACTCCACGACCGAGATGGGCGCTTCCGGGTCTCCCAGCTCCGAGCCGTAGGCCAGATTCACGAGCTCTTCGTCGGACAGGTCGCCCAGGTCCACGGGCTCGGTGACGGCACTGCTGAACACCGTCGATCCGGTCGTGTAGACCGCCGCCACCAGTCCGATGAGCCCCACTCCACCGAGGATGAGGTAGAGGCGCTTGACCCCGCCGCTCGCGGGCTTCTGCCTCATTTCCTTTCGCTGCTTCGCTCTGCTGGACATCTGCGTGCTCCGTCGCCGGTCGTTGTCGATAAACCACGCGCGCGTCTGGTCGCGTGATGGGGTGGCGGGCGCGATGTGCGACCCGCACCTCCGGCCGCAGGCTAAACTTGGCGCGTCGGCGAACCCGCGCACAAGATGGGCGCCACCGCCCGGCCTTCCCGCTACGCCATCAGCACGTCGACCACTTCCCGGGTGCGGGTCAGGTCGGTCGCGACGTGGTCCGCGCCGGTGGCTTCCAGTTCCGCCGCGCTGAAGTGCCCGGTGGCCACGGCGAAGGTGCGCGCCCCGAAGTGGCGGCCGCACTCCACGTCGAGCGGGGTGTCCCCCACGACAACCACCGACTCCGGCGGGAAGCGCACCCCCCAGACCTGCTCCGCCCTGCCGACCGCGACGGCGGGCAGGTGGTTGCGGCTCTCCCGGTCGCAGCCGAACCCCCCCGCCGGAAACGCGGCCGCCGCCAGCCCGGCCGAGCCCAGCTTCAGGCGCGCGCCCTCGCGGATGTTGCCGGTGACCAGGCCCATCGCCACGTCTTCGCGGTCCTCCAGCGCCGCCAGCAGTTCGCGCACGCCCGCCAGGGCGGTGACGGGCTTCGCGGGCAGGCGCCGCTCGAGTTCACGCGGGTAGAGCGTCCACAACCGGGGCAATCCCTCGTCGATGCGGCCATCGTCGAGCCCGGCCCTGCGCAGAAGTTCGCGCGCGATCTGCGGGTCGGTCCTGCCCGCAAAGGACACCAGGTTCACGGGGCCGGTGGTGCCGTACACCTCCACCAGCGCATCGGTAAACGCCTCCTTGGCCGGGCCGCCCCACACCAGGGTGCCGTCGATATCGAAGAGGATGAGCCGCTTCACGATCGTTCGGGCCAGGAATGGACCAGGTTCATTCAGCTTAGGCCGGCTCACACTTCCGCGGACGGAGCCGCGTGCGACACGAGCGCAGCGACGTCGGCGTTGCCGCCGCTGATCACGGCGGCGACCCGGTCGCCGAAGGCCGCGGCCCCCGACCGCAGCGCAGCCACCGTGGCCGCCCCCGAGAACTCCGCCACCAGCCTGGCGCGCTCGAGGAGGAAGAGGGCCGCCTCACGGATGGCGTCGTCGGACACGAGCGCCACCTCGTCCACCAGGTCGCGCACGAGCGCGTAGGTGAGGTCGCCCACCTGCACCGGCGCCAGCCCGTCGGCGATGGTGTCGATGCGGTCGATGCGCACCACCCGGCCCGCGTCCAGGGCGGCCCGCATCGACGGCGCCCCCTCGGGCTCCACCCCGATGATGCGCATGCCGGGGCGCAGGGCCCGCAGCGCCACCGCCGTGCCCGCAGCCAGCCCGCCGCCGCCGATGGGAACGATGGCGGTGTCCACTTCCGGCCAGTCCGCCGCGATCTCCAGGCCCACCGTGCCCTGGCCCGAGATGATGTCCGGATGGTCGAAGGGCGGGACGATTACCAGCCCCTCGGCGGCGGCGATCTCCTCCGCCCGGGCGCGGCGCTCCAGCGAAGTGGTGCCCTCGAAGACGACCTCGGCCCCCAGCCGGGCCGCGCCCCGGTGCTTCACGGCCGGGGCCGTGGTCGGCATGACCACCACCGCGCGCACCCCGCGGATGCCGGCGGCCAGCGCCACCCCCTGGGCGTGGTTGCCCGAGGAGTAGGTGATCACCCCGCGCGCCACATCCTCGTCGGAGAGCCGGGAGATGAAGTTGTAGCTCCCGCGCAGCTTGAAGGCGCCGCAGCGCTGGAGCGACTCGCACTTCAGGCGCACGCTCGCGCCCACCTCGTCGGAGAGTTCCGGGGACCAGAGCAGCGGCGTGCGCACCGCGACGCCCTCCAGGCGCGCCGCCGCCGCACGTACGCTTTCGAGCGACGGAGCCGTCACCCGGTGCTCTCCCGGCCAGCGCCGGAAACCGCCTCCCGGCCATCTTGCAGGTCGCCGTCTCCGGCCTCGGGGGCGGCCTCGTCCCCGTTGTCGCCCATCACCCGCGCCAGGTCGACCAGTTCGTCGTTTTCGTCCAGGTTCAGCAGACGCACCCCCTGGGTCGCCCGGCCGATCACGCGGATCTCCTCCACCCGCTGCCGGTTCACCACGCCGTTGCGCGTCACCAGCATGAGCTCGTCGGACGGGTGCACCGCCTTCACCGCCACCACCGGACCCGTCCTGTCGCTCGTCTTCATGTTGATGACGCCGAATCCCCCCCGCCGGTGCAGCGGATACTCCGCGACCGCCGACCGCTTGCCCATGCCGCCCCGCGTGGCCACCAGGATCGACGAGTCCTCCGAGGGCACCATCATGCCCACCACCTCGTCGTCTCCCCGCAGACGAATGCCGTTCACCCCGCGCGCCACCCGTCCCATGGGACGCACGTCCGATTCGCGGAAGCGAATGGCCTTGCCCGCGCGCGTGGCCAGGAGGACCTCGCTGGCGCCGTCCGTGATCTGCACGTCGATCAACTCGTCGTCCTCGTCCACCCGAATCGCGTGAATGCCCACCATGCGGACGTTGCCGTACGCCGACAGCGGAGTCTTCTTGACGATGCCCTTGCGGGTGCAGAACAGCAGATGGCAGTCCGGCGCGAAGGTGCGCACCGGCACGAACGCGGCGATGCCGTCGTCCGGATCGATGTCGCGCAGGTTCACCACCGGCTTGCCGCGCGAGTAGCGCCCCGCATCGGGCGCCTCCCAGACCTTGATCCAGTGGCACTTCCCCGACCGGGTGAAGATCATCAGGTAGTCGTGGGTGGAGGCCACGAAGAGGTGCCCGACCTCGTCCTCGTCCTTGGTGGCCATGCCCTTGAGCCCGCGCCCGCCACGCCGCTGCGCGCGGTACGTGGTCAGCGGGATGCGCTTCAGGTAGCCCTGCCGGCTCACCGTCAGCACGACCTCCTCGTCCTTGATGAGGTCCTCCATCTCCAGGTCGGCCACGCCGGTGAGGATCTCGGTCCTCCTGTCGTCCCCGAACCGCTTCGCGACCTCGCGGAGCTCCTCGACGATGATCTGCATTCGCCGCGGTCTGCTGGAGAGGATCTCGTCCAGCTCCGCGATGACGGCGCGCACGTCGGCGAGCTCCCGCTCCAGCTTGTCGATCTCGAGGCCAGTGAGCCGGGCCAGGCGCATGTTGAGGATGGCCTCGGCCTGACGCTGCGTGAGGCGGGCGGGGAACTCCTCCGCCCTCAGCCGCGCCATCGCGGTCCCGGTATCCGGCGAGGAGCGGATGATGGCGATCACCCGGTCGATGTTGTCGACGGCGATCTTGAGGCCCTCGAGGATGTGTTCGCGATCCCTCGCCTTCGCCAGCCTGAACTCGCTTCGCCGCACCACCACGTCGTGCCGGTGATCCACGAAGTGGAAGAGGATCTCGCGCAGTCCCATCACCCGGGGCACGCCGTTCACCAGCGCGAGGAGGATGGTGCCGAAGGTCGCCTGCATCTGGGTGTGCTTGTAGAGCAGGTTGAGCACCACCTGGGGAACGGTGCCGCGCTTCAGCTCGATCACGATGCGCATGCCGTCGCGGTCGGACTCGTCGCGCAGCGCCGACACCTGGGTGAGCTTCTTCTCGCGCACCATCTGGGCGATCTGCTCGATCAGGCGGGTCTTGTTGACCATGAACGGGATCGCGCGCACGACGATGCGGGCGTTCGTCCGTTTGGCGGCTTCCTCCACGTCGGTGCGGGCGCGCATCACGATGCGGCCGCGGCCCGTGCGGTAGGCGTCGCGGATGCCGCGGCGGCCGCAGATGAAGGCGCCGGTGGGGAAGTCGGGCCCGGTGACGATGCTCTCCAGCACCTCCTGGGGGAGATCCGGGTTCTCGATCAGCGCGATGGTCGCGTCGACCACCTCGCGCAGGTTGTGGGGCGGGATGTTGGTGGCCATCCCCACCGCGATCCCCGAGCTGCCGTTGACGAGCAGGTTGGGCGCGCGCGCGGGGAGCACCGTGGGCTCGTCGATGCGGCCGTCGAAGTTGGGGATGAAGTCGACGGTCTCTTCATCGATGTCGGTGAGCAGCTGCGTCGCCAGCGGGGTGAGCCGCGCCTCGGTATAGCGGTAGGCCGCGGGCGAATCCCCGTCGATGGAGCCGAAGTTGCCCTGGCCGTCCACCAGCGGATAGCGCAGGGAGAAGTCCTGCACCATGCGCGCCATGGAGTCGTAGACGGCCGAGTCGCCGTGCGGGTGGTACTTGCCCAGCACCTCGCCGACGACGGTCGCGCTCTTCTTGTAGGGGCGCGTGGGGCCGAGCCCCAGCTCGCTCATGGCGTAGAGGATGCGACGGTGTACGGGCTTCAGGCCGTCGCGGACATCGGGGAGCGCGCGGCGCACGATGACGCTCATCGAATAATCGATGAACGACTCCCTCATTTCGTCTTCAAGGAGCCGCGCGAGTATCCGTTCTCCGGGGGCGGAATCCATGCAGATGCCTCGTGGGGGTTTACGCGCGCGGGAGCACGCTGCCGACCGGCCCCGTCCTCATCCGCGACGAAGACGGGATGAAACGCTCCTGTTGGGGCTCAGGTGCCCGGCGCCGGATAGTAGATCGCGAGTGCGTGGCCGATGAGTCCCTGGTTGCGGCCGATGTCGGCGGTCGCCTGGCTGCGCGTGGTGTCCTCGATGCGCTCGAAGATGATGGCATCCGCGCCGAGCGCCGCGGCCTCGGTCCGGAGCATGAGCAGCATGTCCTCGTTGGATGTGCCCAGAGGCGCGCGGGCCGTAACCGGACCGATCGTGCGATAGCCTTCGCGGGCGGCCTGGCCCATCGCGGGAACGATGACTTCGACTTCTTCCGGACCCGCATTGGGGGGCAGCTGCACGCCGGCGCACGCCGCCAGAACTCCGGAGAGAGCGAGAATGGCGAGAACGTTCCTCATCCCCTTCTC
>JAJEBS010000016.1 GCA_022822425.1 Gemmatimonadota bacterium | reverse complement strand
AAGAAGGTGCCCACGCTGCGCGGCATCACCATCGTCAACCTCTTCTTCGAGGCCTCCACGCGCACGCGCATCTCCTTCGAGTTCGCGGAGAAGCGCCTCGCGGCGGATACCGTCAACATCGGCGCGAGCCGTTCCTCGGTGGCGAAGGGGGAGACGCTGGTGGACACCGCCCGCAACCTGGAGGCCATGAAGATCGACATGGTGGTGATGCGGCACTGGGCGTCGGGCGCGGCGCGCTTCCTCGCGGAGCGCATTCCCTCCAGCGTGATCAACGCGGGGGACGGCGCCCACGAGCACCCCACCCAGGCGCTGCTGGACATGCTTACGCTGCGGGACCACCTGGGCGCCATCGCCGGCCGGCGGGTGTGCATCGTGGGCGACGTGCGCCACTCGCGGGTGGCCCGCTCCAACATCTTCGGGCTGCTCACGCTGGGCGCCGAGGTGGGTGTATGCGGCCCCCCGACGCTGATTCCGCCGCACATGCGCGAACTCGGGGTGCGCATCTTCCATCGTGTGGAGGAGGCCATCGAGTGGGCCCACGCCCTGAACGTGCTGCGCCTCCAGCTGGAACGCATGGAAGCCGGCTTCGTGCCCAGCCTGCGCGAGTACAACCGCATCTGGGGCGTCTCGCGCGCACGGCTGGCGGCGGCCCCCGAGCCGCTCCTCATTCTGCACCCCGGTCCCATGAACCGGGGGGTGGAGATCGACAGCGACGTGGCCGACGGGCCCCACTCGGTGATCCTCGAGCAGGTCACCAACGGGGTGGCCGTGCGCATGGCCGTGCTCTACCTGCTGGCGGGCGGTCGGCCGGAGAAGGCAGAGGCGGCCAAGGCCGAGGAGGTCGCGTGAGCCCGCGCCCGCTGTGGATTCGCGGAGGCAGGATCATCGACCCGGCCGCCGGAGTGGACGCCACCGGCGACCTGCTGCTGGTCGACGGGCGGGTGGCCGAGCGCGGGGGCAGGGTGGAGGGGCCCGCCGACGCGGAGGTCGTGGAGGCGCGCGGGCTGGTGGTCGCACCCGGCCTCATCGACGTGCATGTGCACCTGCGCGAGCCGGGCGGGGAGCACAAGGAGACCATCGCCACCGGCGCGCGCGCCGCGGCCGCGGGCGGCTTCACCTCGGTGTGCGCCATGCCCAACACCAACCCGCCCATCGACGACCCGGCCTCGGTGGGGTTCGTGGTGGCGGAAGGGAGACGCGCGGGAGGCGCGCGCGTCTACCCGCTGGGCGCCATCTCCGTCCGCCAGGAAGGAAAGAAGCTCGCGGAGGTCGGGGAGATGGTGGCGGCGGGCGCGGTCGGCATCACCGACGACGGCCATCCGGTCATGGACTCCGGGCTGATGCGGCTGGCGCTCGAGTACGCCCTCCCGTTCGACATTCCGGTCGCCGACCATCCCGAGGACCTGGGGCTCTCGCGTGACGGCAGCATGAACGAGGGGCTGGTGTCCGCCCGCCTCGGCCTGGTGGGCAAGCCCAACGCATCGGAGGACATCCACATCGTGCGCGACCTGCTGCTGGCCGAGCTCACGGGCGGGCGCATCCACCTCCAGCACGTCTCCACCGCGTGGGGGGTGGAAGCGATCCGGCAGGCGAAGGCGCGCGGGGTGCGGGCGACCGCGGAGGCTTCACCGCACCACCTCATCCTCACCGAAGCGGCGGTGGAGGGGTACCGCACCGACGCCAAGATGAACCCGCCGCTGCGCACGGACGCCGACGTGGCCGCCGTGCGCGCGGGTCTCGCCGACGGCACCCTGGACGTGATCGCGACCGACCACGCCCCCCACCACTACGACGAGAAGGAGTCCGCCTTCGACGACGCGCCCTTCGGCATCGTGGGGCTGGAGACCGCGGTCGGGCTCGTGCTCACGCGCGTGGTCGGGGAGGGCGTCATCGACCTGCCCACCGCCATCGAGCGCATGAGCCCCTCACCCGCGCGCGCCTTCAACCTGCCGGGCGGAACCCTGGTCCCGGGAAGCGTGGCCGACGTGACCCTCATCGACCCCGCCCGCACATGGGCAGTGGAGCCGTCGCGCTTCCTCTCCAAGAGCCGCAACACGCCCTTCTCGGGGTTCGAGCTGACCGGGAAGGCGGTGATGACCGTCGTCGGCGGGGAGATCGTCTGGAGGGAGGAGGCTAACGGGTAGGCCCTTCCGGCAGCGCGAACGCCCGCATCCGCGGGAGGCTCCTCCCGCTCGACTGCCCGGAGCCGATCACCACGTACTGCCGCCCGCCCGAGGAGTAGGTCACCGGAGAGCCGGGACTCCCGTCCAGTTCCGCTCCCCAGAGTTCCCGCCCGTCGCGCGCGTCGAGCGCGACCAGCCGCGAGCCGGTGCCCCAGAACACCAGGCCGCCGCCGGTGGAGAGCGTGCCGCCGTGACCTCCCTCCGCGGGCACGCGCCAGACTTCCCGGGCCTCGGCGGGATCCCAGGCCAGCAGCAGGTTCGAGGGGCCCTTGAGCGGCGGCCGCTCGGGACGGGGACCGGCGTCGGCGCCACGCACGGTGCCGGTGTTCCAGACGCCTGCGGTGTACTCGAAGCCCTCCTCCTTCTCGAAGAACGACACGTTGTTCCTGGCGGGCAGATAGACGAGGCCGGTCTCCGGATTCCACGACATGGGAGGCCAGTTGTGCGCGCCGCTGGGGCTTGGCGACAGCCACACCGCGCCGGTCTTCCCGTAGCGCGCCTCCGGTGTCTCCACCGGACGCCCCGTCTCCAGGTCGACGTGAGTGGCCCA
The DNA here is from genome assembly GCA_022822425.1 of Gemmatimonadota bacterium. GTDB lineage: Bacteria > Gemmatimonadota > Gemmatimonadetes > Longimicrobiales > Gaopeijiaceae > BD2-11. The sequence goes on along the minus strand of JAJEBS010000016.1, from coordinate 4,064 downwards.
GGTGAGGTCGTCGGCGAAGGCTTCGGCGGAGATGAGCTCGCCGGTATGCCGGTCGATGACATAGAAGAAGCCGTTCTTGGGCGCCTGGAGGATGACCTCGCGCTCGCGGCCGTCGATGGTGAGGTCCAGCAGCATGAGCGGCTGGGTGGCGGTGTAGTCCCAGTCGTCGCCCGGGGTGGTCTGGTAGTGCCAGCGCAGAGCGCCGTCCGCGGGATCGAGGGCGAGAATCGAGGAGAGGTAGAGGTTGTCGCCGCCGCCGGGGCTGCGGTTGTCGCGGTTCCAGGGAGCTCCGTTGCCGGTGCCGATGTACAGGAGGCCCGCCTCGGGGTCGGCGGCCATTCCGTCCCACACGGTGCCGCCGCCGCCGACGATCCACCACTCGCCCGTCCAGGTCTCCGCCGCGGCGCGCATGGCGTCGCTCTCGAACCCGAGCGCCGGGTTGCCGGGGACGGTGTAGGTCCGCCACAGCTGCTCCCCCGTGCCGGCATCGTAGGCGGTGACGTAGCCGCGCACCCCGTACTCCGCGCCGGCGTTGCCGATGACCACGATGTCGCCCATGACCCGCGGCGCGCCCGTTACGGAATAGTCGGACCCGGGAGGGGTAGTCTGCGTCGACCACGCCAGCGATCCGTCCGCCCGGTTGAGCGCAACCAGCCGCCCGTCCAGCAGGCCCGCGATGACCTTGTCACCGTGCAGCGCGGCGCCCCGGTTGACGTCGCCGCAGCAGGTCCGCGGGCCGCCGCGGTCCTCGGTCGGGATGCCGGGGTCCCAGCGCCAGATCTCGTCGCCCGTGGCGGCATCCAGCGCGAAGACCATGCTGAACGGGCCCGTCGCGTAGAGGATGCCGTCGGCGATCAGAGGCGTGGCCTCGATCCGCGCGCCGGTCTTGGGAATCTCCCAGTTCCACGCAACCTCCAGCCCGGCGACGTTGCCGGCATCGATCTGGTCGAGCGTGCTGTAGCGCGTTTCGGCGAGGTTGCCTCCGTAGTGCCGCCACTCCTGCTGCGCGGCCACCGAGGTTGCGGACAGGAGGCCGAAGACGGCCGCCACGGTCAGGAAGAAGCCGTGGGCAGCGGCGGAAGGAATGCGTGCGGCGCGGTCCCGCGCGGTGGGCGAAGTCGGCATGGCGCGCTCCGGGGCTGATCGGCGACGGGGGCGGGCCGGCGGCATGGGGCGGCCGCCATCGCCGACAACAAGTGCACGGGAAAGCTTGGGGCGGGGCGCCGGTGGGGCAAGAAGCCGGCGCGGTCGGGCTTCGACGCTACGCCGGCCCGTGCCCTGGCGAAACTTGCGGCCGAGGTTGTCTCGGCCAGGCAGGCCTACCTCAACCCAGGGAGTTCACCCGACGCGCCAGCGCGCTCTTCGTGCGGGCGACGGCGTTCGGGTGCAGCAGGCGGGAAGATGCGGCGCGATCCAGCAGAACCTGAGCCTCGCGAAAGCGGGTCTGGGCGGTCTCGGCATCGGTGGCTTCGCGCACCTTCTTGAGCGCCGTGCGCAGACGGGAGCGCTTCGCCCGGTTGCGGGCATTCTGCTCCCGGCTCTTGTTCATCCGCTTTATCGCGCTCTTGATGTTCGGCATTCCGTTCCCCGGATCGTGCGGTCCTTCTCCAGCAAGCTGCGGAGGATACGCAATTCCACCCCGGGAATCAACCGGTTCCGGCCAACTCTGCGCCGTTGCCGCACGTCGTCCGACGGAAGCCTGCCGGTAGCGGGCGGGTGCGGCCGCCGGTAGCTTCCGGGTGCAATGGACATTCTCCTGCTGATTCCCGTTCTCCTCGTCTCGATCATCGTCCACGAAGTCGCGCACGCCTGGGTCGCGTTGCGCGAAGGCGACGACACCGCCTACATGCTTGGGCGCATCACCCTCAACCCGCTTCCGCACATCGATCTCATCGGGTCGATCCTGGTGCCGCTCGGCCTCTACTTTCTGAACGCGGGGTTCCTCTTCGGCTGGGCGAAGCCGGTGCCCGTCAACCCCCGCAAGTATCATGACTACCGGCGCGGGGACATCCGCGTGTCGCTGGCCGGCATCGCGGCCAACCTGATCCTGGCGATCGGGTTCACCCTGCTTGCCGCCCTGCTGGTGAAGACCGCCCAGTTGAGCGGCGGGGTGCTGGCCGGGCCCATGGACGTGGCGGTGCGCATCGCGGAACTGGGCATCCTGATCAACCTGGTCCTCGCCTTCTTCAACCTGGTGCCCATCCCGCCCCTCGACGGATCGCACGTCCTCTACCACCTGCTGCCCACGCGCCTTGGCGTCGCCTACCGGCGCCTGGGACGCTACGGGATGCTCATCCTGCTCGCCGTGTTCTTCCTGTTCCCGGGTCCGTTCTTCTCCATCGTCCTCGCGCCGGTCCGTTTTTGCATGGGAGCGGCCCAGGACTTCATCGACCTGTGGCTCTGACGCCCCTCGCGGCCGGCGCGGGGGAGGGCCGGGAGCTGTTCGTGGTCGCGCTGGAGCGCTTTCAGGGGCCGCTGGACCTGCTGCTGCACCTCATCCGCCAGCAGGACATCGACATCTTCGACATCCCCATCGCCACCATCACCGACCAGTTCCTGAAGGTCGTCGGCGGCATCGGAGCAGAGGAACTCGAGGGCGCCGGGGAGTTCGTCGAGATGGCCGCAATCCTGATCGGCATCAAGGCGCGCATGCTGCTTCCGCACCGCAGGGAGGAGGAGGACGAAGACCCCCGCGCCGAGCTGGTGCGGCGCCTGCTGGAGTACGAGCAGGTGCGCGAGATCTCGTCCCGGCTTGAGATCATGGAGGCGCGCAGGATGCGCCGCTGGGCGAAGGGCTACCTGCCGGCGCGTCCGCGCCCCGAGCCGCGTGACACGCCGCTTGACACGACGTGGGAGGAAGTCTGGAAGGCCGCGCTCGCGGTCGAACTGCCACGGCCGCAGGCCCCGCCCAGGATCGGGGTCCGTCCGGTCTCCATGGAGGAGAAGATCGCCCTGATCCGGGAACGGCTGCGCACCGTCGGGCGCATCGAGTTCTCCCGCCTCATTGGTTCGTGGCGCGCGCGCATGCACGGCGTCATGACGCTGCTGGCCGGGCTCGAACTCGCCCGGCGCCGACAGGTGCGCCTGCGCCAGACCCGGCCCTTTGCCGAGCTCTGGCTCTATCGGCGGTCTGCCCCGGCGGCGGAATCCGGGAACGCCGGCGAGGAAGCCGCGTGAATCCGGCGCAGGTGGTCGAGGCCATCCTGTTCTCGAGCGATGCCCCGCTGACCGCGGAGGAGGTCGCGCGCGCGGACGAGAGCCTCGACGAGGACGTGGTCGCCGAGGCCATTGCGGCGCTCCGGCGCGAGTACGACGACGGCGAACGGGCCTTCCAGCTGGTGGAGATCGCCGGCGGGCATCAGCTGCTGACCCGTCCGGAGTTCGCTCCCTACCTGGAGCGATTCGACACGGTTCCGCGGCCGGCGCGCCTCTCCCGGCCGGCCCTGGAGACGCTGGCCATCGTCGCCTACCGCCAGCCCGTGGGCCGGATCGAGATGGAGTACATCCGCGGCGTGAACTGCGCCGGCGTGATCCGTACCCTCGTCGACCGCGACCTGATCGAAGTCACCGGGCGCGGAGAGGGGATCGGAAGACCGCTGCTCTACGGGACCACGGGTCACTTTCTGGAACACTTCGGCCTGCAGTCGCTCGACGAGCTGCCGCGCCCGGCGGAGCTCCCGGTCGTGCTCCGCGAACCGGGGCCGCTCGAGGTCGAGGCGGCGGTGGGGGAAACCGCAGAGCAGGCACCCGGCAAGTGAACGCCCCGGAGCTGCGCGACCGGCCATGGACCGCCGGCCGAGGGTCGGTCGCAGCGTGACCGGGGCACCGAACGCGCCCGCCGGCCCGGATCGAGGCGAGCGACTCCAGAAGTTCATCGCGCGCGCGGGCGTCGCGTCCCGCCGGCGGGCCGAAACGCTCATCGTGTCGGGGCGGGTGCGGGTGAACGGCCGAACGGCCACCGTGCTCGGAACCCGCGTGCGCCCGGAAGTCGACGAGGTGCGCGTCGATGGCGTCCGCGTGCAGCCGGCACCGATCCGCTGGGTGATGCTCAACAAGCCGCCGGG
>JAJEBS010000149.1 GCA_022822425.1 Gemmatimonadota bacterium | reverse complement strand
CGGTCTCCCCGTCATTGCCGTGAACGCGGGTGGGGTAAAAGACCTGGTTCAGCACGGAGTCACGGGGACGCTGGCCCCCGCCCGCGATCCCGACGCGTTCGCCGAGGCGACGCTGCGGGCCCTTGCCGACCGCTCCCGTCTGCGTAACATGGGAAGCGCCGCGCGCACCTTCGCCAGGACTCGGACATGGCCGATGGTGATTGACGGGCTGTTGCGGGAGTACTCGGAACTCGTCGGCGCGAGCATGCACGCGGCAAGGAGCCAAATCTACTCATGATGGCAGCGTTGAGGGCCTACGACGAGCGAATTCTGGATGTGATCACGGCTCGCCGGAGACGGTGGCTCGACATTTTCATGCGCTGCATCACGCATGCGGGCGACTGGCCGTCGATGGTGGGCATCACGCTGACCCTCAGCTTCGGCTTCCCGTCCGGGCTGCGCCGGGTGGGGCTCGAGTGCCTCGCGGTGCTTACGGTGTCGCACCTGCTGGTGCAGCTGATGAAGCGCACCATCAACCGGCCTCGGCCGAAGCTGCGTCCGACGGGACTGTTCGTCATGGAGCCTCCCGACCGCTTCAGCTTCCCCTCGGGCCACGCCACCGCCGGGCTGGCGGTCGCGATTCCGCTCTACTTCGCGCTTCCCGCGCTGGCGGCCTTCATGGTTCTCGGTCTGGGGCTGGCCATCGGCGTGTCGCGCGCCTACCTGGGCGTGCACTATCCGGGCGACGTCCTCATGGGCTGGGTGACGGCGATCATCACCGCGCTGGTCGTGGACTGGAGCCTGCCGGTCTAGCGAGTGCGGATGCATTGCCGCCCCAGAGGCGGGCGGAGCACTTCCCGAGGGCATCTTGACGCTCGCCGCTAGTCCCAGGCGAAGCCGTAATGCGTCTCCAGGAAGGACCTGAGCGCCCGTGCCAGGGCGCCCGCGAAACGCCGCCGGTTGCGGTCGGTGTCGCGGATCCCCGGGCCGTGCAGCTCGATCTGGACTCCATCGATGACGCCGCCGTCAAGTGACCCGTGCCGGCGCGTGCTGTACCCGCCGCTGAAGAAGGGCTCGCCGTCCGGATCGGGGATCAGCGGGCTGGGCACGGTCGTGACCCGCTCGCCGAACAGCAGTGCGCCAAGGCTCTCGGATCCCCGTACGATGTCGGCAAAGGAGAGGTCGACCCGGCGGGCGAGCGAACGGATGCTCGACTGCTCCGGGAAACGTGGCGCGTTCAGCTGCGTGTCGGAGCGGCTCAGGTCGCTTCCGGTGAGGAGGTATCCGAGCTCGACCCGCGGCGTGGGATGCGAGTGACCGTGCAGGTCCACGTACAGTCCGTGGCCGTGGTCCTCCGCGACGCGCTCGCGCGCAATCGCGATGAAGCGATGGTACTCGCGCCACGCCTGCTCCGCGAACTCGCTCCCCTGGGCGGCCTCCACGATCTCCCGGTTGGGGTCGAGGCGGGTGCGCCGCAGCCGGCTGATAACGACGTGCGGCTGGCCGCCCCCGAAGTATGCGACGATCGAGTCGCGGACCGCGCGGGTCGTCTCCTGTGTCCACGAGTCCCGCCCGAGGGTCCCGTAGGTGCGGCGCGGAATCTCGGCCGGCTCCTCGCCGCCCCCGTGGCCCGCGCTCACCACCAGCGGCAGGTCCCCGGCGATGTACTCGACGTACTGGTTGCGCCCGAAATAGGTGCGGCCGGGCACGTATTCGGCGACGGACGCGGGAATGTACACTTCCAGGGCGGCAGTGCCGGACACGTCTCCCGCTGCGGCCCGAACCTCCGTGCGGCCCGTTGCCGCGGCGGTGGCCTGCCCGGTGGCGTCGATGGTTGCGACGGAGGGATCGGCGACCGACCAGGCGACCTCCGCTCCAGAGATGGTCGAGCCCCGCGCGTCGGTCACTCGGGCTTCGAAGCGAAAGGTCGTGCCCGCCTCCACCAGCAACCTTGTGGTCGGCGAAACGAAGACGTACGCGGGAGGCGAGGGCGAGGTGCCGCCGTCGCACGCCAGGGCGGCGAGCAATATCGCGGAAAGGCATGTGCGCATTTAGCTTCTCCGGGTCCTCTCCTGCGGACTTCCCCTGAATAGTGATGGCCCTCGGCGTCGACGATCAAGGGCAATTGGGGGGCCGTGGCCGCGCCGGAGTCGGGACGCGAGGAGAACCGGTGAAGAGAACGACATGATCCGCACCAAAGCGCTCAGCAAGGAATTCCGGTCTCGCGGGGCCAGGCGCGTGCGGGCGGTGGATGGCCTGGATCTCAGCTGCGACGCGGGCGAGATCTACGCGTTGCTGGGGCCCAACGGGGCGGGAAAGACCACGGTCCTGCGCATCCTGAGCACCCTGATGGATCCGACCTCGGGCGAAGCCTGGGTGCGGGGGCACTCGGTGCGAGCGGAGAAGGCGGCCATCCGCGCCCTGATCGGCTTCGTGTCGTACGAGACGCGGGTGTACGAGCGCCTCACGCCGCGCGAGATCGGTCACTTCTTCGGCCGCCTGAACGACATGGCCCCGGCCGCCATCGAAGACAACCTCGCATACATCTTCGATCTGTTGGACATGACGGAGTTCGCCGACGAGCGCACCGATACCTTCTCGACCGGGATGAAGCAGAAGACCGTGCTCATGCGCGCGCTGGTGACCAGCCCGCTCATCCTCATCTGGGACGAGCCCACCTCCGGGCTCGACGTCCTCACGGCCAGGAAGGTGCTCGACTACATCCGGCTGCTGAAGGGGGAGGGGAAGACGGTCCTGTTCTCGACCCACATCCTGTGGGAAGCGGAGAAGCTCGCCGACCGCATCGGCATCATCCACCGGGGAAAGCTCAGGTCCGAAGGGACCCTGGAATCGCTGCGGGCGGAGACGGGGCTCGGGGATCTCGAGGACATCTTCTTTTCCCTCGTTGGGGCCGACGGGGAAGCGAGCGGCCGATGATCCGCAAGGCGCTGCTGATCTACGGCAAGGAGATGCGGGTCTTGAGGCGGGACGCCCGGCTCATCGGAGGGATGGTGGCGAGCGCGCTGGTCTTCTTCCCCCTGCTGATGGGGCTGGCCAGCAACCTCGATCGGCTCGGCGGCGACGACCCCGGGCCCGTACCCGTGGTTGCCCAGGGGGCCGACGATGTCCTGCGCCGGCTGCTGGACGCCAATCCGCTTGTCCGCATGGCAACGCTGGAAGAGGTGGCGGACGGCGGCGATGCATACGTGAGCGTGCTGCGGGAGGACGCTGCCTACCGGATCCGGGCGGCGTCCGCCGAGAACGCGGTCTGGGCCGCCGCGATGTCGGTGCGCCAGGATCTGCAGGCGGTGCAGCAGCGCGCCGTGGAGGACAGACTCGCGGAGCGGGGCCTGCGCATGCGCGATCTGCGTCCCTTCGAGGTCGTGCTGATCGATACCTCGGGGGGCCTGGGGGGGGCGCTCAGTCTGCTGATCCCCTACATGGCGGTGATCCTGCTGGTCACCAACGCGGCGCGCGCGCTCTACGTAGCGGTCGGGGAGAAGGAGAAGAACACGCTGGCGGCGCTGCTGGTGTCGACGGTGCCGCGTCCTGCGATCGTGGTCGGCAAAAGCCTGGCCATCATGACGTTCGCGGTGGTGGCGTCGCTGCTGCTCATCGTCGGAATGATGATGGCGGCCCGCCTGGGGCTCGCGCCGGAGGACTTCGCCGGATCGGGCGGACTGTCGCTGGCGCCTGCGCAGGTGGTGGCGCTGGCCGTGAATCTGGCTGCGCTCGCCCTGCTGGTGTCCGCCCTGGTCATGGTGATCGGCACTTGGGCGCGCTCGCAGCGGGAGGCGGGGATGTACACTGCGCCCCTCGTGTTCCTGTCCGTATTTCTGGCTATCTTCGCCCTCGCGCCGACCTCGTTCGGGGCCTTCGTGTACGCGGTACCCATCCTCGGCAATGCGCTGGCGATGCGCGAGGCCATACAGGGGCAGGTCGACTGGCTGGCGCTCGCGCTGCTGGGCGGCGTGAACGCCCTCGGCTTCGCGTTGCTGACCTGGTGCTCGATTCGGCTCTACGGGCGCGAGTCCGTGCTCTTCCGGGTGTAGACCGGGCCTTGCGGGGGCAGGCTGCTAGGCTTTCCACTCCTCCAGGAGCCGCCGGTCGCGCTCCAGGTTGAGCTGTAGCTCGTTGCGCCGTTCCTCGGGAAGCGTCCTGAACCATTCCAGAGTGTCGATAGCCGTGACCGCGATGGGGCGGAACTTGAGCCCCTTTGCGACGGCCTTGTGGGACCTGACGCGCGAGAGCCCTCGAACGGCTCCCTCCGTGGGCGGATACCAGAGTGGGAACCGCGCCTGCCGGTCGGCGAGGAAGGGCTCATCGATCCAGGTGAAGGAGAGCGGCGTGCTGGTAATCGCGCGGATGCCATAGACGAACTCGGCCATCGAGGTCGGGGCGAGGGCCGGACCGGCGGCGTTGAAGGTGCCGCCCGTGTCGCGCTCCAGGCAGAGGATCATGAACTCGGCCAGATCGCGGACATCGATGTACTGGACCGGCGTGTGCCGGCTCCCGGGCGCGATGATCTCACCGCCGTGGTCGATGCGCACCGGCCAGTAGGTGAACCGGTCGGTGGTGTCGCCGGGCCCTGCCACCACATGGAGCCGCACCACGGTGCCGCGTTCCCGGTAGGTGTCCGTGACCGCGTTCTCGCACAGGATCTTGAGAGGTCCGTAGTAGCGGTCGACGTCTTCGCTCTCCGGATCCTCGATGGGGAGGAGCTCCGAATCCTCGGTGAGCTCGTCCTGGTCGAAGCTGTATACCGATCCGGTCGAGGTGAAGAGGTATCGGCCCACCGAGTCGCGCAGGAGCTCCGCCGAGTCGCGTACGTGGCGGGGCACGTAGCCGCTGTTGTCGATCACCGCGTCCCAGGTGCGGCCTCCCAGGGCGCCGAGCTGGCCGTCCCGGTCGCCGATCAGCGTCTCCACGCCGGGGAAGAGGTCCGGGGCCGAGCGGCCTCGGTTGAAGATGCTGACCTGGTGGCCCCGGTACATCGCGTACCGCACCTGGTGAGGGCCGATGAACCCGGTGCCGCCCAGGATGAGGATGCTGAGGGGGCGGGGTGACGGGTCGGCGGCCACGGGGGTCGGGGAGGCCGGGAGCGGATCGCCCGGTCCCGTGGAGGCGGCCAGGGCGCGGGCAGGTCCCAGTGCCGCGGCACCGGCAGCGCCGGCGGAGGCGGCCAGGAAACGGCGGCGAGTGTGCGTCATGTCCGTGGTCCTGATGCAGGCGTGCGATGGGACTCGAGTGTGGCGGAGGTCAATCCAGCGAAGCGAGCAGGGCGGCGGCCCGGCGGTTCGATTCGGCGATGGCCTCGAGCAGACGGTTGCGCTCCCGCACCAGCGTGGCCATGGCGAGGCGGTAGCGCTCGCTTCCGGGCGCCGCCGCAACGAGGATCCGGGTCGGAGCGAGGCCGGGAAGGGGGCCGGGGACCGCGCCCGCGTCCGGATGGTGCGGGGTGAGGGGGACGTAGAGCACCCGGTGCATTGGCCGCAGCACGTCCACGAGCGCCATGTCGAGCGCCGGTGAGCCGGTCGCGCGCGGGAGCGCCGCCTGCAGCCGGCCCGCCAGCGCGAGAAGTTCGCCCTGGGCCTCGGAGGCCTGTGAGAGATCGAACTGACCGCTGCCCGCTTCGGAGCGAGCGCTGATGGCCGCGCCCAGAGCCTCGACCTGACCGACCAGGTCCACCGGCAGCATTTCCCGTCCGAGCAGCGCCGAGAGCGCGATCGCGTACAGGTAGGTGTCGCCCTCCAGGATGTCGAAGTCGATCTTGTCGAACGTGTCCTCCGGAGTGTGCCACCACCAGTAGCCGCCGTCCTCCTGCGCGCGGTTGCGGTAGAGTTGCAGGAGCGGCAGCCCGACTCCGTTGAACGACTGGTCGGAGTTGCGGCCCGGCCGGGTGGGCTGGATGTTGGCGTCCTCGCCGCGCTGCATGGCGAAGCGCGCGACCTCGCCCAGCGAGGCGGTCGTCGCGGCTGCGAACAGGCGCGCGCCCATCTGTCCGATCCCGTCCACGTTCACATGGGCCACCGCGCGCGAGCGCAGCTCCTCGAAGAAGTGGTCGGCGAACCAGGTCGACCCGCCATAGCGCGCGTTCGAGTGCCCGGGCCACCAGGCCACCACCAGGCCGCGCCGCATGCGCTCGCGCTCGGCGTGGAAGGCGAGGGCCAGGTCGAGCATCGCCGCGTTCGACGCGCCTTCGTCGGTCGCCGCGTAGTGCCATCCGTCGATGTGCCCGCCAAAGAGGACATAGGGGCTCTCCGGCTCGGGTCCGGGGATGCGGGCGATGGCGAGCCGCAGCTCCTTCCATCCGGTGTCGGCGCGTGCCGAAAGTTCGACCTGGAGCGGGCCGCGGGCGAGCATTGCCCGAAGTCGCTCTCCCGCGCTGCGCGCGATGTGCGCGACGGGCATGTCGGGCAGGCGGTGGTAGTTGAGCAGCGAAGGCGTGCCCCAGGTCGAGGTGACGATGAGGTCGTTCACCCGCTCTTCGGGGTGCACGAAGACGACCCCGACGGCACCCAGCCGGTCCAGAACGATGACCGGGATGTTCCTGGGCTGCCCGTCCAGGAGCACGATGGCCCCCGCGATGTCGGGAAGGTCGCGTGCGCCGGCTCCGTCCATTCCTTCCCCGGCGAGCACGATGCGCTCGCCCGTCCCGACCTCGACGGGAGGCAGATTGGCGGGCGCACCGAGGTCGACCAGCGGCGCGCGCAACGAGCCCACCGTGGCGGAGAACGACGACGTGATGGCGGGGAAGGTGGGTCCGTCCGGCACCGAGACCGATGCCGAGATCGGATCGGATACGTACGTCTCGAAGGCGTGCACCTCCACCGGTACGCCGGCCGCCTCGAGCGTCGCGACGACGTAGTCGATGGCCGCGTTTTCGCCCTCGCTCCCGGAGAGGCGGTCGTGCTCCACGATCGCACGCGCGTGCGGCTCCAGCGAGGCCGCGGAAATATGGGTGCGCACCGCGGCTGCCAGCAGATCCGCGTTCATGTCCGCCTGCATCCCCGACGGTCCGGCTGGGCCGCAGGCGGTCGTCAGCCATGGTGTGAGCGCGAGAGCGATCAGGGCAATCTGGTATTCGGATCGAGGCATGGGGCGTTCCTCCGGGGGGCCGTTGGGGCACGCCATGGATGATGGAGCAGCCTCCCGGGCGACGCCAGCCCGGGGCGGCCCGGCGGATGCGGGAACCCGCGTCTCGTCGCTACTATCATCTGTTCAGGCCCTCGCATATCAGGCTATCGGGGCGCTTCCCGGGAGGAGGCTTCATGAAGCGAATAACCGGACTTCACATCATCCTCGTACTCGCGCTGGTTTCGTCATGCGCGCCCCCCGATCCCGACTATTCGGCCGTTTTCGACGGCTCCGGCGGCCGCTGGCTCGACCTGACCCATGACGTGTCCGCCGACGCCGTCTTCTGGCCGACCGCGGATCCGTTCGTGCTGGACACGGTGGCCTACGGCATGACCGAAGGAGGGTACTTCTACTCCGCCTTCAACTTCGCGTCGTCCGAACACGGCGGCACCCATGTCGACGCGCCCATCCACTTCGCCGAGGGGAGGATATCAACCGCGCAGATCCCTCTTTCCGCCCTGATCGGGCCGGCGGCCGTCATCCGCGACCCGGCGGGCGACAACCCGGACCACCAGGTGGGGGTCGAGGCGATTGCCGCGTGGGAGGCGCGCCATGGTCCCATCCCGGCGGGGACGACGGTCCTGCTCGACACCGGCTGGGCCGACCGCTGGCCGGACCCCGTCCGCTACCTGGGGACTGGCCTGCGAGGCGAGGGGGCGATTCCGGAGCTCCACTTCCCGGGACTGGACCCGGAGGCGGCGCAGTGGCTGGTCGATAACCGCGACATTGCGGCGCTGGGCCTCGACACCCCCAGCCTCGATTACGGGCAGTCGAGCGCCTTCGAGACGCACCGCATCCTCTACTGGGAGAACATCCCGGGCTACGAGAACGTGGCTTCCCTTCCGGAGCTTCCCGAGTGGGGGGCCTTCGTCGTGGCGCTTCCCATGAAGATTGTGGGGGGCAGCGGAGGGCCGCTGCGCATCGTGGCCTTCCTGCCGGACTGATCCGCCCGGCAAGCCTAAGTCAGGTTGACTTAGTCCGATCTGCTAGCGGCCCGTCCAGCCAGGGCCGCGCACGAAGCGGCCGGACATCGCGCCGGTGGGTTCGGAATCCTCGAGCACCATCACGCCGTTGACGAAGACGTGCGTCACCCCGGTGGCGAGCTGGTGGGCGTCGTCGTAGGTGGCGTGGTCGATGATGGTGGCCGGGTCGAACACCACGACATCCGCGAAATAGCCTTCCGCGAGCTGGCCGCGGTCGGAAATGCGCAGGTTGGCGGCCGGAAGCGAGGTGAGCTTGCGCACCGCCTCTTCCAGCGGGATGACGCCCTCCTCGCGCACGTACCTGCCCAGCAGGCGGGCGAAGTTGCCGTACGCGCGCGGATGGGTGCTGTTCTGCAGGAAGATGCCTTCCGGGGCCATCGACGCCGCGTCGGAGTCGAAGGAGACCCAGGGCAGCGCGATCTGGCGGCGCACGTTCTCCTCGGACATGAGGAAGTAGACGACCTGCACCCGGGTGCCGTCCTCGATCACCAGGTCGATGGCGGTTTCCTCGGGCGGCGTGCGGCGCTCCGCGGCCACCTCGGCCAGGGTCATGCCCTGGTAGCGGCGCAGCTCCTCGTTGCGGAAGCCGACCAGCAGCGCCCCCTCGGGGCCGGATGCCAGCAGGAGGTTCTCCCACTCGTCGGTCGGCGTGCGCATCTCTTCCACCACGCGCGCGCGGATCTCCGGATCCCGGATGCGCTCCGCCCAGGCGTCGTAGCCGCCCTCCTGCACCCAGGGCGGCATGGCCGCGTCGAGCCCGGTGGAGCCGGCGGTGTAGGTGTACATGTCGGCGGTGATGCCCAGTCCCTCCGAGCGGACCTGTTCCACGCGCGCGATCACGTCCTCCAACTTGTGCCAGTTCTCGCGGCCGGCCGCCTTCAGATGGTAGATCTGGGCGCGGATGCCGGCCTCGCGGGCGATGGTGATGAGTTCCTCGACCGATTCGAGCAGCCGGGCGCCCTCGCTGCGCATGTGGGAGATGTACAGCCCGTCGTACTCGGCGGCGACCTCGGAGAGCGCGATCAGCTCGTCGGTGTCGGCGAAGAAGCCGGGCGTGTAGATGAGCGACGAGCCCACCCCCATGGCGCCCTCCTCCATTGCCGTACGCACCAGCGCGCGCATGCGCTCCAGTTCGTCCGGGGTGGGGGGGCGGTCGTCATAGCCGATCTCGTGCACCCGCACGGTGGTGGCGCCGATGAAGGACGCCACGTTGGTGGCGACGCCCTTGCGCTCGAGGAAGGCCAGGTATTCGCCCAACGTCGTCCACGGCACCTCCAGCGGCGCATCCGGCGGCAGGCCCAGGGCGCGCGCCGCGGCTTCGGTCCCGCCCAGCCAGGAGACGAAGTCGTCGAGGAAGTCCGCCTTCATGGCGTCGTTCGCCGGTCCCATCGAGCTGCCTTCGCCGAAGACTTCCAGCGTCACCCCCTGGCGGATGTCGCCGAGGGAGCGCCCGTCCACGATGAGGGATTCGGTGGCCCAGCTGAGCATGTTGATGAAGCCCGGGGACACCGCCATGCCGGTGGCATCGAGCATCTGCGCGGCCTGCGCGCCGGAAAGGTCGCCCAGCGCGGCGATGCGGTCTCCGCGGATGCCTACGTCGGCCACCACCGGGGGCGAGCCCGAGCCGTCGTAGACGGTGCCTCCGCGGATGAGGACATCGTATCCGCTTTCGTCACCGGCGCATCCCGCCAGGCAGAGCGCGCCCGCGCAGAGCGCCGCCATCCAGCGCGGATGCGTCGCCGCTCGAATGCGGGGGAAAGTGCGTCCGCGGGCTGCCGGCCCCCGCCGGGCGCCGCTCACGCCGACACCTCGTGCGCGGGTCCCGAGCCCTTCGGCACCCGGATGTTCTCCACCAGCCGGCCCACTTCCTCGGGCGGTGGAGGGTTGAAACGGGACACCGTAACCGAGACCGCGAAGTTGATCAGCATGCCCACGAAACCGATGCCCTCCGGCGAAATCCCGAGGAACCAGTTGTCGGGCGTGTTGGCCCCGGGATTCACGTAGTTGAAATAGATGATGTAGGCGGCCGTGAAAGCGATTCCCGAGATCATCCCGGCGATCGCGCCTTCCCGGTTCATCCGCCTCGAGAAGATGCCCAGAATGATGGCGGGGAAGAAAGAGGCCGCGGCCAGCCCGAAGGCGAACGCCACCACCTGGGCGACGAACCCGGGCGGGTTGATCCCCAGGTAGCCGGCCAGCACGACCGCGAAGGCCGCGCTCACGCGAGCCCATACCAGCTCGCCCCGCTCGGAAATGCCGGGCCGGAAGACCCCCTTGAGCAGGTCGTGGCTGATGGCCGAGGAGACCACGAGCAGCAGTCCCGCCGCCGTGGAGAGCGCCGCTGCGAGCCCGCCGGCCGCCACCAGCCCGACCACCCAGGCCGGCAGTCCCGCGATCTCCGGGTTGGCCAGCACCATGATGTCGCGGTCGATGGTGAGTTCGTTCTGCACCGGCTGCCCCGAGCCATCGACGGCATCGGGGCCGACGAACTGGATCAGGCCGTCGCCGTTGTGGTCCTCGTAGGCGATCAGGTCGGTGTTCTCCCAGGTGGTGAACCACTCCGGCGCCGCCTCGTAGGGCTGCTCCGACACGGTGTTGATCAGGTTGGTGCGGGCGAAGACCGCGACCGCAGGTGCCGTCGTGTACAGAATGGCGATGAAGAGCAGCGCCCATCCCGCCGAAATCCTGGCGTCGCGCACGCGCGGAACCGTGTAGAAGCGGATGATCACGTGCGGCAGCCCCGCCGTCCCCACCATCAGCGCCGCCGTGATCGCAAAGACGTCCAGCGTCGACTTGGAGCCGTCGGTGTAGGCGGCGAAGCCCAGCTGTTCGTGGAGCCCGTCGAGCCGGTCCAGCAGGTACTCTCCGCTGACGAGGTCGGCGCCGCCCAGGCCGAGCTGGGGGACGGCGTTGCCGGTGATGAGGATCGACAGGAAGATCGCGGGCACCATGTAGGCGAAGATGAGCACGCAGTACTGCGCCACCTGCGTGTAGGTGATCCCCTTCATGCCGCCGAGCACGGCGTAGAAGAAGACGATGGCCATGCCGATCGCCACGCCCCACTCGATCGGCACCTCGAGGAAGCGGCTGAAGACGATGCCCACCCCGCGCATCTGGCCGGCCACGTAGGTGAACGAGATGAAGATGGCGCACACCACCGCCACCACCCGCGCCGTCTTCGAGTAGTAGCGGTCGCCCACGAAATCGGGGACGGTGTAGCGCCCGAACTTGCGCAGGTAGGGGGCCAGCAGCAGCGCCAGCAGGACGTAGCCGCCGGTCCAGCCCATGAGGTACACCGAGCCGTCGTAGCCCAGGAAGGCGATCAGCCCGGCCATCGAGATGAACGACGCGGCCGACATCCAGTCGGCGGCGGTCGCCATGCCGTTGGCCAGCGGGGGGACGCCCTTGCCCGCCACATAGAAGTCGCGGGTGGTGTTCGCTCGCGACCACACCGCCACGCCGATGTAGAGCGCGAACGAAATCGCGACCAGGGTGAAGGTCCAGGCCTGAACGTTCATCTGACCGCCCCCCTCATTCCTCTTCCACTCCGTACTCCCGGTCGAGGCGGTTCATCAGCTTGACGTAGACGAAGATGAGCACCAGAAACGCGTAGATGGATCCCTGCTGGGCGAACCAGAACCCCACCTTGAATCCCGATCCGGGGATCCGGAAGCCGTTGAGCGCGTCGGCGAACAGGATGCCGCAGCCGAACGACACCAGGAACCAGATGGAGAGCAGGATGGCCAGGTAGCGCAGGTTGGCGGTCCAGTATCCCGGTCGGACGGATGGGGGAGATGGCATGAGCGGCTCCTCGCGCGCAGCGATGAGATTCAGGCGGGCACGCCCGGACGCCGGTACAGATCCTCGGGCGGGCGGGCCTGCGCCCGGAAGGCGCGCCGGAGCAGGAGATAGCCGCCCACGACGAACGCCACGCCGACGGCGTTCAGCCAGAACGGCTGGAACTGCACGGCTTCTCCCATTCCGCCGGTGAAGCCGGGGATCTCCACCTGGGTCAGTCCCGCGAGATACGCGGTGCCGTTGGCCACTGCGTGCGCGAACAGGCACGGCAGCAGCGATCCCGTCTCGATCAGCAGCCAGGCGAGCACCACGCCGGCGACGAACGCGGAGATGAACTGCCACGGGTTGGTGTGCATTATGGCGAAGAGCAGGGCGGAGAGCAGGATGGCGCTCTTCTTCGAGTAGTTGGCCAGGAATCCCCTCAGGATGAGCCCCCGGAACAGTACTTCCTCGGTCACCGGCGCCACGACCACGAGCAGGAAGAAGCTGCTGAGGGGATAGTCCGCCGCATTCAGGAGGCTCTCGAACGCCTCGATCAGCGTCTGCGGAGGAGGGAAGACCGAGCGCGTGAGATTGTCGATGTCGGAGAGCAGGATGACGGTGCCCAGGATGAGAACGGCGGTGAGCGCGAGCACCCGGATGGAGACGGCGGCGAGCGGGTAGGGTTCGCGGAAGCCGACACCGCTGCGCCGTGTGGCGACCACGATCACGATGCCGAAGGCGAGCAGGTTGACGACGCCGAGCGTGAGCGGGTGCTGGCTGTAGGTGCCGGAGGTCGGATCCAGCAGGACGGCCGTCAACGCGATTGCCGTTTGCAGCACGAGGACCGCCACCACCAGTCCGAGCGCGACCCCGAGGGTGGGAAAGGAACGCGTGAACGGCACCCGTCCCGGGGCCCCTTCCTGCGCGTCGTCCGCAGACCGCCCGACCTCCGCGGCGGCCGCGCGGTTGGATGGGTCCCGGCTTTCCGTCACGGCCGTCTACACCCAGCCCTTGCCGCGGAAGTCGCGCAGGGTCTCGGCCCACTGCTCCATGTGTTCCGGGAGGGAGAAGGAGAGGCGGTTGTAGTCGAGCATGGGCGGGAACCTGCGGCCGACCAGGAGGCCCGCCTCGCTCATGCGGTTGATGTAGGTGTCCAGATCGCCGCTGATGCGGTGCATCAGGAAGTTGGCGTGGGTGGGCAGGTACTCGAGGCCGAGTTCGTCCAGGCAGGCCTCGGTGACCTCGCGGGCCTCGCGGTTCACCTCGCGGCTTCTCGCCATCAGCTCCTCGTCGCCGAAGCAGGCGATGCCGGCCGCCAGCGCCAGCTGGTTGGCACTGCTGTGTATGGCGAAGTCCTGCATGCGCCGGATCGCGTGCGGATGCGCGATGCCGAAGCCCAGGCGCAGTCCCGCCATTCCGTAGATCTTCGAGAAGGTGCGCGCGACGATCACGTTGGGCCGGTCGTGCACCCACTTGAGCGCGGACCAGTACGCGGGGTCCTCGACGAACTCGTAGTACGCTTCGTCCATGAGGAAGAGCACGTGCTCGGGCGCGTCCGCGATCCAGTTGTCGAGTTCGGCGCTGGGGGTGATGGTGCCCGTCGGGTTGTTGGGGTTGCAGATGTAGACCATGGCCGGGCGGCTGTCCTTTTCGGACTCCTCGCGCATGCGGTTCAGGTCGTGCTCGTACTTCGAGGTGAGGGGGACGGTCACCGCGTCGTACGGATAGGTGTCGCGATAGTCGTTCACGTCCTCGAAGGTGGGCTCGGCGAGCACCAGCTTGCGCAGCGGCGACGCATAGGCCTGCACGATCATCTGCAGGATCTCCGTAGAGCCCGCCCCGAGCACGAGCTGGTCGGGATTGATGCCGTAGTACGCGCACATCCTGTCGCTCAGCTGCCCGATCAGATCGCCCGGATAGCGATTCGCGAGATCCAGGTTGTCGATGACCGCCTGTCGCGCCGCAGCCGACAGCCCCAGCGGGTTCTCGTTGGAGTTCATGCGGATGGCGCCGTCGGCCTGCAGCCGGGGAGACCAGGCGGCGTTGGCGAATCGAGGGAAGCCCAGGCCTCCGATGCCGAGGGCGCTCAGGGTCGCGCCGGAACGAACGAAGTGTCTGCGGTCCATCGGTTTCCTCGTGGCGGAAGAGGCGAAAACGGGTGAGAAAACCCCGCTCATGATAGGCGCGCGCCGGAGGCGGGGCAACGCGCCCCTTGCACGTCATCGCGGGCATGGTGAACGTTTTCCGGCGCTGTCGCCGCAGGCTGGCCGAAGCAGCCGCCGGCCGGAGCACAGGCCTTCGCAAAATCGTCCCCGCAGGGGCAACGGACGCCACGTACCTGAGAAATGAGACTACAGGCTCCCCCGCGCTTCGTGCTGGTTCGCGAAACCGTCGAGCACGACGGTGTCGAGCCGGCTGCGTTCCTGAGATGGGGCCGAGGCCGTCCCCGGGGCTTCTGGGCGCGGGGCCGGGGATGGCTGGCCCATATCGGAGAACTCGAGTCCCTGGTGGTTCAGTCCGGCTCCGGGTCGCGGGATCGCTTCCTCGAGATCCAGGACCGCGCGCGGAGGTTCGCGCGCCCCGAGAACGGGAACGGATGGCGAAGACGGGGGCGGGGCGCCGCGCTGCGCTTCTACGGGGGCTTTTCCTTCCGGGACGATCACGTGCCGCGGGATTTCTGGGCCGCGTTCCCGAGCGCGCGTTTCGTTGTGCCGGAACTGGAGTTGGAGCACGACGGGGAGACGGTACGCCTCACCACCCAGGCGCTGGCCGGCCCCGGCGAAGACCCGGCCGCGGTGCGCGGCCAGCTGCGGGCGCGGCTCGACTACACGCTGAAGGGCGTGGCCCGGGCTGCTCGAAAGGGGGATGACCGGGCGCTCCATCCCGCCGCCCGCCTGCGGTCGGGGCGCCGGAGCTGGCAGCGGGCGGTCGAGGAGATCCTGTCGGCCATCCACGAGGGACGGATGGAGAAGGCGGTGCTCGCGCGCATCCTCGACGTATCCACCACGGGCGCCATCGATCCGGTGGAGGTGCTCGAATACCTGAGGCGCGAGAATGCGGACGCCCATGTGTTCCTCTTCGAGCCCGAAGCCGGGTCGCCGATCGTCGGCGCCACCCCGGAGGCGCTCGCCACGGTTCGGGGCAACCGGTTCAGCGCGACCGCCGTCGCCGGTTCGGTGTCCCGCGGTGAGACCGACGAGGAGCAGCGCGCCCTCGCCCGCCAGCTCCTCAACAGCGCCAAGGACCGGGTCGAACACGCTTTCACCGTAGAGGACATGGTCGCGCGCCTGGAGCCATTGTCCCGCACGGTCGAGGCCCAGGCCGAACCGCACGTTCTCACCCTGGCGCGCATCCAGCACCTGGAGACGCGCATCAAGGCGATTCTGCGGCCCGGGGCATCGGTGCTGGAACTGGTGGCGGCGCTCCACCCGACGCCCGCCGTCTGCGGCCTGGCCCGCGACGCGGCCCTCGACCTGCTCTCCCGAAACGAGCCCTTCGAGCGCGGATGGTACGCGGGTCCGGTGGGGTGGTTCGACACCCGCGGCGACGGGGTCTTCGTGCCGGCGCTGCGTACCGCGGTGGCGCGCTCCACCACCTGGCGCCTCTTCGCCGGCGCGGGGATCGTGCCCGGTTCGGATCCCGAGGCGGAGTGGGACGAGACCGGGATCAAGTTCGAGCCGGTGCTGCGCGCGCTGGACGCGGCCGGGGCCCGCGGGATCCGCTGAGCGTCGCGCGAAGGTGACCGGTCCGAACCGGAACCTGACATGGGCCGGCATCCTGCTGGACGAGCTGGCGCGCGCCGGAGTGTGCGAGGTCGTGCTGGCGCCCGGCTACCGTTCCGCCCCGCTGGTCATGGCCGCCGCGGTGGACTCGCGGCTGCGCATCTTCACGCTCCTGGACGAGCGGTCGGCGGCATTCTTCGCGCTCGGGCTGGGCAAGCGGACGGCGCGGCCGGCAGCGGTGATCACCACCTCGGGCACCGCGGTCGCCAACCTCCTTCCGGCCGTAGTGGAAGCGTCGCACAGCGAGGCCCCTCTCCTGCTGCTGACCGCCGACCGCCCCCACCGGCTGCGGGGCGCGGACGCGAACCAGGCGGTCGACCAGGCCGGGATATTCGGCACGCATGTCCGCGATTTCGTGGAAGCCGCGCCGCCCCGGGCGGAAGAGGGAGCACTCGTCCATCTGCGGGCACTGGCGGCGCGGGCGGTCGCCTCCTCCTTTGGTCGCCCCGCCGGCCCCGTGCACGTGAACCTGCCCTTCGCAAAGCCGCTCGCACCCACCCTCGTTCCCGGCGACACTCCGGACGGGTTCGCCGCCGCGCATCCGCTGGCGGCGCGGGGCCGCCCGGGAGCGGCGCCTCTCACCCGCATCGCGGTGCGCCGCTCCGCACCGCCCGCCGGCCCGCTGACCGAGCTCGCCGCGCGGGTGCGCGAGGTCGATCGCGGCCTGATCGTGGCCGGCCCTTCGCCCGAGCCGGAGCGCGACGGGCCCGCCGCGAAGGTCCTCGCCGCCGCGACCGGTTATCCGCTTCTTGCCGATGCCCTCTCCGGGGCCCGCTTCGGGGACGCCGAGGGGGCGCTGCGCATCGGCGGGTACGACCTCTTCCTCGGGGACGCGCCCACGCGGGGGGCGCTCCGTCCCGAGCTGGTCCTGCGTCTCGGCGCGAGCCCCACCTCCGCGAATCTGCTGTCGCTCCTTGGGGAAGCGGGAGGCGAGCAGTGGGTGATCGATGCCGGGGGTCGCTGGAAGGATCACCTCAACGTCGCCAGCGACTACGTGCGCGCCGATGTCGCGGCCTTCGCCGAAGCGCTGTGCGCCGAGCTGGGGGCGGGGCGCGACCCGGACGACGCCTGGCCCGGCCTCTGGCGCCGGGCAGGGCAGGCGGCCGCGCGCGCGGTCGCCGAGAGTTCGCGGGGCGAGCTCTTCGAAGGCGCCGTGTGCGCGGAAGTCGTGCGCGCCGCGCCTCCCGGGAGCACCATCTTCGTGTCGTCGAGCATGCCGGTGCGCGACCTGGACGCCTTCGCCTTCCCCGGCCGGAAGCCGCTTCGGGTCTACGGCAACCGCGGGGCCAGCGGCATCGACGGCATCCTGTCGTCGGCCGCGGGCGTCGCCGCCGGGGAAGAGGGTCCGGTGCTGGCCATCGTCGGCGACGTGGCGTTCATTCACGACATGAACGGGCTCCTGAGCGCCCGCGACCACGCCGAGGTGATCTTCGTGCTGGTCAACAACGACGGGGGCGGTATCTTCCATTTCCTCCCCATCCGGGACTTCGAACCGGCGTTCACCCGGCACTTCGCGACGCCGCACGGGCTGGACTTCGCCCACGCGGCGGCCCTCTACGGGTTGCCGCACGAGCGCGTCCGGACGCGGGCGCACCTGGCGTCGTCGCTGGAGCGGGCGATCGCCCGGGGCGGGAGCGGGATTGTCGAGGTCGTAACGGACCGGGAGCGGAACCGTCGTCTTCGTCAGGCGGCGTATGACGCCGTCGACCCGGGTTGAACGCCGCGGTGGTAGTGTCCGCGCGCCATATTCCGCGAGAATCGCAGGGACAGACGCCCGGGGCGGGCCGCCGGGATTGCCGGAGATCGCGCATGAAGCAGAGAGCGGGAGATCGCGAATGAAACAGCCGGATTGGAAGCAGGTCCGCGAGTACGGGGACATCACCTATCACAAGTGCGGCGGGGTGGCGCGCATCGCCTTCAACCGTCCCGAAGTGCGCAACGCCTTCCGCCCGGAGACGCTGTTCGAGCTGCAGGAGGCCTTCCGCGACGCGGGAGAGGACATGGACATCGGTGTCGTCCTCTTCACCGGAAACGGCCCGGCGAAGGACGGCAAGTACGCGTTCTCCTCCGGGGGTGACCAGCGCGTGCGCGGCGACGCCGGGTATGTGGGCGGAGACGGCGTCCCACGGCTGAACGTGCTCGAGCTGCAGCGCTACATGCGCACCATGCCCAAGCCGGTCATCGCCCTGGTGGCCGGATACGCCATCGGAGGGGGCCATGTGCTGCATGTCGTATGCGACCTCACCATCGCCGCCGACAACGCCGTCTTCGGCCAGACAGGGCCCATCGTGGGCAGCTTTGACGGGGGGTACGGCTCCTCCTACCTGGCCCGCATCGTCGGACAGAAGAAGGCGCGCGAGATCTGGTACCTGTGCCGCCAGTACGACGCCGCCGAGGCGCTGGAGATGGGGCTGGTCAACAAGGTCGTGCCCGTCGAGGAGCTGGAGATGGAGGGCTGGCAATGGGCGCAGGAGATCCTGGACAAGAGCCCGCTGGCGATCCGCTGCCTGAAGGCCGCCTTCAACGCCGACGTGGACGGGCAGACCGGGCTCCAGGAGCTCGCCGGCAACGCGACCCTGCTCTTCTACATGACGGAACAGGGACAGGAGGGCAGGAACGCGTACCTGCAGAAGCGCAAGCCGGACTTCCGCAAGTATCCGTGGCTGCCGTAGGCGCGCGGGCCGGACTGGAGCGTGCGAGGACTCCGGGCGGGAGACGGCGGCCGGGCGGCCGGGGCGTCGCGATGATCGGACGGGACCGGCCGGGCTGAGGCATGACCGGCGGGAGCATCTCCCGGACCCGGGCCTGGGTGATGGCCTGTCGGCCGCGCACCCTCACCGCCGCCGTCGCGCCGGTCGCGGCCGGCACCGGGCTGGCCCACATGCACGGCGGCTTCGCCCTGCTTCCCGCGCTCGCCGCGCTGGCCGTGGCGATGCTGATTCAGGTCGGGACGAACCTGGCCAACGACTACTACGACTACCAGAAGGGCGGGGACGACGAGGGGCGGCTTGGTCCCGTACGCGTCACCCAGGCCGGGCTGATCGAGGGACGGGACGTGCTGCGGGGCGCGCTTCTGGCGTTCGGGCTCTCCATGGCCGCAGGGGTCTACCTGGGGCTGGTGGCGGGATGGCCGGTGTTGGCGATCGGCGTGGCCTGCATCGCCTCTGGGATCGCGTACACCGGGGGGCCGTGGCCGCTGGGGTATCACGGCCTGGGCGATGTGTTCGTCTTCGTCTTCTTCGGCCTGGTGGCGGTCGCGGGGACCAGCTACGTGCAGGTGCTGGAATTCCGACCGGACTCCCTGACCGCGGGCGTCGCGCTGGGGGCCGCCAGCACCGCGATTCTGGTGGTGAACAACCTGCGCGACATGGAGACGGACGCGCGCGCGGGCAAGCGCACCCTGGCGGTGCGCATCGGGCCCGGGTGGACGAAGGTGCAGTACGTCTGCCTGCTGGGGTTGACCGCGGCCGTTCCCCTCGCGGGGGTGGTGCTGCACGGGTGGAGCCGGTGGGTCCTGCTTTCCCTGTGCGCGCTTCCGGCGGTGGCGGGGCCGCTCAGGCTGGTTCTGACCTTCCGCGAGCCGGTCGCCCTGAACCGCGCGCTGGCCGGGACCGCCCGCTTCCTGGGCCTGTTCGGGGTCCTGCTCGGGCTCGGGTTCGCGCTGGGGTGAGATGGGAGACGCGGTAGCCAGGGGCGCACGGACGCATCCGGGGAGGATCGCGCTCGACGATGGCGGTGGGGGCCTGAGCTACCGTGACCTGGACGCTGCGGCCGACCGCCTGGCCCGGCGGCTCGTGACGCTCGGCGTGGAGCCGGGGGATGCGGTCGCCATGCTCGCCTCGGCCGGGCCCGGCGCGGTGGCGGCCATATATGCGGCGCAGCGGGCCGGGGCGGCGCTCGCCCCGCTCAATCCAGCGCTGGCGCGCCATGAGATGAGGGACGCCCTCGCGCTCGCGCCGCCAGCGGTCGTGCTGTGCGACCCCGCTCACCTGGCGCTGGCGCGCGATGTGGTCGGGACGGGGGGAGCGGGGGAGCCCCGGGTGTTCCCGTTGGAGAGCCGCGGCGCCCCGCCGGGGGATCGGCGGCGCGGCGCCGGCCGTGCCGTAGCGGACGCCATCCGCCGGGTGATCCCTTCGGACGGGCCCCTGCCCGGGTCGGGCCCCGACGACGTGGTCGCCATCCTGCGCACTTCGGGCACCGGAGGGCGCGCGCGCGCGGTCGCGCTCACCCGCCGAAACTTCCACGCCAGCGCTCGCGCCGTGCACGCCCGCCTGGCACTGGGGCCCGACGACGTCTGGTACGCCTCCCTGTCGCTCGCCCACATCGGCGGGATGGCACTGGTCGACCGGGCGCTGGCCGCCGGCAGCCGGGTGGTGACGCGCGGCGAATGGCGGCTCGCGGTGCTGGTCGAACTGCTGGAGGCGGGCGCCATCAGCCATGTGTCGCTGGTGCCCACCATGCTCGGCCGCCTGCTGGACGCGGGCCTCCCCGACCCCCTCCCCGCCTCCCTGCGATGCGTGCTGGTGGGAGGGGCGGGCGCCCCGCCCGCCCTGGTGGAGCGCGCGCTCACGGCCGGGCTGCCGCTGGCCCTGACCTACGGCATGACCGAGGCCTGCTCACAGGTCGCGACCGCCCCGCCCGCGCTGGTGCGCGCCAAACCCGGCTCCGCAGGCGCCCCTCTCGATGGTGTCGAGGTCCGCATCGCCGCCGACGGCGAGATCGAGGTGTGCGGCGACATGGTGGCGCGCGCGTATCGCCAGGGCGGTCCCATCACCGGCCCGGACGGCTGGTACCGCACCGGCGACCTGGGTGTCCTCGACCAAGACGGCCACCTGTGGGTCACCGGCCGCAAGGCCCGCCGCATCGTGAGCGGGGGCGTCAATGTCCATCCCGCCGAAGTCGAACGGGTGCTCGCTGCGCATCCCGCGGTGGCGGAGGCGGCGGTGGTGGGGCTGCCCGACCCCGAGTGGGGAGAACGGGTGGCGGCCGCGATCGTCCCCGTCGTTGCCCGCAAGCCGGGCGTCCAGGCGATCCACCGGCACTGCCGGGAAATGCTCGGCCCCGCAGGCCGCCCGCGCGCCCTCGTGGTACTCCCGGAGCTTCCGCGCAACCCGAACGGCAAGATCGACCGCGCCCGCCTCGCCGCGCGGCTTTCCGGCAGCGATCCGGGGAAGTAGGTTGGGCCGTCCGGACAGCCAGCGCTCACCGACCCGTCCGCCATCGTTCACCCGCAGCCCGGTGCCGTCCCGGCAATCCTCCGACCCATGAACCTGCTCGACGAATACACGTGGCGCGGCCTGCTCTACGACGCCACCGACGGCGCCGCGCAGGCATTCGCCACCGAGCCCCGGGTCGCCTACATCGGCTTCGACCCGACCGCCGCCAGCCTGCACGTCGGCAGCCTGCTGCCCATCATGGGGCTGGTGCATCTGCAGCGGGCGGGACACACGCCGGTCGCGCTGGTCGGCGGAGGCACCGGCCTGATCGGTGATCCGTCCGAGAAGGCCGCGGAGCGCGCGCTTCTGTCAAAGGAGGAGGCGGAGGCCAACGCCGCCGGCATCCACGCCCAGCTCGCACACTTCCTCGACTTCGAGGTGAAGGGCAATCCCGCGCGCATGGCCAACAACCTGGACTGGCTGGGCAAGGTCGGGATGGTCGATTTCCTGCGCGACGTGGGCAAGCACTTCTCCATCAACGCCCTGCTCGGCAAGGACTCGATCCGCCGGCGGGTGCAGGATCCGCAGGCGAGCATCTCGTTCACCGAGTTCAGCTACGTGCTGCTGCAGGCCTACGACTTCCTCGAGCTCTACGACCGGCTGGGGTGCACCGTCCAGATGGGCGGAAGCGATCAGTGGGGGAACATCACCGCCGGCACCGAGCTGATCCGGCGCGTGCGCGGCGCCCGCGCGTACGGGGTCACCTTCCCGCTCCTGACCACCTCCTCCAGAACCAAGTTCGGCAAGACCGAGAGCGGAACCGTGTGGCTGGATCCCGTACGCACCACGCCCTATCGCTTCTACCAGTTCTGGATGAACACGCCGGATGCGGACGTGGGGGCCTACCTGCGCCTCTTTACCCTGTTCTCGCGGGAGGACGTCGAGGAGCTCGAGTCATCAACGGCGAGCGAACCGCATCGCCGCCTCGCGCAGAAGGCGCTGGCCGCCGACGTCACCCGCCGTCTCCACGGAGAGGACGGACTGGGCCGGGCGCGCAAGGCGAGCGAGGCGCTCTTCGGCGGCGAAATCGAAGGGCTGGGCGCCGGAGAGATCGCGGACATCTTCGCGGACGTGCCCTCCAGCCGCATCATGCGCGGCGCCTTGCAGGGAGAGGGACTCCCGCTCGTGGACCTGCTCCACGGCGCTGGCCTGGCCGCTTCGAAGAGCGATGCCCGCCGCGCCATCAGCGGGGGAGGCATCTACGTAAACAACCGGCGCATCGCGGACGTGCCCGCGCGCGTTACGATGGACCAGACCCTGGATGGCGAGTTCGTGGTGCTGCGACGCGGCAAGAAGCGGTATCACCTGGTCCGCGTGGGAGACGGGTGAATCGCGACTCCGACAGAACCAGATCGGAGCTCGACGCCCGTCGGATCCGCCTGAAAGCTAGACGGCCTCCACGTCGTAGCAGATCCGCCAGTTGGTCATGGCCTCGGGATCGGGCGGCCCTTCGTCCCCCGGCTGATGGCGGCCGACCCACGAGTCGACCGGGCCCGAGAACTCGCGCGAGTAGCGCTCCAGCTCATCGTCGCTCGAGAACAGGTCCATCTCGACGCCACGCACTTCGATCCGCAGGGAATCGCCCGCCTCACCCTCGTACATGACCTTGTTCAGGTGGTCGAGCTTGTTCCAGCGGCGATGATCCGAGATGGGGTAGTGACCCTCTTCGGGGAACCGGCGTTCGTCGGTGTTTTCTCCGCTGGTGACCGTGGTCCAGAAGACGAACTGGCCCTTGGCCTTGTACCAGGGTTCGAGCTTGTCGAGTACCTGCAGCCAGCGAAGCGTGACCCTGATGTTCATGCGGTTTTCCCCTGTTGATCTGACGGTGCTTTGCGGGACGGATGCGGACGCAGCTACCGACAGTAACTCCGCCTTCGGCGCCAATTCAACCCTTGACCCCTTCGCGGCGGTTCTGCATCGTGGGCCTTCTCCGCACACTTCCTTCAACTCCCACCGGCTTCATCCCCATGGATTCCAATAACCCCAAAGTAGGCGTGATCATGGGCTCGAAGAGCGACTGGCCCGTCATGACCCACGCCGCCGACACCCTTGAGTCGCTCGGCGTTCCCCACGAGGTCCGGGTGATGTCCGCGCACCGCACCCCGGACCTGGTGCACGAGTATTCCACGACCGCTGAGGAGCGGGGCCTGGCGGTCATCATCGCGGCCGCCGGAGGGGCGGCCCACCTTGCGGGCGTGGTGGCGTCGGGCACGGCCCTCCCGGTGCTGGGCGTGCCCATGGGTTCCGCTCTCGACGGCCTCGACTCGCTTCTTTCCACGGTCCAGATGCCGGGGGGCGTGCCGGTGGCGACGCTTGCCATCGGGAAGGCGGGGGCGGTCAACGCCGCGATCCTGGCGGCCCAGATCCTGGGGGTGGCGGACTCCGAAGTCCGGGAGGCGGTCAAGGCGGACCGGCAGGCCCGCCGCCAGGTGGTGCTGGCCACTTCCGATCCGCGAGCCTGACGCCACGTCGCCGAGCCTTCCCGAGTCGTCCGGAGCAGCCTGGATGCTGAACGAAATCAGACAGAAGATAGAAGACGAGATCGAGACGCTCTCGCGCGAGCTGGCCTTCGAGCTTCCCGAGCGCATCCGTAAGGCCGTCGAGCTGGGCGATCTGCGCGAGAACTCGGAGTACAAGTCGGCGCTGGAGCGGCAGCAGTTCGTGAACGCCCGCATCGGCCACCTCAGGCACCGCGTCTCCGAGCTGTCGCAGATCGATGTCGAGGGGATGCCCCCGGACCGGGTGGGGTTCGGCTCCCGGGTTACGGTCCATGATCGTGTACGGGGAATGCAGGTAACGTACACGATCGCGGCCGGTGACTACATCGACATCGAGGCGGGCCATGTGTCCATGGCGTCGGCGATCGGCCGGGGGCTGATGGGCGCGCGCCAGGGCGAGGAGGTCGAAGTGAGGCTCCCGAGCGGGATACGGCGGTACGAGATCGTCGAGCTGGAGACGCTGCCGCAGCGGATGGGGATGACATAATGGTGCTCACGCCCTCGACCATGGTGGCGCTGGGAACGCCGGCGCCGGACTTTCGCCTGCCCGATCCATCCGGCCGCGACTGGGCGCTGTCGGATGTGGTCGGGGAGGGCGGGCTGCTGGTCGCCTTCATCTGCAACCACTGCCCGTTCGTGAAGCACCTGCGGCACGAGCTGGCCGAGTTCGCGCGGGACTGCCAGGCTCGCGGGCTGGGCGTGGTCGGCATCAACGCCAACGACGTGGCCACCCATCCGGCGGACTCGCCGGAGCGCATGGCGGAGGAGGTCGAGCAGGTGGGGTACACGTTCCCCTATTTGTTCGACGAGTCGCAGGAGGTGGCCCGGGCGTACGGGGCCGCGTGCACTCCCGACTTCTTCCTGTACGATGGCGACCGCAGGCTGGTGTACAGGGGCCAGTTCGATGGCTCCCGCCCGGGCAGCGGGGCCCGCGTGACCGGCGAGGATCTGCGCGCGGCGGCTGATGCGCTGCTGGAAGGACGGGCGCCGCTGGCCGAGCAGCATGCGAGCGTCGGGTGCAACATCAAGTGGAAACCGGGGAACGAGCCGGCATGGTTCGGGGCGTGAGCGAGCCGGGCAAGCTCCTTCGCGGGGCGGCGTGACGGATCGGAGGACGACGGGTCCGGCTGGCCGACCGGACGTGCGCGGCCTCGTCCATCGGGCAGGCCGAGTCCTCCCCGCCGGCCTCCTCGTGCTCGCGGTCGGCGGGTGTGCCGAGGGCCCCCGCGCCGACGCGGGCCTTCCGCCCCTCGACTTCGTCGCCTCCGCCGAGCAGGTGGGCCCGGTGGCGTACCGGGACCCGCTCGGTGTGGTGTCCCCCGATGGCCGCTGGCTCGCGTACACCGAGCGCGACCGGCTGCACGTGGTTCCGGCCCGGGGCGGTGCGGAGCGTGTGATGGGCTCGGGCGCCGCGTCCATTCGGTTCCTCGCCTGGCTGCCCGACAGCCGCCATGTAGCGGCCCGGGAGCGCGTCTTCGACCGCAGCCGCCAGGAGTGGTGGGTCTACGACCGCGCGTCCGGCGCCCGCGAGCCGCTGTGGCCGGGGCGCGACGCATCGCCCGACCTGCTCTCGCTGGATATGCTCGCCTGGTCGCCGGACGGGACCACCGTGGCGGGC
Organism: Gemmatimonadota bacterium; assembly: GCA_022822425.1. Lineage (GTDB taxonomy): Bacteria > Gemmatimonadota > Gemmatimonadetes > Longimicrobiales > Gaopeijiaceae > BD2-11. Next base: position 3,193 of record JAJEBS010000149.1, on the reverse strand, counting down.
GTGTCGTCGGCCGGCGGTGCGTCCACCGTGTGGCTGCTGGACGCGGACGGCGGCAACGCGCGAGCGGCGGCAACCGGGACACGGCTCTCCTTCCCGGCGTGGTCGGCGGACGGACGGCTCGCCTGCCTCTCGCTCGCAGGCGACCATCAGCGGCTGCACCTGCCCTGCGACGCGCCCGAGCCGCTCTTCACCGACCAGGAGGTGTACGGGCCGCTCGCCTTCTCACCGGACGGCGGCCAGGTCTACTACGCGGCGCCGGGCGCGGGCGGGTTTCTGGATCTGTGGGCCCGCCCGGCCGCAGGCGGGGCGCCTGTCCGCCTCACCGGTTTCTCCCGCGACGCCTACGCCCCATCGGTGGGAATGGATGGGCGCATCCTGTTCAAGTCGCAGGACTACCGCGTCTTCGTGGCGACTGCGCCGGCCGCGGGCGGGCCGTCCACGCCGCTGACCACCTTCCAGTCCGAGACGCCCACCTGGAGCTGGGACGGCTCGGAGGTCGCCTTCACCTTCGGCAGCTGGCGCCACGTCACCGACGACTTCCACTATCCGGACATCGCACAGCACATCGGCATCGTGACGGCCGACCCGGTCACCCCCCACGATGCGCCCGGGCGCGTGATGCGCCAGTCCTACTCCGAAGATCAGGGCATGCACTGGTCTCCCAACGGACGCTGGGTCGCCTTCCATACCCATGAAGAGTCGGACGACATCTGGCTCATGGCCGCGGACGGGAGCGAGCCGCGCATGATCAGCGAAGGCGGCCACGAGACGGGGTGGGCGCGCTGGTCGGCCGACGGGCGCTGGATCCTCTATCCCAGCTATCGCCTGGACGAGTCCGGGGCGCGGCGGGCGTACCTGTTCGTGATCGGCATCGACCAGGAGACGGGGGAAGTCACGCAGCCTCAGACGCGCATCGACCTTGGTGGCTTCGAGCAGGATGTGATTCAGGGCGAGTGGGCCGACGCGGGCGAGACGATCATCTTCGAGTCCGCAGAAGCAGTTGGACGCAAGAGCCTGTGGCGGGTGCCCCGTACGGGCGGGGCGCCGGAGCGCTTCCACGACTACGGCTCCGACCAGCTCCATTCGGGGATCGGGGCGTCGGCCGACGGCCGCTGGGTGGCGTACGTCGACCGGGCCGACGACGGGTTCTTCCAGATCTTCCGTGTTCCCGCCGGGGGCGGAGTTGCCGAGCAGCTCACCTTTGACCCCTCGCACAAGACCCAGCCGGCCTATTCGCCGGCCGGGGACCGCATCGCCTTTACCGTGTTCGACTACAGCGTTCTCTTCTGGCAGATCGCACCTGAGTTCTGATCGGACGCGCCTCTCCGATGAGTGAGCCCGCGGCTTGACAGGGCTGCGGCGGAGTTAAAGAATCGACCCGCAAACGATGTTCACAGACCACCCGCCAAACAGGGGCCCGACGCCTAATGTCCACCACCGAATCCCGCCTCCGCGCACTCATCGACGAGCACCTGGACCTGGACCACGAACCGGACTTCGATCTGGCGTTCGGCGAAGCCGGCGTGTCTTCCCTGGATTGCGTCGCCTTCGTGAAGCTCGTAGCCAGGGAATTCGATGTCGAGATTCCGCCGGAGGAGTGGATGGGCATCGGATCTCTGCGCGGTCTGGCCGCGCGCATCGACGCCAGCTGACCTGGGGGCGCACCTCGCCTCACCGCGCAGCAGGCCCTGCCGGGCGGCTGCCGTTTCGACATAGCGCATCGGGGGTGTAGCGGCCGCCAGGATGAACAGGGCAGCCAGATGGGAGATCCCCGAGCCGCGCTCCGTGCACGAGGTCCGTCAGGACGATGGCAGCGTCACGGTTCTGCGCAGGCATGGGAATCCGGCCGGCCCGCGTCTTCTGCTGGGCCACGGCAACGGGCTGGCCATGGATTTCTACTACCCGTTCTGGTCGCTCCTGACGGGTGACTTCGATGTGCTGCTCTACGATCTGCGGAATCATGGCTGGAATGCTGTCGGGGAACGCCCGGAGCACAACATGCCCAACCTGGTCCGGGATCAGGAGCGGGTTGTCGAGGCGGCGGGGCGCCGGTACGGCGAACGGCCCACGACCGGAGTATTTCATTCGCTCTCCGCTCTGACCGCGCTCCTCTCATCCACGCTGGGGACGGGTGGGTGCGACGGGTTGTCCGCGTGGGTCCTGTTCGATCCGCCACTCTACCGGCCTGGTCCCAAGGACCCGGATTTCGACGCGCTCGCCGAGGCGGCGGCCGGGATGGCGAGCCGCCGCGCCGACCGGTTCCGGAAGAGGGAGGACTTCACGGAACTCCTCAGTTATCTGCCGTTGCTGACCAGGGCGGTGCCGGGTGCCGCGGATCTGATGGCCCGCACGGTTCTGCGGGAATCGTCGAGGGAAGGGGGCTACGAGCTTCGTTGCCCCCGCGAATACGAGGCGCAGATCATCGCCTACGTGAGGACCTACGCGTTTCTCGTCGATTTCGGCAATCTTCCGTGTCCGACCAAGGTGATCGGCTCCGACCCCACGCTCCCCTACGCGTATCTCCCCACCTTCGACCTCAGCCACATCGAGACGGTGGACTACGATTTCATTCCGGAGACTACGCATTTCCTCCAAGTCGAGAATCCGGCGGATTGCGTCGCGATGATGCGGGGTTTCCTGGAGGAGAGCGGGCTGGTCCGGTAGTTCGCTATGCAGGCCACAAGGCGATGACAACCGCCTGTCCGATGAGCGCCACCCCGTTGTAGGCGACGTTCAGCCACGCGAGCCCCGCCTTGCGTCTCTCGAAGGCGACCCCCTGGTGCGCCACCGGGAGGACGAACGCGACCAGAGCCATCAGTCCCACGTGCACGCCGGCCATCGCGGATGTGCCCCCGGGCGCGATTTCGGCGATCAACTGGGCCAGAATGAAGGCCGTGACCAGCGAGAGCAGGAAGCTGATGCCGTAGGTCCTGAGCGGACTGAAGCCTTCCTGAATCTCCTCGGGCGTCGTCTCCATCAGCGCCATCCAGCGCTTGCCGAAGAGCGGTCCGTACCAGAGCGAGCCGACGATCATCGGGACGAGCCCGGCGACCAGCACCGCGAGCAGGTTGACGTCGTGCATGGTTTATCCCCCTTGGGTTGAGTTGAAGATGTGCCGGCCATCCGGTCCCGAAGCAGTCGGGCGCCTCCTTCTCGTGACCAGCCGTCAGCCGGAGTCGCGCGGCGCCTCCAC
>JAJEBS010000216.1 GCA_022822425.1 Gemmatimonadota bacterium | reverse complement strand
CCGTCCTCCTTCTTGCCGTGTTCCTGGGTGCCGGTCTTGTGCTCTCGGGCTGCGGCGAGGACGAAACCCCCGCCCCGGCGCCGGCTCCGGCCCCGGCGCCACCCCCTGCCCCTGAGCCTGAACCCGAGCCGGAGCCTGAGCCCGAGCCGGAACCCGAGCCTGAGCCGGAGGAACCCGAGCCCGAGCCCGATCCCTTCATGGTCGAGTTCATGTGGCCTGACGACGAGCTTCCCATGGTTCCCGACGACGGGGACGACAAGGAAACCGCCATGGCCATGGTGAACCCCAAGATCATGGTTTCTTCGAACATGGTTGCGGCGATCACGCCCACGTGGCTGGCCGAGGAAGGCGCGTCATCTGTCAGCGTCATGCCCGGCGACGAGAACATGCCGTTCGAATACGTCTCGTGGAACGCGCTGCAGTCACATGTGCTCAGCCAGGGCGCGACCTTCGCCATCCACAAGGCTTCGATCGGGGCCAACCAGGAGATGATGCCGACGGGCGATGCGGTGTACATCACCTGCGGTCCGTTCGATTGCCAGGAAGGCAACATGGCGCCCGAGATCACGATTGAGGACTCGGCGGTCTGTGAGGCGTGGGAGTTCAGCCTGATGCTTGAGGTCGGCATGGTGGACAACGACGGAATGGCCAGTGACCGCGGCATCGAAGTCACCGACACTAGTGAGGGCGCCCCGGATGCGCCGATGATCGCCGACGGGTATGACCTCGGTTGGGTTTACACCTCAACCGCGGATTTCACGTCGACGCACGAGTTCGGTCCGTTCGACAGCGTCGACAAGGTGACCGGAAAGAAGGGCACCGACAAGGCGCTGGCCGTGAAGACGGTTGCTGGTGTCGTTACCGTGGACGGCACGATTGACGCAGATGGGGTCTCCACCACACCTGCGATGGACGTGGTCGCCTGCGAGCCGGATACCGACTACCGAGTCAGCTCCAGTTCCGTGAGCAAGCCGGATTCCTGCTTCCGCCTCCACACCGACGAGGATTACCTGGCGAACTACGAGGTGAGTGTCAGCCCGACGGGCGCAGGCGTGAGCTGGGGCAGCGTGGATTGGTCCGACGAGGGCTACTTTGAGGATCTCACCTGCGAGGGCATGACTCAGATGGCCGCAGATGACGTTGATGTCTGCATGCTCTTCGAGGAAGAGGTCATGGGCATGCACGCCGACAAGCTCTCCGCCAAGCCCATCGTCACGGCCGTAGCGGTTCTAGACCGTTCGGACACTGGTACTACCCTACGCACGCCCAGCCCTCAGCAGCTAGTGGGATTCCAACTGGGCATCTTCACGGGGGCCAATGGCAACGCGACGGGAACTTCAGAACGCCACCGCGGTGACCGCTACCGGTCGGTGTGGTACCATGACGGCACGTCAGCCTTCAAGAAGAACCCGACGGACCTCTACGTCGACTACACGACGGATCTGGATGGGGACCCCAATCCCAAGGCGCTCCCCGTCGACGGAACCAATACCGACCCGGACGAGCGCGGCACGGTCTGGGTTGCGGGCGGCTGGGCGTCCACGCTGAACAAGGACGGCGACCCGTTGTACGGCGACCTGGGTAAAGTCAGTGTCGAGGCTGCGGGCGACGCAAAGGACACTGCCGGTATCGCCGACAACTTTGGCACGGCCGATAACGACAGATCCTGTACCACCGACGATGGTGGCAAGGCGGCTGTGCTGAACCCGAATGGCACAGTGAAGACCCCAGGATCGGCCTGTGACGCTGAGGATGTCGATATCGAGACCAGCGTGGTCTATACCGACAACTTTGGCGACCACGCGTGCTCGGTGGAGGTGACCTACACCATCACCTGCGATTGGGATGCCGACGGTGAAATCAATCGCAGCCGAACAGATGCCGCGCCGACCGCGCTGACTGCGGCCGATGTGGGCCGCTTCCTCAAGTGCACGGCTGAGATGAACTAGATAGAGGACAGGCAACCCTCGGGGTGATTGATCACCCCGTCAGAGCCCCCGGGAGAATCCACTCCCGGGGGCCTTTCTCTTGTACGAGAGTCTGTCGACCCCGTGATCCGAGACGAAATGTGAGGGAGTTGTGTCAGAGAGACAGGGGCGCAGCAGACAGCGGTGGGACGCCGAGAGCGAAACCTCGCGGGGCCAGTTCGAGCACCAGGCCGCGCAAGTCGGGGCCGTGCCTCAGCGAGTTGAGCGGCTCAGGCGGGCCGGTGACGCACCTGGCCGAGGACTACGGGACGCTCGCTGAGACGTTGCGCCAGATCTGGGGGCGATGCGCCTGAGGCCCCTCGAGGCTCGGACCGTGCTCCAGTTTCGGTCTCGGCCGATCTCGGCCGCCCTCCACGGGTGTTCCGGGCCGTATGTTGGCGGCCATGCAAAAGTGCGCGGAAGTGGCCATTGAAAATGTCTCGGTTTCGTGAGTCGAGGGGGCGGCGTCTGGTCGGTCTGGGGGTGAGGTCGCGGAGCGCTGGCGAGCGTTCTCGCAACATCGTGTTTCAACCAGGAGGAGGAGACGCGATGATCGGGAGGGAGAAGCGGGTTCTGGCCCGGCACTACCTGGAGCGGGGGCTGAGCAAGGCGGCCATCGCCCGGCAGCTCGAAGTGGACCGGCGGACGGTGTTCCGCTGGATTGCGTCGGGGCAGCTGGAGAAGGCGCTGGACAACGACCCGGTCCGGTATGGGCCGCGAGTGCCGCGGGCGTCGAAGCTGGCGCCGTATCGGCGGATCCTCGCCACGCGGCTGGCGGAGTATCCGGAGCTGAGCGCCGTGCGGTTGTTCGAGGAGATCAGGTCGTCGGGGTATCAGGGTGGGTATGGCCAGGTGAAGCGCTTCGTGCGTGGGATCCGCCCACGGCCGGTGGAGGAGCCGGTGGTTCGCTTCGAGACACCGCCGGGGCATCAGGGGCAGGTGGACTTCGCGACCTTCCAGCTGCCGTGGGGGACGCGTCATGCGCTGGTGGTGGTGCTGGGCTACTCGCGGCTGATGTGGCTGCGGTATTACCGGCGACAGACGATGCCGGTGGTGATGCGGGGGCTGGAGGCGGCGTTCCGGTCCTTCGGGGGGGTGCCGTCGGAGCTGCTGTTCGACCAGATGAAGGCGGTGATCACCTCGGACGAGCGACCCACGGGGGGCCGGGTGGTGGAGAACGCGGAGTTCCTGCGGTTCGCGCACCACTGGGATTTCCGGATCCGGGCGTGCCGTCCGTATCGGGCGCAGACGAAGGGGAAGGTGGAGCGGCCGATCCGGTATATCCGGGAGAGCTTCTTCTACGGTCGGGAGTTCGTGTCGGACGCGGATCTGAACGCGCGGGTGCTGAGGTGGCTGGACACGGTCGCGAACGTGCGGGTGCACGGGACGCTGAAGGAGCGGCCGGTGGACCGGTTCGAGGAGGAGCGGGAGCACCTGGGTGTGCTTGCCCGGTGGCCGTATCGGTCGGTGACGCCGCGGCCGGGGCCTCAGAGCCAGCGCCGGGCTCGGCGCGGTGGGCCGCGACCGCGGGTGGAGGTCGAGCGTCGTCCGCTGGCGACGTATGCGCAGATCGCGGAGGAGATGTGATGAGGACGATGAAGAGGCTGTCTCGGCGGGAGCGGATCGCCGCTCAGCTCGCCGACCTGAAGATGCCGGGGGCTCTGGAGGCGCTGGACGCGGTGCTGTCGGGAGTGGACGGCGGAGGGACGACCGCTTCAGAGGCGATCGAGCGGCTGCTGGCGGCGCAGATCACGCTGCGGAACAGCCGGCGGCTCCAGACGGCGATGCGGTCGAGTCGGCTGCCCGCGATCAAGACGCTGGCGGAGTTCGACTTCAGCTTCCAGCCTTCGATCAAGCGGGAGCAGATCGCGTCGCTGCATGAGCTGGGGTTCGTGGAGCGGAAGGAGAACGTGGTGTTCCTGGGTCCGCCGGGGGTGGGGAAGACGCACCTGGCGATCAGCCTGGCGATCACGGCGGCGGAGAGCGGGCGGCGGGTGTACTACGGGACGCTGGCGGATCTGATCAGCTCGCTGGAGGAGGCGGAGGCGGCGGGTCGGCTGACCCAGCGCCTCAAGACGCTGACCTATCCGTCGGTTCTGGTGGTGGACGAGATCGGCTATCTGCCGGTGACGCGGAACGGGGCGATCCTGTTCTTCCAGCTGGTGAACCGGCGCTACGAGCGGAGCTCGACGGTTCTGACCTCGAACCAGGGGTTCGAGAACTGGGGGGAGATCCTGCGGGACGAGGTGATGGCGGCGGCGCTGCTGGACCGGCTGCTGCACCACTGCCACATCGTGAACATCCGGGGGAACAGCTACCGGATGCGACGGCGGACGGAACTGTCGAAGACCATCCATCCGACCGCGGCTCATGCCCGCGAGGCGGGGCGGTCCAGCAGCGGAGGATCCGAGTGAGGCGCCCGCGCGTTCCGGGCCGCCGCGCTCCGGTCGCTCCGCTCCCTCCGCGCGGCGGCCCGGAACGTCCCCGATCCTCCCCGGTCAGCGACGGGTGGGAAGTCAGCCTCGCAGGCGCCATCCGACCGTTCGGCCGCACGGGTGAGATCCCCGCCGTCACCAGCGCGGCTCGCGTCCCCTCCCCGACTCCTCAGGCGACCTCGGTAACGCCGTCGAGCTCCAGTCCGCCCCCATCACGTTCGGAGCGGCGGTCCCGGGCCTCCAGGGCCGTGACCGGGGCGCGGCTCCCACGCCCGTGTGCGACCCCGCCGGTGTCGCTCTTTCGATCCTCATCGACACCGACGCCCCGGCGCGACCGGGCCTTCAGCGCGCGATCACCGGACGGCGACGGAAGCGCCGGGGATCGCGAGCTCAGTTCTCTTCTCTGCCACCGCCGCCGCCGGTGCGCCCGGGACCGCGACCCCGACGGGCCTCCGAAGGGAGATCCCAGGAAGGCCACCCAAGTGAACTCTCCCTTGCGATCCACCCAATCGCTCGGCCAAAGCGAGACATTTTCAATGGCCCGAACCGGGACATTTTCAATGGCCATTGACACCGTACAAGGGAGAACCCCGGGGCCGGATCGCCCCGGGGCCTCCCTTGACGGAATCAACCGGTCAAGGCGATCCCGCAGGAACGCAGCAGGTTAGCTCCCACTCACGCTGCACTTGTAGAACTCGCTCGCACCGTAAGTGTGGGGGGTTCCGTCCACAAAGTTGTTCGTACTACTGAACGGGCTGGCCTGGCCTGCCGTGCGTGGAATTGTGCGCCCGTCCGTGGGGTTGCTCTGGATAAGCCCCTGAGCATCCCACTCGCAACTGATCGTGACGGTCTTCTCCACAGAGCAGTTAAGGGCCGTTCCGGAAGCGAAGGTCACAGCGATCTCCTCGCTGAACTTGGCGTCACAGCCAAGGCCGTCGTCGTCGCTGCACGGCGCCGCGTCATCCGACATGACGCTAGCGGTCTCTGTACCGCCATCGGTCAAGGTCTGGTAGTTGTCCGCCATGCCGTCGGGTTTGTTGGCGTTCGGGTTGAAGTTCGGATCCGAATTTCCATCGAAGACTCCATCAGCGCCCACGGCTACCAGGTCAACCTTTCCGAAATCCCCGTACTTGGGATCGCCGTCGCCGTCGACAACCCTGAGCAGTAGCCGCGGACGCTCTAGCGCGCCGCCGGCGGTGCTGCCGGTGTCGGCTTCGGCATAGATGTCCTCGTCGGGCCGGTTGCGTCCGCCGTCGTTGTTGCTGAACCACAGCGTCTGGAAACGCCTGCTCTCAGCACTGCTAGGAGCCTCGATTTCCAGCCACTCAAGCCGCTGGTTGTTGGCAGTAGCTCCTGCAGGCACGGCGGGCCCGCCGCGCGTCTGAACGTTCATGGGTACGGCATTGACCGTTGTTCCCCGGGAGCCGCCCCACGGACTCGCCAGGGCCTCTTCCACTTCCTCCTCGAAGAGCTGGCAGACATCCACCATCTCGCTCGCGTTGAACATTCTGCTGTCGCACTCAAGATCCTCGAAGGGATCCTCTTCCCACTGAACCTTGGAGCCCCAGCTGACATCCGCGCCCTTCGGCGCGAGTTCGAGGCTGTATCCGCTGAGATAGTTCGCACCGCTTGTCGCAGATCCCATCGTCGAAATCCGGAAGCATCCGTCCGGTCGGTGCAAAGAGCTCACGCTGTCGTCATAGACCTCATCGCTACCACAGGCGGACTCCGCCGCAGGTGAGGCGATCGCGTCGCCGTCGTCGTCCAAGTCAAACTTGATTGCTTTGTTGTAGCGCGTCGCGTATTGCACCTTCTGTGCGGCCGTGGCGCTGCCGCCTACGACCAGCGAGATAGAGGCCTCACGCGAGCTCTTGCCCACGTCGGGACTGCTGGCCGAGAAGTTCTCGCCACGCGTAACTCCAGAGAAGTGGTGCTTGACCGTCATTCCCGAAGTCGAGGTGTAAACCCAACCGATGTCGACGCCGTCGTTATCGATGTCAGCGGTCGCACCGGCGGTGCCTGCCACGGCGGTGTTGTCAACGTATCCGACCTGGAGGGTGACCTCGGGGTCCCACGCCGCGCAGGCGGCGGAGTTGGCGATCGAGATCTCCGGGGCCATGGGGCCCATCGCACACTCGAACGGACCGCACGTGATGTAGACGGCGTCTCCGGTCGGCATCATCTCCTGATTGGCGCCGATCGAAGCCCGATGGATGGCGAAGGTCGCGCCCTGGCTGACCACAAGCGACTGCAGCGCGTTCCACGAGACGTACTCGAACGGCATGTTCTCGCTGCCAGGCATCAGGCCGACCGGGGAAGCGCCTTCAACGAACGTCGGCGTGATCGCCGCAACCATGTTCGAAGAAACCATGATCTTGGGGTTGACCATCGCCATCGCGGTGTCTTCGTCTATGCCGTCGTCGGGGAGCATGGGGTGCGCGCCCTCGGGGACCATGAACTCGACCATGAGGGGATCGGGCTCGGGCTCGGGTTCCGGCTCGGGCTCGGGTTCCGGCTCGGGCTCGGGCTCAGGCTCCGGTTCAGGCTCAGGGGCAGGGGGTGGCGCCGGGGCCGGAGCCGGCGCCGGGGCGGGGGTTTCGTCCTCGCCGCAGCCCGAGAGCACAAGACCGGCACCCAGGAACACGGCAAGAAGGAGGATCAGCCCGCGGGGGACCGACTTCCTCGTGAACTGCGTCATTTCGCCTACCTCCTGTAGGGCGTTGATGGACAGGACCGCGTCTGCAGCCCCGTCCGGAGACCCCAGCGGGGATCCGGGGAGGGCAAGGCGCCGTCTCGTGAAATTCATTCCTACCTCCCGTAGGACGGGGCGGCCCGGTGCGCACACAGCCCACCGGCCAACTGCGAGGAAAGTATAGGCAGGTTGGCTCTGGGGGGCAAGGGGGTGAAGCCATCGAGGGACGGCTTGCAGGTGCGCATGACGGGTACCGGGTAGAAGAGGTTGTTCGCGCGATGACGCGCCGCCCGAGGAGGACGGCCGCTTGGCGCGAACGGAAGGGCTACTTCAACACAGGGCGGGCGGGGATGTCAAGCATGGGAATTTCGGCGGGGTGGCCAGGCCTCCTCACGGTGCGTGTCCGGCCCGGTGACGCGGGATCCCGAGGGCCCGGAAGGAGTGGAAGGGCTGGCGGAGCGAGGCCTGTCGAGCGCCGTCGCCTGGGGCGAAAGACCAACAGGGGCGGGGGAAACATGGATCCGGGCGGCAGCGGATGGAGGCTGTCCTCGCCGTCTGTGTCTGTCGCGGCGAGGGGCGCGCCGGGCACGCAGCCTCCGCCCCCGCTGCCCCATTCCGCAACGTCGTCCCCGCCAGGAGGAGATCCCGTGAAACACGAAAAGCACCCGTCTCCGCCGCGGGGCGCCTCGCCGACCCGATCTGTTGCCCGGGCCGGGAGAGCCGTCCGGCACTGCATCCGAGCGCACCGACGACCGCGCCACCGCGATGACTCCCTCTTCTCCGGACTCGACGAACGTCGCCGGAAGCGGGAGCTCGTCTCCGGCGTCCGGCTCCGCGGTGGAGTCCGGCGCGTTGCGGACGGGCCGGCTGGGGGTGGTCGTCTGGATGGCGCGCGATCAGCGCGAGGAGACCCGGGCGGAGCGCCGCGAGTCCGCCGACTCGCCGGTCGCCGGCGCCCGGGGCCCGGGGTTCGTCGGTCCGACGCGCCCGCGGGGCGGAACCCGGCTAGAATCCGCGACTTCGACCGCCGGGGCGTGGCTCAGTCTGGCAGAGCACCTGGTTCGGGATCAGGGGGTCGCAGGTTCAAATCCTGCCGCCCCGACGCGGTCGAGCGGTGAGTGTGGATCATCGGCCGCGAGGCGCGTATGGAGGCCCCCACCGGAGAACTGGCCAGTCTCCAGACTGGCGCCTGCGAGGGCGCAGCCGGCTTCGCTTCGGGAATTGCCGCTCTTGGAGAACCCCTACCGGGAGAACCGGGGCGCTCCATAGGCTGCCGGCGCGCCGGCGGGTCAGTTCTGAGTGCCGGGCAGGGGCTCGGAGCGCTGGCGGCGGGCGCGGAACTCGCTGGTGGGGGACCACGCGGGCCACTCGTCCCCGTCGGCGAGTCTCCGGCCCATGCGGTAGAGGAACTCGAGGTCGGCGGTCATGCCGCTCAGATCCCACTCCGGCAGCACCTCGTCGCCGGGCTTGTGGTACCGCTCGGCAACGTAGGCGTCCCGGACCTCCATGCCGTACTCGGGAGGACGGCCGATGAAGTCGGTGCCGGTGTCCGGATAGAACGCCGGGATCCCCACCCGGGCGAACTCGAAGTGGTCGGAGCGGTAGTAGTAGCCCTTCTCCGGCTCCGGGTCGGGGCTCAGGACGCGCCCGAGTCCGGCGGCGACCTCCGCGGCGACATCGTCGAGATCGGACTGCCCGAGTCCGACGACGGTGACGTCCGATGTCGGGCCCCAGACGTTCAGGCCGTCCATGTTCAGGGCGGCGACGGTTTCGGCCCGTGGGTAGATCGGGTTGTCGGCGTAGTGGCGTGATCCGAGGAGACCCTGCTCCTCCGCGGTCACCGCGAGGAAGACGACGCTGCGGCGAGGCGGGCCGTCCGCCATGAACGCCTCGGCGAGGGCGAGGAGGCCGACCGTCCCGGTGGCGTTGTCGAAAGCGCCGTTGAAGATGTTGTCGCCCTCCATCCCTTCGACGGTCCCGAGGTGGTCCCAGTGGGCGGTGTAGATCACCGTCTCGTCGGGCGCGTCGGTCCCCGGGGTCCGGGCGATCACGTTGTTCGATTCGAGCTCGGCGCGGGTGGTCTCGATCCGGAAGTCGGCGGTCACCCCGAGCGGCTCGGGGACGAACCCGGATCGGGCGGCGCGGGCCTTCGCCTCGGAGAAATCCGCGCCCGCCGCGGCGAAGAGCGAGGTGGCGAGATCGAGGTGGAGCCAGCCCTGGATCGCGAGGCGCTCGGGCGCCTCGTCGCCCGTCGGAGCGCGCAGGTCGAACTGCGGACCGGTCCACGAGCCCTGGACGACCTCCCACGGATACCCGGCCGGGCCGGTCTCGTGGACGATCAGGGCGCCGAGAGCTCCGGCGGCGAGCGCCTGCTCGTACTTGTAGGTCCAGCGGCCGTAGTAGGTCATCGCGTCGCCGCCGAAGTGGTGGTCGCCGGGCGGGTCGTTCACGAGGACGACGAGGATCCTGCCCCCGAGGTCGGCGTCCCCGAAGTCGTCCCAGTCGTACTCG
>JAJEBS010000074.1 GCA_022822425.1 Gemmatimonadota bacterium | reverse complement strand
GGAGGCGCGCGCGGCCGGGGCTGCGGGAGATTTGCCGCTGTGCGGGCCGGGGGTGGCGGGCTGATGCGGAGCGGGCGGACGCGGCACGGGCCGATGTGGCACAGGCTGATGCGCAACGCAGCCCTCGCCCCGATCCTGATCGTGGCGCGGCTCGCGGTCGTCCCTGCGCCGGGGCTCGCGGCTCAGGACAGTCAGGACATCGCGCGGCTGACCGGCGAGATCGGAGTCGAACCCGAGCCCGGCAGCCTTCTCGCCAGCACCGCCCGCCTCTCCATCGAGCAGGTCCCGCTCGCCGAAGCTCTCGTCCGACTCGCGGAGCGTTCCCGGGTGCAGATCGCCTTCAGCCCCAGCCTCCTCCCGCCGGACCGCGTCGTCGACTGCGCCTGCGCAACGAAAAACGTTGCGCGCACCCTGGACGAGTTGCTCGCCCGCACCGACCTGGGCTACGTCGAACTGGGATCGCAGGTGATCGTCGTGCCCCGGGCGCTGCGCGAAACATCGCCGCTCGACGCGATCGTCGGCGGCAAGGCGGGACCGGAGGTCGCGGTCGCGGCGGTGGATGCGCCATCCGATGCCCGGGCCCCAAGAGAGGCAGCCGACTCGCTCGTCTACCTCGACGAAACCGCCCGCCGCCTGATGGAGGGCGCGCGCGCGGCCCGCGCTTCCCTGCTGTCCGACATCGAGTCCTACACGGCCACGATCCGGGAGCGCCATTCCGTCGAATTCTCGTGGCTTGTTCGTGACCGTCCCTTGCTGCGGCGGGAATCGGCTACGCGCGTCCGCTGGTCGAGGAACGAGCCCACCGTTCTGCGGGTGCTGGGAGCCCGCATGGAGATCGGTGGCCAGCGCTTCAGGCCCGGCCGGCCCGAAGGGGTTGCGGCGCGCTTTGCCGCAGATCCGCTCCGTGATCCGTTCGGCCTTTTCGTTCTCTCCGGCATGGGAGCCCGCGCCGAGGAATCGTGGTTTGTGCCATCCGTGACCCCTCTCGACGACGACGCGGAGCGATTCTACCAGTTCCGCTCGGGAGACACGATCTCGGTTCACTTCCCCGGAGGATCGGTGCAGGCCGTGAGCGTCACCGTGCACCCCCGCGCGCAGCACCTCGGGCTCGTCTTTGCCGTATTGTGGATCGATCCCGAAACCTTCGGGCTGGTGCGGACGATCTATCGTCCTGCGAAGTCCATCGATTCGGAGCTGAGCTTTCGCAAGGGGAACGACTCTCTGCTGGACATTGACGGCATATATCAGGGCAGGGCGCTGGGTGATATCGAGGCGCCATCACCGCCGCGTCCCGGACTGTCGGGACGGATATTGAATTACGCTCTCAACGCAGCATTGAGTAGTGCCCGGGTGGAAATCGGCGTGCCCGTGGCGGTCGTCGACTATTCCATGTGGAACCTCCGCTACTGGCTGCCGAGGCGCGCGAACTTTGCACACTACGCCGTTGGCGGAGACGAATGGGACACCGACGACTCCGATAGAATGACGGCGCAGATGTTCCACGACTGGGACTTCGAGATAGAGGAGGTCTCGACGGATTCCGGGGATCGGCGGGATCCGGTGCCTTCGACGGAGGTACTGGTCCGATCCTGGCGCGAGGAAGGAGATACGGTTGTGGTCAATGACGGTTCGCAACCCGACTCCGGCACAGTGGTGATCATGCCGCGCGAGTGGCGGGCCCTCGCCGCAAGCGATCTTCTGCCTCCGTCGATCTGGGAGGAACGGGAAAGCGGGTTCTACGGGGTCATGATCGACGAGGCCGGAGAGGTTCTGGATTCCATCGGCATCGCCCGAGATGCCGACGACCCGGAAGGCGCGGAGACGGATCAGGACATCAGCCAATGGCATTTCGAAGCGCCGATACTGGCCCCGAGGCTCCTGCGCTACAACACGATAGAGGGCCTGTCGGTGGGAAGCCGGCTGGGCCGCGATTTCCCGTGGGGACGGGGCGCGCTGACGGTGCGGACGGGAACCCGGCGGGCCGAACCCAGCATCGACCTGGCCGCGGAGTACGGCCGGACCGGCCCGCGCGTGCGGCTCTCGCTCTACCACACGCTGCGGAAAGCCGGAGGAACGGTGACCGCACAGCGTCTGCCACGCTGGGAATACGCGGCCGCCGATCCCTCCACCTATTACGTCGTCCGGGGGGCCGCCATTCAACTCCTCCCCCCCAGGACCGAACGATCCTGGACCTCGCTCACCGTCTTCTCCGAGACCAACACCACCCTGGACGGCGACGCAAGACGGCGTCACGGAGTCGACCTGTTCTGGAGGCCCTGGTGGGGCGGCCTCACCGGACGCAGGGTGAACGGGGGCGCCGACATTTCGCTGCGGGGACTGGTGGGCGACTATCCCAACGTGCGCCTGTCGGTCACGGGCATGCTGGTCCTGCCCCTGCCGGCCGACCTGTCGCTCGCGCTGGAAGCGGGTGGCGCGCGCATCGAGGGGGACCCTGCTCCGGAAGAGGTCTGGAGGCTCGGGAGTTCCGGCGACTGGCTGCGGGGCTATCCCCAGGACGTGCTGAGCGGGAGACAGGTGTGGAGGAGCCGGATCGAGCTGCAGCGAAAGGTCAGCCTGGTCGCCTTATCGGTCTTCCACGACTGGGCGAGGGTGGACGACAGGAGCCTGCAGTCCGCGGGGTTTGGCGTGTCGGTGTTCAACGGGTTCCTGCGCGCGGATCTCGCACGGCCCCTCGCGCCCTGGTACCGGGAGGGAACCCCGGTCCCGGGGAGGTGGCTCGCGGGCATTGACTATCCACACCAACCGGGGTGGCAGTGGCACTTCCGAGTGCTGGCGCCGTTCTGAGGAGGTTGCGGAAGCTCGCGGCGCTTACCCGGTTCGGGTTCAGCTTGCCTCCGCTCGCAAGGGTCATCCATGTTGCGCCTGTGGGCTCAGCGTGCACCCACAGCGAATCCAGGACCTGGACGCATCATGCGCTTCGCATTCGAGGGCTCGATCGCGGTCAGGGCGGCCGTGGTGGTTGGGGTGCTTTTCATTGGCGGCTACGCCGTCGCGCAACGGACGGTTGGGTCCGGTAACGGTCCACGCGACCCTGCAACCCCTCTGCCTCCGCAGCCGGGCGTCGATGACCCGCTGAACCGGCGGATTCTGATCGAGGCCGGCACGTTCACCAGCGGCAGCGAAGACTGGGACACGATTGTCGCCCCCGGCAGTCCGTATTCGAAAAGGGACGAGTATCCGCGCCGGCGGACGGTCCAGGGCTTCTGGATGCAGGAGCACGAGGTGACGAACGAGGAGTATCGGCGATTCGACGCGAGGCACGCGTTTGCCAGCGGGAAGGAGCGACGCCCGGTCGTCAACGTCACCTGGCGGGAAGCCATGGCCTACGCGGTCTCGGTTGGTGGAAGTCTGCCGACCGAGGTGCAGTGGGAGTTCGCGGCCAGAGGCTCGGAGGGACGGAGGTACCCGTGGGGCAACTCGGAGCCGACGTGCGAACGGGTACACTTTCGCTCCTGCGACCCGAGAGGTCCGATCGAGGTCATGGTTCGGCCCGGGGGCGCCACGCCGGAAGGCATCCACGAGCTGGCGGGAAACGTAGCGGAATGGGTAACACCCATCTGGTTCGATCCGGGGAGAACGCCCGTGAATGACGAATCGCGCCGACTGCGGGGCGGCTCGTTCCTCTCCCGGCCGTTCGCCCTTCGCGCCGCGCACCGCGTCAACTACCTGCACTCCGGCTTCAAGTCGGAAGATGTCGGGTTTCGCGTGGTGTGGCCTTTGGAGGGCGAGAGGGATTGACCTGACGGGCGGGGACTTCGGGATGGGCGGACGGGAACTCCGGACCTTGGCGATGCCGTCCCGGTGACGCATGTTGGAGCCCATGGACCACACCATCGCCGTCCGCCCCCCCGCTGAAGCCGCTGCCTACGGGGGGCCGAACTGGCCCGCTCGCGAATCCTCGCTCGCCGACGAGCTGGGGTCGATCTGGTCGGCATGCGGGATCGACAGCGAATACGCGACCCTGAAGGCCGTGCTCCTGCACCGGCCGGGCGCGGAGCTCTTCGAGGTCGCGGACGCCGACGAGCACCTGATGCTGGAGGCGCCGGACGCCGCGCTGTGCGGAGCGCAGCACGACGACCTGGCCGACGCCTACCGGGCGAACGGGGTCCAGGTGATGTATGTGGACCCGGACGCCTCGGGCGCCTCACTCTCGGGCCCCAACCAGCTCCCGCCCCCCAACCAGATGTTCTGCGCGGACCTGTTCGTGATGACGCCCTCGGGGGCCGTCGTCGGACGTCCGGCGTCAACGGTGCGCGCCGGCGAGGAGCGCTGGATCGCGCGCCGGCTGGCGGACCGCGGGGTGCCGATCCTGCGCAGCGTAGGTGGCAGGGGCACGTTCGAGGGAGCGGACCTCTGCTGGCTGGCGCCGGGCGCGGCGATGATCGGACGGGGCCTGCGCACCAACACCGAGGGCGCGACGCAGGTGGCGGCGACCCTGGCGGAGATCGGGGTCGAGACGCTGGTGGTGGACCTGCCTCACACCTCCATGCACCTGATGGGCGAGGTTCGCTTCGCCGACCGCGACCTCGCCTTCGCTCGCCCCGGCCGCGTCCCCTGGACCGCGCTGGAGGCGCTCCGCAGGCACGGCTACGAGGTCCGCTTCTTCCCCGACGACCACGAGATGGTGCGCGGCTTCGGGCACAATTTCGTGACTTTGGGACCGCGCCGGGTCCTGATGCCCGAGGGCTGCCCGCTCCTGCAGGCGGCCTACGAGGACGCCGGGGTCGAGTGCGTTACCGTGGAGCTCGGCGAGATCCACAAGTGCGCCGGCGGGATCGGCTGTCTCAGCGGGGTCGTCGCCCGGGAGCGGGTCGCGGGGTGACGCACGGGTCCAGCCCCGACCAGCCGGGCGAGCGGGTCCAACTCAAGCGCCAGCTCGGGGTCTGGAGCGCCGGCGCGCTCCTGGTCGGCGCAATCATAGGGAGCGGCATCTTCGGGGTTCCCGCGGAGATCGCGCGCGAGGCCGGTTCGGTCGGCGCGATCGCGCTGCTCTGGCTGCTCGGCTCCGCCATCACGGTCTGCGCCGCGCTCAGCATGTCCGAGCTCGCGGTCATGTTTCCCCGGTCCGGCGGTACCTACGTGTACCTGCGCGAGGCGTACGGTCCCATGCCCGCCTTCGTCTTCGGGTGGACGCGGCTGCTGCTCATCCAGCCGACCGTGCTGGGAGGCATCGCGCTCATCTTCGCGGCCTACGTGGACGCGCTCTTCCCGCTCAGCGAGGACGGCGTGCGCGTGGTCGCCGCCCTCGCCATCGTGGTTCTGGGCGCGACCAACGCCCGCTCGGTGCTCTGGGGCGCGGCCGTCCAGAACGTGACCACCTGGGCGAAGGTGCTCGCCATCCTGGGCCTGTCGCTCGCGATCTTTCTGTTCGGCGACGGCAGCACCGGGGCGCTCGCCGCCGCGCCCGGGCTCGCGCCCGCGTCCTGGGCCGGAGCCGGGGTCGCGCTCATCGCGGTGTTGTGGGCGTACGACGGGTGGGGCGAGCTGCTCTACGTGGCCGGCGAGGTGAAGGACCCCGAGCGCAACCTCCCGCGCGCGCTGATCGGCGGCTCGCTGGTGGTGGCGGCGGTCTACATTCTGGTGAACGCCTCCTACCTGTGGGTCATGCCGGTGGCCGAACTGGCCGTCTCCGAGCACGTCGCCTCGGACGCGGCGATCCGTATCTTCGGGCCGGTGGGGGCGTCCCTGGTGGCGGGACTGGTGGTGGTGTCCACCTTCGGGGCGCTCAACGCCACCCTGCTGGGCGGGCCGCGGGTGTTCTACGCGCTCGCCGAGGACGGCCTTTTCTTCCGACCGGTCGGGCGCATCCATGCACGGTGGGGAACACCGGCTGCCGCCATCGCGCTGGTGACGGTGCTGGGGGTGGGGTACGTCTCGGTGAGGACCTTCGCCGAGCTGGTCCAGGTCTTCATTCTGGGACTCTGGCCGTTCTACATCCTGGTGGTCTGGGGCGTCTTCCGCTTGCGGAAGCTCAAGCCGGACCATCCGCGTCCCTATCGCACCTTCGGCTATCCCTGGGTGCCGTGGATCTTCCTGCTGGCCTCGACGGCGATGCTGGTCAGCGCCTTCATCGGCGCCCCCGGCTCGACCCTCTTCAGCTTCGGCATCATCGCCGCGGGGGCACCGGCGTACTATCTCTGGCGCCGCCGGGCATGACCGACACCGGGACACGTCCCCCGGCCCAACTCCCTGAGGGAAAGATCCCGCCCGGCGTGCTCCGGCAGGTGCTGGACCGGCTCGGCGGTGGCGCCGGTCTCGACCCGGGACCCGCGTCGGGCGAGGATGCCGCGGTTGCCGCGGTCGGAAGCGAGCCGCAGATCGTCCTGGCGGCCGATCCCATCACCTTTCCGAGCGCCGAGCCGGGCTGGCACGCGGTGGTGGTGAACGCGAACGACGTGGCCGCGACCGGGGGAGAGCCCCGCTGGTTCCTGTCCTCGATTCTGGTACCCCCCGGGACCGATGCGGCGCGGATCGTTCAGATTGCGGACGGCATTCGGGCCGGCTGCCGCGAAGTAGGCGCGGTCCCCGCCGGAGGCCACACCGAGATCACCTCGGCCGTGCGTCACGAGGTGGTCGCGGGTGCCATGGTGGGCGTCGCCCGCCCGGAGCGCGTGAAGCCAAGCGGCGGGGCACGTGAAGGCGACCTGCTCGTGATGACGAAGGGCATCGCGATCGAAGCCACCGCCATCATCGCGGCCGAGTTCACGGAGGATGTGAGCCGCAGATTCGGTCCGGAGTTCCAGGCTCGATCAGCGCGCTTTCTGAAGGATCCCGGAATCAGCGTGGTCCGCGAGGCCCGCATCGCGGCCGGTATGCCGGGCGTGCACGCGATGCACGACGTGACCGAAGGAGGGGTCGCGACCGCCATACGGGAGATGGCCGACGCGGCAGAACTCGGGGTGATCGTCGAGGCGGCGAAGATCCCGTGCT
>JAJEBS010000004.1 GCA_022822425.1 Gemmatimonadota bacterium | reverse complement strand
CCGGCTTCGGCCCACGCCGTAATGGCCTCGTCCAGCCCGGCGCCCTGGTATCCGATGAGGACCTCGACCCGGGGAAGGTCGTCCTTCGAGATCGCATTCAGATCGAAGGGGGTCATCCACCGCCCGGGGTCGGCACAGTGCTGTACCCGCGGGGGAGCCCGGTAGGTTCGCACGTCCATCTCGTCGATGAAGCCCAGGTTGCCGAGCTCGCGCGACACGAAGGTGTCCATCCGGTAGGCGTCGCCCTTCCATGCCTCCTTGGCGGCGTGGAATTCGTCGTTCAGCATGAGCACGGTGCCGAAACAGCGGGTCTCGCCGCTGGCGGCCAACACGATGGCGTTGAACAGGTTGGCGTGCGCGTCGGTGCCGATCACGGTCCAGGGCCGCATCGCGCCGGTGATGACGACGGGTTTCCGGCTCTGCACGGTCAGGTCGAGCCAGTAGACGAACTCGTCCATGCTGCCCGTGCCCGAGGTCACGACCACGGCATCCGCCGTCTCGAGTGCCTTCTCGACGGCGAGGGTGAGGTCGAAGAAGTCGGCGATCGCGTAGCCGCCGGAGGGCCGGTTGCCGAACTGGACCGTGGCGACGTCCGCCACCTCGTCGATCTGGGGCCTGAGTTCCGAGAGCATCTCGTCGATGCCGAGCGTGCCGGCCCGGTAGCTCTGGAAGCTGGTGCGGGTGTCGGACACTCCCGCGATGGTTCCCCCGGTCGCCACAATGGTCACCCGGGGGAGCGCCCCGGCCTCCACCGCCGCATCGGCGGGGGGTGGGTCGGTGGTCTGCGTCGCGGGGGCCGGCGCCGGCGTGGCAGCCATCTCCGGTGCCGCCGCCGCGCACGCCGTGTTCGCGGCGACGACCGCGAGTCCCTGAATGCAGGCGACTGTCAACCATCTCATGGGCCTCTCTCCTTCCTCTTCGGGTGCTCGCCGGGTCAGGTGCGGCGCGCGTGGAGCAGGGAGCGCCGAATCCCCTTTCAAGGATACGCGGTTTGCGGCGTTTTGCCGACCATGCGACCGCTACTCGCCCGACCGCGGAGGCCACGGACGCGCGAGGGCGGCGGGCGCCCTGGAACGGCCGATCCATCCCGCGAGGGCCGCGAGCGTGAGCAGGTAGGGGAACGCCAGGAGGAGCTGGTAGGGCACGTTGGCGAACACCGCCTGGAGTTCGAACTGGAGTGCCGAGGCCGCGCCGAAGAAGAGGGAGGCGAGGAGAACGAGGAGGGGATTCCAGCGGCCCAGCACGACCACCGCGATGGCGATGAAGCCCCGTCCCGCCGACATCCCCTCCGCGAAGGTGCCGGCGTGGGCGAGCGCCAGATGAGCTCCCGCGATTCCCGCCAGAAGGCCCGCGCCGAGCACCGCCAGGACGCGGGTGCGGCGCACGCGGATTCCGGCCGCGTCGGCGGCGTCCGGCTCTTCGCCCACGGCCCGCAGTTCGAGTCCCCAGCGGGTGCGGAACAGGTAGTACCAGAGCGCCGGCGCCAGCACGCAGGCCAGGTAGGTGGTCCACGCCTGGCTGAAGAGCGCCGGCCCGAGGGCTGGCAGGGCCGACAGGCCGGGGAGCGGGAGCGCGGGCAGGGTGGGAAGGGTCAGCGCCGTGCCGGTGGCGCCGAACACGCTCTGGTAGACGACGCCCGTGATTCCCAGTCCCCCGAGGGTCACCGCGGTGCCGACGATGATCTGGTCGGCGTTGAGGGCGATGGCGAACAGCGCGAAGACCCCGGCGATCGCGGTTCCGGCGGCTGCCCCCGCCAGAACGCCCGCACCCGGCGAGCCGGTGAGCAGCGCACCGAGGGCTCCGCCCAGGGCGCCCCCGATGATCGAGCCCTCCAGGCCGATGTTGATGACGCCGGCGCGTTCGCTGATGGTCTCGCCCAGGGCAGCGAGCGCAAGTGGCGCGCCCAAGCGCACCGATGCCTCGAGGAAGGCCTGAAGAGCCGCCGCATCCACCGTCAGCCTCCGCCCTTCCCGGCCACGCCCCGGCGCAGGAACCGGTCCGCCGCCACCACCGCCAGAATGACCAGCGCCTCGATGGCGCTGACCCAGACCGCGGGCACCCCCACGTCGCGCTGCATCGCGGCCGCGCCCGCCTGCAGGACCCCGAAGAACCCGGCCGCGAGAAGCACCGCGACCGGGTTCAGACCGGCGAGCAGGGCGACCGCGATGGCCGTGTAGCCGTAGCCGGGGGAGAGGTTCTCGTAGAGCGCGAAGGTCACCCCTGCGACCTCCACCCCGCCCGCCAACCCGGCGAGCATGCCGGAGAGCAGGAACGCCCCCAGCACCACCCTGCCCGTGTGGATGCGGCCGGACACCGCAGCCGCGCGGGCCGAGGCGCCCACCACCCGCACGCGGAATCCCCAGGCGCTGTGCCTCAGCAGCCACCAGAGCGTGCCCGCGAGCACGACCGCGACCGGGAAGCCGGCGTGCAGCCGGCCGGACCCGAGGCGCGGGAGACGCGCCGCGAGGGCAACGGAATCGGTTTGCGGGAACACTCCGCGCGCCTCCTGCAGGGGGCCGTGCACCAGCCACGCGACCGTGTGGATGGCGACGAAGTTCATCAGGATGGTGGTGATGACCTCTCCGACCCCGGCCCGGAACCTGAGCCCCACCGGGACGAGCGTCCAAAGGCCCCCCGCCACCGCTGCAGCCGCCATCGCCGAAGGCAGGAGCAGCCACGCCGGCGCGCCCGGAAAGGTGAGCCCCACCCACACGGCCGCCACCGCGCCCGCGTAGAGCTGCCCCTCCGCTCCGATGTTCCACACGCCGGCGCGGAACGCGAGCGCCACCGCCAGCCCGGTGAGGATGAGCGGCGTCGCGCGCACCAGGGTGATGGAGGCGAACCGCTCCCAGGAGCCGAAGGCGCCCGAGACCAGCGCCCGCCCGGCGGCGACCGGGTCGTATCCGGCGAGGGCCAGCCCCGCGGCCGCCAGCAGTGCCGCCGCCAGGAGCGCCACTGCGCCGGCCGCCAGCGGGCCGATCCGGCGCGACCGGAGGTGCGGGCGCAACGCCCGGCGGATCATGGGAGGCGCTCCATCCGGGCGGGGCGGGTCATGCCTCCTCCGATCCCAGCATCAGCCGGCCCATCCCCGCCGGGGTGCGCTCCTTTTCCGGCACGGCGATCAGCCGGCCGCGCACGAGCACGAAAACCCGGTCGGCCAGGTCGAGCACCTCGTCCAGATCGGTGGAGAAGAGCACGATGCCCGGCGGCGCATGCGCGGGCCCACCACCTGCCCCGCCGACCTTCAGCTCCACGAGCTTGTCGCGCAGGAAGGCGGCCGCTGCGATGTCGAGCCCGCGCATCGGATTCTCCGCGACCAGCAGGTCGGGGGCGCGCGCCAGCTCGCGGCCGACCAGCAGCTTCTGCTGGTTGCCGCCCGACAGCGACCGCGCCGTCGCCCGCCACCCCGGGGCCCGCACATCGAACCCCGTCACGATCTCGCGCGCGGTGCGCCGCATCGCCGCCCAGTCGATGAGCGGCCCGCGGCGGTGCGCGTCGTCGTCGTGGAAGGCGAGCGCGGTGTTCTCGGCGAGGTCGAAGCCCGGGACCAGCCCGCCCGCGCTCCGGTCCTGCGGGATCAGGCTGACCGTCGCCGGAAAATCAGCGCTGCCGACCGACGGGCGCAGCCTTCCCGACAGCACGAGAGCGAGTTCGCGCTGGCCATTGCCCTCCACCCCGCCGATGCCCACGATCTCGCCCCGCTGCACCTCCAGCGTGACATCCCGCACCGCCATCCGGCCATCATCACCCCGGACCCCCGCCGCCTCCAGGCGCGCCACCCGCCCCCCCGTTGCGACCCGGGCGGGTGGGGCCGCCCGGGTGGTTTCCCGGCCGATCATCGCCCGCGCAAGCCCGGTCGCGTCCACCGCTTCGCGCCCCGCCGCGAGGACGGTCCGCCCGCGCCGGAGCACCGTCACGCGGTCGGCCACCCGCAGGATCTCGTCCAGCTTGTGCCCGATCAACAGGACCGTGCGTCCCTCCTCCACCAAAGACCGCAGGACGCCGAACAGCCAGTCCACCTCCTGTGGTCCGAGCACCGTCGTCGGCTCGTCCAGCACCAGCACGCGCGGGTCCCTGTAGAGCGCCTTCAGGATCTCCACCCGCTGTTTCGCGCCCACCGACAGACCGGCCACCGTGGCCCCGGGATCCACCGGAAGGCCCGTGACCCGCTCCAGCTCCGCGAGCCGGAGGTGCACGCGCTCGAGGGCCAGACGGAGCCCGCTCCCCTCCCGCGTCCCCAGCGCGACGTTCTCGGCAACCGTCAGACTGGGCACCAGGGTGAAATGCTGGTGCACCATCCCGATCCCGGCCGCGACCGCGGCGCGCGGTCCCCCGGGCCGCAACCGGCGATCCTCGACCAGAACTTCGCCCCCGTCGGGCCGGAGCGCGCCGCACAGCACCCGCATGAGGGTGGTCTTGCCGGCGCCGTTCTCTCCCAGCAGCGCATGAACCTCCCCGGGACGGGCGCTGAGATTCGCGTCGGCAAGCGCCTCGACGGATCCGAAGCGCTTGCTCACCGACCGCATCTCGACGGCGGCGCCGCCCATGGGCTTCAAGGACCTCCGGGTTCCTCCTCCAGGAACTCGATCCGGGGCACCTCCAGCGTGCCTGCGCGGATGGCCTGCCTCGCCTCGTCAATGCGCGCTCGCAGATCGGCGGGGATGCGGTCGAGGGCCGCCGGGTTGACGATGAAATCCACAACGCCCTCGCCGAGGCTGAGGTCCAGCGCCCCCGAGGGGAGCGTCCCGGCCGTGAACCGGCTCGCCACGTCCAGAAAGGCCCTGGGGATGTCGATGGCGGCGCTCCCCGCGATGACCTCGGGGGCCACGTCGTTCTGATCCCGGTTCATGCCGATGGCCCACACCGGGTTCTCGTCCGCGTTCGCCTCCCGAACCGCCTGAAACACGCCGAAGCTGGCGGCGTCGGTATTGTGCACGAGGACATCGGCGCCCCGGCTCAGCTGCGCCGTAGCCGCCTCCCTGGCAGCCGCCACGTCGTCCCAGCTGCCGATGAAGGCTTCCAGCACCTCGATGTCCGGGTCGATGGCGCGCGCCCCCGCCTCGAAGGCACGGAAGGTGCCCTGGGCGGGCGGAATTGCCACCCCGCCGACCATCCCCACCACCCGTGACCGGGTGAGGCCTCCCGCCATCATGCCGGCGAGATAGCTTCCCTCCTCCAGGCGGAAGATCAGCGAGCGCACGTTGTCCGAAATCCGTCCCCCGCTGGAGACGACGATGGTCATGCCGGGAAACTCCTCACCGGCGCGTAGCGCCGCGTCCTGGTACTCGAAGCCGTGGGCGAAAACCAGGTCGTAGCCGGAGGAGCCATACGAGAAGAAGGCCTCGTCGAACTCGGCGGGGGAGCGGGTCTGCTGATGGCTGACCTGCGCCCCGAGCGATTCCTCGATCAGCAGCAGGCCTTCGTACGCCCCCGCGTACCAGCCGGCGTCGCTCACCGGCCCGGAGGTCAGCAGCGCGACGCGAAGGCCGCCATCGGAGGAGCCGCCGTCTCCACCCCCGCACCCGATGGTCAACCCGCCCAGGAGACAGGCCGCGGCGAGCGCGGGGACCGAACGCCGAACCCTTGCAAGCCTCATGAGTATCTCCCTGTTCCGGACGCCGGGACCTCTCGGCCGGAGCGGGCCGTCCCCGCTCCATGTTGCCGATCGAGAGACTGGCGCACCGCCTTGTCCCGCGCGCAATATAGAGCCGTCCCGCGGCAACTTCGACCCGACCCTCGTCCCGATCACGGCGACGACCAGCCCCGAGCAGACGCCATGTCACAGCAGCGAGACCACTGGAATTCGAATCTGGGATTCGTCCTTGCGGCCACCGGAAGCGCCATCGGACTGGGCAACCTGTGGAAGTTCCCCTTCATCACCTGGGAGAACAACGGCGGCGCCTTCGTGCTCGTTTACCTCGTATGCATCGCGGCCGTGGGGCTTCCGATCATGATGGCCGAGCTGCTGATCGGACGGAGGAGCCAGAAGAGCGCGGTCGGGGCCCTCAAGGCGGTCGCCGGGCCGGCGTGGGGCGTCGTCGGGGGCTGGGGCGTCATCTGCGCCTTCATCCTGCTCAGCTACTACACCGTCATCGCCGGCTGGTCGATCTACTACTTCGCCAGGACGATGGAATGGACCTTCGGCGGTTTTCCGAGCGGACTGGCCACCGGGGATCTGTTCAATGAACAGGTGAGCAACGCGGGCCTGCAGCTCGCCCTCTCCCTCAGCTTCAGCGTGGGGACGGTGGCCGTGGTCTACTTCGGGGTCAGCAAGGGGATCGAGCGCATCGCGCGCCTCTTCCTTCCGATCCTCTTCGGGATTCTGCTCCTGCTTCTGGTCAGCGCCCTGAGGATGGACGGCGCCGGTGAGGCGCTGAGCTTCATCTTCCGGCCGAACTTCGCGGAGCTCGAGCCCGACTCGGTGCTGGAGGCCCTCGGCCACTCGTTCTTCACCCTGTCGCTCGGCATGTGCGCGATGATCACGTACGGCTCCTACATCGCGCGCCATCACTCCATAGTGAAGGCGTCGGCCATGATCGTCGTCCTCGATACCGTGATCGCGCTGGTCGCAACCATCATCATGTTCTCGGTGATCTTCTCGGTGGCGGGGATGAGCGAGCAGGTGGGCGGCTCGACGGTGGGCATGCTCTTCATTTCGCTGCCGGAGCTCTTCTATTCGGAGGTGCCCTTCGGCGTGGTGCTGGGCCCGCTCTTCTACGTGCTGGTGGCGCTGGCGGCGCTGACCTCGACCATTTCGCTGCTGGAAGTGGTGGTGAGCTACGTGATCGACGAACGGGGCATCGCCCGCAACCGCGCCACCTTCCTGTGCGGCGGAGCCATCTTCGTCTTCACCATCTTCGCCGCGCTGTCGTTCACGGGCACCCCCGTCCTCGCCACGATGGAGCTCTTCGCGGAGAAGGTGGGCTGGTTCTCCACCGCGGACCATTTCGTGTCCAACTGGATGCTGCCTACCGGCGGTCTGGCCATCACTCTGGCGGCGGGCTGGTTCATCAGCCGCAAGGTGAGCGAGGGCGAACTCGTGGACGGCAACCAGCCCAGGTGGTTCCACTACCCGACCTGGCGCTTCTTCATCCGCTTCGTGGCGCCCATCGCCGTGGCATCGATCATCATCGCCGTGCTCTTCGGCGTCGACTTCAGCTGAGGCGCGGATGGCCGGGGATCTCCTCACCCGTCCGACGCCCAGACGACCCGCCACCCTCGATGTGCGTGGGCGGGTTCTGTACCTGGCGGACGACACCGCGCTGGTGCGCGCCCAACTCTACGAAGGGCTGGACCTGGAGCTGAGCGACGAGTTGCGCGCCCGCCTGCGCGACCAGATCTCGACCGACGAAATCACGCCCGCCTACATCTGCTTCTTCTACGACGAGACGCTGGGCGAATTCCCCTACCTTGGGCTGCGCACCACGAATGCGGAGAACGGGTCGGAGGAGTATCCGGTCGGACGCGCGAGCGTGCGCGACGGCGGCTTCGTGTGCTCGGTCGCCGGCATGCGGCGCGGCAAGGGCTCCAGCCGCGAGCAGAGCCCGTACGCGGAGCTGATGGCCGGCATCAAGGTCGTCGTCAGCGAGAGCATCGAGCGCATCTACAACGAGAACTGTCAGAACCTGGGTGTGCTCACCACGACCGACTTCGGCGTGGCGGAGCGCATCGCCCGCGGCGAGCCGCTCCGGCTCGAGGAGTTCACGCGCGGCAAGGACGACATCACCCGCCAGATCATCGAGTACGGGGGCCTCTTCGAGTTCAACGTGGCCCGCATGCAGGGGAGGGCGCCGGTGCCGGCGCCGGGGTCCTCGGCCCGTCCCATGACCCTCGCGGAGAAGATCTTCGCCCGCCACTGGGTGGTGGATCCGGCGGATGGCAAAGTCGGCGTCGACGCGGTCACCCCGGGCGAGGCCGGCTTCTTCCGCACCGACATCCGCTTCTCCCACGAATACGTGACCCCCATGGCGGCCATCTTCTTCGAACAGAAGATGGGGCCGGAGGGGCGAGTGCAGGACCCGGACAGCGTGCTCTTCTTTCGCGACCATCTGACTTTCCTGCACAAGGCGATGAGCCAGGAGCGCATCGAGGAGGGACTTCTCGAAGTCGCCAACCAGCTCGAGGTGAAGCAGCGCGAGTTCGCGGAGAGGCAGGGCATCCGGCTCTACGGGGAACAGATGGGGCACCGGATGGGATCGGTCGCGATCTGCCACTCCAAGATCCTGGAGGACTACGCGGAGCCGGGGATGCTCATCATCGGCTCGGACTCGCACACGCCCCACGCGGGCGCGATCGGGGCGCTCGCGTTCGGAGTGGGCACGACCGCCATCTTCAACTCCTGGATCACCAGGGACGTGCGCGTGCAGGTCCCGCCCTCCTTCAGGGTCGTGATCACAGGGACGCCCGCCGAGGGGGTGACGGCCAAGGACTACATGCTCGAGATCCTGCGCCACCCCTACATCCGCGACGGCCACGCCATCGGGCAGATCATCGAGTACGGGGGGCCGGCCGTGGAGGCTCTCCCGGTGGACGAGCGCGCCACCATGACCAACATGGCCGCGGAGGTGGGAGCCTTCACCGGGCTGGTCGCGGCGGACGAGCGATCCGTGGACTACCTGGTCACCGAACGCGGGATGGATCGTGCGCGGGCAGAGGCGCTGGCGAGCGGCATGCACAGCGACCCCGGCGCCGACTACGTGCGTGTGATCAGGATCGACGCCTCCGCCATCCAGCCGATGGCCGCGCTCCCCAACGACCCCGGCAACGGGGTGCCGCTCGGCGACCTCGAGCCCGAGCGGATCCGCATCGACATCGCGTATGCGGGATCGTGCACGGCGGGCAAGAAGGAGGACATGGACATGTACGCCCGCGTCTTCCGTGAGATGCACGACCGCTGGGAGCTGGGCGTGCACCCGGATGTGGAGTGCTTCATCCAGTGCGGCTCCACCGATGTGCGCGAGTACTGCCGGGAGCGGGGCTACCTGGATCTCTTCGAGCGCATGGGCGCCACCTTCATCGAGCCCGGATGCGGCGCCTGCATCAACGCCGGGCCCGGGATCACGCGCCGGCCCGACGAGGTGAGCATCTCCTCCCAGAACCGGAACTTCCCCGGACGTTCGGGGCCGGGTCAGCTGTACCTGGCTTCGCCGTTTTCCGTTGCGGCCAGCGCGGTGGCGGGATACGTGACCGCCTGGAAGCCGGGGACACGGCCGCGGCCCGTGGAGGTGAAGAGGCGGCTGGCGGGTTGAGCCGCGCCGGGCGAAGGCGGGAGGAGTGGCCGCTGCTGGACTCGAACCAGCGACCCCTACGATGTGAGCGTAGTGCTCTGCCAACTGAGCTAAGCGGCCAAACGAAACCCGGGCCGCACCCGAAAGCGACGGCCCGCGTTCCGCGATACCCCCACGGGGAGTCGAACCCCGGTCTCTTGGCTGAGAACCAAGTATCCTAGGCCACTAGACGATGGGGGCGTCCGAAGGGCCGGTAAGATACCGACTTCCCCCGGTTTGAATCAACCCCCGCCCGGTTCCGTCAATGAGTGACCCTGAAGGCACGCAGGTGTGGCAGGTGCCCGAGCCTCTGGCCGTGCACGAAGTGCGTCTGGTCGATGGCGCCGTGACCACGCTCCGGCGCCACGGGAACCCGTCCGGTCCGCGCATCGTGCTGAGCCACGGCAACAGCCTCGCGATCGACCTCTACTACCCGTTCTGGTCGCTGTTTGCCGACGACTTCGATCTCGTGCTCTACGACCTCAGGAACCACGGCTGGAATACTCCCGGGCCGCTCCGAAGCCACAATGTGCCCACGCTCATCGATGACCACCTCCGCATCCAGGAGGCCATCGGGAGGGGCTTCGGGAAGAAGCCGCACGCCGGCGTATTCCATTCGCTCTCGGGCCTCGTCTCGCTGCTGTCTCCCACGCGCGGGGGGGAGTTCGTGGCCCGCGTTCTCTTCGACCCGCCGCTGTGCGAGTTCGGCCCCGCGCGGGAGGAGTGCGCCGATGTGGCCCGGCGCGCGGCCACGATGACGCTTGCGCGCGCGCATCGGTATCCGACCCGCGCGGACTTCGCGGAGGTGCTCCTGTACATGGCCGCGTTCCAGCACGTAGTCCCCGGAGTCCGCCGCCTCATGGCCCGGACGACGCTGCGCCGATCCGCGGACGGCGACGGGTACGCCCTTCGCTGTCCCCGCGAATACGAGGCCCGGATCTACCGGTACGGCGGACAGTATGCGGCGCTGATCGACTTCGGGGCGCTCGCCTGTCCGACCATGGTCATCGGGGCCGACCCCGGCATCCCGTACACTTATTTCCCGACCACCGAACTTCATCATATCCCGACCGTCGACTACGCCTGGGTCCCCGGAGGAACGCACCTCGTACAGCTGGAGCAGCCGGAGGCGTGCGCGGCGGCGACGCTGAGGTATCTGAAGGCGAGCGGTCTATTCTGAGGGATCGACGACGGCGCGAACCAGCCGGTCCAGCGCGTGGTCAAGGAGGTCGCGAGACATGGTTGCCGGGGGGGTGAGTTCGATCACCTGACCCTGCTCGCCGGCGGGCAGCACCATCACGCCCTGCGCGAGCAGGTGCGCGGCGATGCGGGCCCCGGCTCCGGGCTGTCCTGCTCCGGCCGCGTTCCGGTCGGCCGCAATTTCCACCCCCGCGAGCAGGCCCTGGCCCCGCACAGCGGCCACGTGCCCGACGCCCTCCAGTGCCTGGCGCAGACGGGCGACCAGGCGCTCACCCATGCGCGCGGCGCGCCGGTCGAGGCGCTCCGACTCCACCAGGTCCAGGAAGGCCAGCGACGCGGCACAGGCGACCGGGTGTCCGAGGAAGGTGCTGGTATGCAGGGCCTCGCCGGCGGACTCCGGCCAGGCGTCCAACACCTCCGCCCTCCCGAGACATGCGCTCAGCGGGAAGCCGCCCCCCAGCGCCTTGCCCAGACAGATCAGGTCGGCGTCGAGTCCGAGAGCGGGCCCGGCGAACATGCTCCCGCAGCGGCCGAGGCCGGTGAACACCTCGTCGGCCACGACCACCGCCCCGTGCCGCCGGGCGAGCGAGCACAGTTCCGGAAAGAAGCCGCGGGGCGGGATGCGCACCCCTCCGCGGCCCTGCACCGGCTCCACCAGCACCGCTCCGATCGCGTCCCCACGGCGGGCGCGATCCTCGAACACCCGGGCGCACGACGCGAGGCTCGCCGGCACGTCGTCCAGGCGTACGGGAAACGGTACGAAGGCCACGCCCTCGTACAGGCGCCTGCGGAAGGGCGCGCGGAAGTCGTCCCGGTGGGTGGTGGCCAGGGCACCGAGGGTCAAACCGTGATATCCACATTCAAAGGCGAGGATGCCTGACCTTCCTGTGGATAACTCGGCAGTTTTCAGCGCGATTTCCACAGCTTCGGAACCCGCAGAGGCCAGAACGGCGCGCGCTTCCGGCCAGGGTGCGAGCCCCGCCAGGCGTTCCAGCAGCTCAACCTTGGCCGCCGGGGGGTGGATGTCGCCCATGCCGTGGGTCAGCCGCTGTTGCTGCTCGGTGGCCGCCCGCATGATCCGCGGATGGCTGTGGCCGGCGAAGGCGACCCCGAACGCGCCCGTGAGGTCGACGTACACGTTGCCGTCGACATCGCGCACGTTGGCCCCCAGCGCCTCGTCCCAGAAGACCGGGAAGCGGTCGCCGATGAAGGTTACGTTGCGGGACTCGGCCCGCCGCAACCGCTTCCCGAGCGCACGCGAGCGCGGCCCCGGAGGGGTGACCCGGACGTGCGGGAGTGCGTCGCCGAAGGGGCGCCCGCCGCGCACCACCCTACAGTTGCGGCTCGGCCGCGATGCCCATGACGTGGTAGCCCTTGTCCACATGGAGGGTCGCGCCGGTGATCCCCGTCCCCAGGGGCGAGCACAGGAAGGCGGCCGCGTTGGCCACGTCCTCGGCCGTGTTCACCTCGGGAAGGGCCGCGTTGACCTTGTAGTACTCGACCATCCGGTCGATCAGGCCGATCGCCGACGCCGCCCGGCTCGGCAGCGGGCCCGCGCTGATGGTGTTCACCCGCATTCCCCACCGCCGCCCCGCCTCGAAGGCGAGCACGCGGGTATCGCTCTCGAGCGCCGCCTTGGCCGCGCTCATCCCTCCGCCATAGCCGGGAATGACCCGCTCGGAGGCCAGGTAGCTCAGCGAGACCGCCGCCGCGCCCGGTCGCATGAGGGGTCCGAAGCGCTGGACCATGCTCACGAGGGAGTAGGAACTCGCGCTGATCGCGGCCAGGTAGCCGGTGCGGCTGGTCTCGATGAGCGGCTTGCGAACCTCGGGGCCGTTCGCGAGCGAGTGCACGAGGATATCCAGGCACGCGTCCCCGAAATCGGCGCGAAGGGTGTCCGCGACTTCCTGGATGGTGTAGCCGTCGACCGCACGGTAGCGCTTGTCATCGCGATACTTCGCCGGAACGTCCTCCGCCGTGTCGAAGACGGCGTCGAGGGGGTAGATCTTCTCGATCTCGAGCTCGCCTCCGCCCGGGAGCGACCGGTCCAGCCTTCCCCTCTTAAGGCTCATCCGGAAGATGCGCATCACCGGCGGCCAGGTGCCCAGGCAGACCGTGGCGCCGGCCGCAGCCAGCGCCCGGGCGATGGCCCAGCCGTACCCCCTGTCGTCTGCAACCCCGGCGATGAACGCGCGCTTCCCGCTCAGATCTATCCCCAGCATGTGCATGAACTCCGTGCATGTGCGTTCGCGATCGCTCCCGTCCTGCACCCGTAGCCGATCGGGATTTCCATCCGCGACCGATTCGGTCCTCTCCGCGTCACGTCTGCCCCCTGCGCCCCAACCGGGTGGCCACCCAGAAGAAGAGCGCCGCCGTAAACGCCAGCGCGAGCACCGTCCCCAGCCGCTCTCCCGCATCGACGCCCAGGTACCAGGCGGCGCTGACGATGGTCGCGCAGGAACAGAGCACCAGCGGCCGCGCATCCCGGCGCAGCCCGTACCAGAGCCCGGCTGCCCCGGTCCCGGCCAGAACGGCGGCAGCTCCCGCCGGAGGAAGGTCGTACACCTCGAGCGTGGTCCCGAACCCGAGCGGGATGACGAGCAGTGCCGACGCCGCGAGGTGCCAACTGTAGCGGGCGCTCCGCAGCACTGCCGGGGCCCTGTGGATGCCCCAGAGGGCCAGTCCCGTGACCAGCACCAGCCAGGCGTCGAGCGCCAGAAGCGTCTCCTCGCCGAGTTCGAGAGGCCCGGCCGCGGTCATGCCCGCCATCGGATAACCCGCGTAGAGGCTGACGGTGAACGCATACAACGTTCGGCGCGAGACGGACTGTGCGTGTCCCGCGCGCAGCAGCAGCGCAAGAACCGCCAGCGTGGCCGCCAGGGCCCCGTCGAGGATCCAGATGATGACGTCGGCGTCAAGATCGAAGGCCCGAAAGAGAAACGCCGCCAGAAAGCCGAAGCCGAGCGCCGTGCCCGCCGCCGGCATGATCGGGTTGCGGCGCACGAAGACCGGGATGGTCGCGACCGGGGTTGCCAGGGCGAGAAGACCGACCACGACGCCGCCCGGCGTCGTGTTGTCCCAGGCCTCCATGGAGTACACGTACGCGGCGAGAAGCAGGATCAGACCGCTGGCCTGGAGCGCGTAGGTCACCGGCACGTAGCGCCGCGCGGACTCGAGCCGCATCCCCAGCAGTACGATCGCGATCCCCGTCCCGGCAATCACGCATGTGCGCGCCCCGGGCCCCAGTTCGGGCCACGACCAGGCGAAGAAGGTGACTGCGGCGATCACCAGAAGAATGCCCGCCATGCCCGAGACGGCGTATTGCAGAAACCGGCGGCGCCCGCGCCGCTGGCTGTGCGCGTGCTCCTCCCGCAGCCGCTCGGCCAGCTCGCCGGAGACAAGCCCGGCTTCCTGCCAGCGCTCCAGCGCGGACTCGATGCCGGGTCTGCTCATGCGCTCCCCCCGAGCCACAGCCAGAATGTGGCGTAGAGCGCCAGGAGAATAAGTCCCTCCCAGCGCCGCACCTTCAGCGCGGACCACGCCATCGGCCACACCAGTGCCGACAGGATGAACATCGCGAGGAATTCGCGGCCCAGCACGCCCGAGGCGATCGAGAGCGGTTCGATGACGGCCGCGGTGCCCAGGACCGCAGTCAGGTTGAAGATGTTGGAGCCGATGACGTTGCCGACGGCGATATCCGCCTCGTTGCGCGTCGCCGCGACCACCGAGGTGGCCAGTTCCGGCAGCGATGTGCCGATGGCGACGACGGTGCCGCCGATGAGCAGCTCGGAGATGCCGAGCCCCGTGGCGATATCGATTGCGTTGACGACGATCAGTCTCCCGCCCAGCACCAGAAGGCCGGATCCCACGACGACCTGAAGCACGTTCTTCGCAACGGACCTGGGCTTCGCCTGAATCTCTTCCGCGGTAAAGGCCTCGAACTCCTTCAGGATTTCCGGTGTTTCGCGCCGCGCCGAGCGCAGCAGAGCGCCCAGGTAGAGCACGAGCAGGCCCAGCAGAACAGCGCCGTCCACGCGGGACACGGCATGGTCCGCGATCAGGGGATAGGCCAGCAGGGTGATCGCGAGCATGGCCGGAATCTCGCGTACCACCATGCGCCGGTTGACGCCGAGCGGCTGGACGATCGCGGTGACGGCGAGGATCAGACCGACGTTGGCGAGATTGGAACCGAGGGCGTTGCCGATCGCCAGGTCGGAACTTCCCCCGATGGCCGCGAGCACGCACACCACCAGTTCGGGCGCGGACGTGCCCAGGGAGACCACGGTCAGGCCCACCACGATGGGCCGCGCCCCGACCGTCCTGCCCAGGCCGGCCGCGCCGAAAACCAGCCAGTGGGCGCCGAGATAGAGGCCGATCACACCCGCCAACAGCCCCAGGGCCGCGAGGTACAATCCGGTTACCTGGACGGGGCCGTGGAACGGCGGCTGGAGGTGGGATACGGGGGTTTCATGCCACGAACGATAAACGCGCCGCCGAAATCGCGCACCGGTGGAGGCGATCGGGGCGCCGGCGGGGGTGCGGGCATCATCGCTCCCGGGTCCGGCTCGGACGGCGAACCGGAATTCCGCTCGGCTATTCCCCGAGCAACCTCAGGAAGGCTTGCTCCTCCAGCACCGGGACACCCAGCTCTTCGGCCTTCTTCGCCTTGGATCCCGGCCTGCCGCCCAGTACCAGGTAGCCGGTGGCCGCACTCACGGAAGAGACCACGCGCCCACCGAGGCTCTCCACGCGTCTCTTCGCCTCGGATCGCGTGATCGAGTCCAGCCTGCCGGTGAAGACGAAGCTCTTGCCGTCGAGCGCGCGGCTCTCCTGTTCGGGTGGCGGAATCAGTTCGAAGCCCTTGGACAGAACGGCATCGACGGAAGCGGCTCGCGCATCATCGTTGAAGAATCGCGTGATCTTTTCCGACATGATCGGCCCGATCCCTTCCACCTCCTCGAGTCGCTCCGCCGCGGCTTCGCGCAGGATCGCCAGATCGCGGAACTCCACGGCCAGCACCCGCGCCACCGTGGCCCCCACCTCGGGGATGCCCAGCCCGTAGACGAAGCGCGCGAGTTCCGTCTTCTTCGCGCTCTGAATCGCCTCCACCAGCTTGCGCGACCTGGTTTCCGCGAACCCATCGAGTTTGAGGAGGTCGTCCGGCGTAAGGTCGAAGAGGTCGGCGGGCTCGCGCACCAGGCCCTCGCCCACCAGCAGCGCGACGGTCTCCGAGCCGAGGCCCTCGATGTCGAGCCCGCCCCGCGACACGAAGTGCTCGATGCCGCGTTCGAGCTGGGCCGGACAGCCCAGACGGTTCGAGCACACCACGAACGGGCCCTCCTCCACCACGGCGGCCCCGCATCGGGGGCATTCGTCGGGCATCCGAAAGGGGTCGCTGCGCGCCCGCCCGGGTTCCTCCACCCGCTCGACCACCTGCGGAATGACATCGCCCGCTCGTTGAATGCGCACCAGGTCGCCCTCGCGCACATCCCTGCGCTCCAGCTCCTCGCGGTTGTGCAGCGAGGCGCGCGACACGGTGACGCCCCCAACCTCAACGGGGCGCAGCAGGGCGAGCGGAGTCAACTTGCCCGTGCGGCCGACCTGCACGGTGATGCGCTCCAGGCGGGTCACCTCCTGCCTGGGGGCAAACTTGAATGCGAACGCCCACCGCGGGTGGTGGGACGTGCTCCCGAGCGCGTCGCGCGGAGCCAGCGCGTTGAGCTTCAGCACCACTCCGTCGATCTCGTAGTCGAGGTCCTCCCGGTCCCGCGCGAACTCCGCGTGATAGGCGATGGCTTCGTCGATGTCGGCGACCTTGCGGGTGCGGTCCGGCAGCCTCAGCCCCCACCCCTGCAGGGCCTCGGCCGCTTGCTCGTCGGTCTCGAAGGCCGCGCCCGTGTTGGTGTCGAAGGCCGCGCCCGCGCCAGGGTCCCCCCCAGGCCGCGAATCGTCCCGCCATTCGACGTGGAGGATGTCGTAGGCGAAGAACTCCAGGGGCCGCGTGCGGGTGATGCGCGAGTCCAGCTGGCGCAGCGCTCCCGCCGACGCGTTGCGCGGGTTGGCGTAGGGTTCGAGACCGGCTTCAACCCGGCTCCGATTCAATTCCTCGAAGGAGGAGAGGTACATGAGGACCTCGCCCCGCACGGCGAGCAGGGACGGGATGGGGAGGGTGTCGGCCGACTCCGACGGATCACCATTGGAGGGGTCGAGCGTCGCCGGCTGCTCTGCCAACCTCAACCGCAGGGGCACCGAAGGGATGGTGCGCGCGTTCTCGGTCACGCCTTCGCCCTCCCTCCCGTTGCCGCGCGTCACGGCCCGGTCGAGCACTCCGTTCACGTACACCAGCTCCAGCGAAGACCCGTCCAGCTTGGGCTCTGCCAGGTACTCGACCGGCCCGTCCACCGCCTTGCGCACCCGCTCGTCGAACCGGCGCGCGTCCTCCGCCGCCTCCGAGGAGTCGAGCGAGAGCATCGCTGCCACGTGCCGAACCACGGGGAGCTCGGATAGCGGATCCGCCCCAACGCGCTGGGTGGGCGAGTCGGGCGTCACGAGGTGCGGGAACGCCTCCTCGATGGCGCTCAGCTCCCGAAACAGCCTGTCGTAGGCACCGTCCGAGATCTCCGGCCGGTTCTCGACATGGTAGAGGTGGTCGTGGCGCCTGATCTCGGTGCGCAGGCGGTCGGCTCGGCGCCGAACCTCCCCCTCGCTTGCGGTCACGTCCTGGTTCTCAAGGGGTCAGCGAGGCTCCTCGGGCTGGTCTGGACATGGATTGTGCCCACCGTCGATGACGAATGACACAACGATAACCTCAACGCCATGGCCATGCTTTGGGAGCTTTCGGCGCGCAGCCGGAGCGGGTTAAGGATCATCGTCCCGGCACCGTCCCCGCAACCTCGCGCGCTGTGATACTACCAGTCCTCCCACAATAGTATCACAGCGATGATCGGGCCCGGCGCCGACGCCCCTCTTGACCGAAAGGAGTCGGCACATTTGCTTTCCCGCCACGCTGCAGCCCGGCGCATCATCACGCGAAGCCACAGCCGACTTCCTTCGGCCGCCGATCCCGGTTCTCGCGCCGCGAGAAGCTCTCGACACTCTGTTGCGAGCCAGACCTCCACTCGGATGAGACCATGCTGGGACGCTACGGAAAGATCTTCGCCCTCGGTCACCGTGCGACGAAGGGACTGCTCGACAAGCCCGTCGTCGTGGAAGAGAAGGTGGACGGCTCGCAGATCAGCTGGGGCATGGTCGGCGAGCCGCCGCGCCTGTCGGCCCGCTCCAAGCGGCTGACGCTCGATCCGGACGAGCCGCCGAACCTCTTCGCCCCGTCGGTCGCGTCGATCCGGCGGATGGCGGAAGACGGCCTGCTGTCGCCGGGCGTTGTGTATCGCGGGGAGGCGGTGGGCCGGCCGCGCCACAACACGCTCACCTATGGCCGTGTGCCGCGGGGCCACATCGCTCTCTTCGATGTCGACGCCGGCACCCAGGACTACCTCGGCTACGAGGAGAAGGCGCGGGTAGCGACCCGGCTGGGGATCGAGGCGGTGCCCCTCCTCTTCGAGGGGATGCTGTCGAGCGCGGCCCGGCTGGAGCAGCTGCTGGAGCTGGAGTCGTTCCTGGGCGGAGCCGGGATCGAGGGCGTGGTCATCAAGCGTGCCCACCACGTTCCTCTCTTCGGGGAAGACGGTCTTCCGCTCCGCGCCAAGTTCGTTTCCGAGAGATTCAAGGAGGCCCACGCCCTCAACCCGGACTGGAAGCGCCTCAGGCAGACCGAGTTCCTGAAGGTCCTGGCGGAATCGGTTTCCGGCCCGACCCGGTGGGAGAAGGTGGTGACCGGGCTTTTGGCCGAGGGGCTGATCGAAGGAGGCACCCCGGTCGAGATCGGCCGGATCATTCCGCCACATCCGCGAGGACGTGCGCGAGGAGTGCCTGGACGACGTCAAGGACCGCCTGTGGAAGCACTTCGAGAAGCGCTTCGACGGCGCGGTCACCAGGGGGTTCCCCGAGTGGTACAAGAAGCGGCTGGCGGACCGGACGGACTGGCCCCAGTCCTGGTTGCGAGCGGCGGACGAAGCGATGAGGAACGCTCCACCGGGGCCCACCGCGTTGCAACATCTGCAATCCGACCGGAACCGGCTCGAACCTCGGTGAGGCCTCTGGTCGCGACCCGCGCAGGGGTAACCGTTCGCCCCTCCGCCCCGCTTCGCCTAGATTTCCCGGCTCACGCCCGATCCGTTCATCCCGGAGGACCCATGCCCCGCCATCAGCCATCCCGAGGCTTCCTGTCCATTCTGGTGACCTGCGTGCTTGCCGCGATCCTGCTCCCCGCCCCCACCCGGGCCCAGATGGAGCCCACCACTCCCCGCGGCGCCGACGAGGGCCAGGGCCCCTTCGATCGCCTGGTCATCCGCGGAGTCACCGTCATCGACGGCACCGGGTCGCCGCCCCGCGGGCCGATGGACGTGGTCATCGAGAACAACCGCATCGTCGAAGTGGCCTCGGTGGGCTACCCGCTGGTGGCGATCAACGAGCAGCGCCGTCCCGAGGCGGGCGACCACGAGATCGACGGCGGGGGGATGTTCCTGCTCCCTGGTTTCGTCGACATGCACGCCCACACGGGGGGCGTTCCCAAGGCCCCGCAGGGCGAATACGTCTACAAGCTCTGGCTGGGACACGGGATTACCACGTCCCGCGGCGTGCCCCACGGGAACTTCGAGTGGCAGTTGCGCGAGAAGGCGCTGGCGGCCCGGAACACCATCGTCGCGCCCCACATGTACTCGTACGCGCGCCCCGGGAGCGGCGAGGGCTGGGGCGGACGCCTGATCATCACCCCGGAAGACGCGCGCGAATGGGTGCGCTGGGCGGCCTCTCAGGAAATCGAGGGCCAGACCATCGATGGCCTCAAGCTGGGCGCCTACGACCCCGAGATCATGGCCGCGCTCATCGATGAGGCGCATCGCTTCGATCTGGAGACCGTGGCCCACCTCGACCAGATGGGCATGGCGCGCATGACCGCGGTCGAAGCGGCGCGCGTCGGACTGGACATGATGACGCACTACTACGGCCTCATGGAGTCCATGCTCACCGACTACTCGGTGCAAGACTGGCCTCTCGACTACAACTACAACGACGAGCAGCACCGCTTCGGCAACGTGGGGCGGCTGTGGTACCAGGCCGCGGAGCCCGGCAGCGAGCAGTGGGAGGCGCTCATCGACGAGTTCCTGGAGCTGGGCTTCGGGCTCGATCCGACGATGACCATCTACGAGGCCAGCCGCGACGTCATGCGCGCCCGCGAGGCGGACTACCACGACGAATACACGCTTCCGTCGCAGGAGGACTTCTACCGGCCCAGCCGGGTGGCGCACGGATCCTACTGGTTCTACTGGACCACCGAGGACGAGTACCACTGGCGCAGGTTCTACCAGAAGTGGATGCACTTCCTGAACGACTACAAGAACGCCGGCGGGATCGTGACCACGGGCTCGGACTCGGGCTTCATCTACAAGCTCTACGGCTTCGACTACATCCGTGAGTTCGAGCTGCTGCGCGAGGCGGGCTTCCATCCCGTCGAGGTCATCCGCTCCGCGACCCTGTACCCGGCACGGATGCTCACCAAGTACGACGACGCGCCTGCCGACTTCGGCATCATCCGCCCGAACACCCGCGCCGACCTGGTGCTGGTCGACGAGAACCCGCTGGAGAACCTCAAGGTGCTGTACGGCAACGGCGCGCCCAAGCTGGACGACGAGACCGGGGTGCCCGGGCGCGTCGGCGGCATCAAGTACACGATCAAGGACGGCATCATCTACGACGCCCAGCAACTGCTGGAGGACGTGAGGGAGATGGTGCGGCAGGCCAAGGCGGAGCGGGCCGCGGTCTCGGACGGCTCCAGCAGGTAGGGGCGGACAGGGGCTTCCCCGGATGACGCCCCGCGACGCGTCCGGGCGGGCGCCCCTGGACATCGCTGGCCTGCGCGCGGACACCCCCGGCTGCCGGGAGCGAATCCACCTGAACAACGCGGGCGCCGGCCTCATGCCGGCGCCCGCGTTGCGTGCCGCTCGCGACCACCTGGAACTCGAGGCCCGCATCGGCGGCTACGAGGCCGCCGATGCGCGCGCCGACCAGGTCGCCGCCGCCTGTGACGCGGTCGCCGGGCTGCTCGGGGTGGCGCCCGCAAACATCGCCTTCATGGAGAACGCCACCGCGGCCTTCAACCAGGCGCTCTCGTCCATCCCCTTCCAGCGCGGGGACGTGCTGGTCACCAGCACGAACGACTACGTCTCCAACCAGATCGCCTACCTGTCGCTGCAGGCCCGCCTGGGGGTGGAGGTGGTGCGGGCGCCCGACCTGCCCGAGGGAGGCGTCGACCCGGCGGCGGTGGCGCGCATCATCCACCGGCGGGGGGCGCGCCTGGTCGCGCTCACCCACGTCCCCACCAGCTCCGGCCTGGTGCAGGCGGTCGAGGAGGTGGGGCAGGCCTGCCGCGAGCGCGGCGTCCTCTACCTGGTCGATGCCTGCCAGTCGGTCGGGCAGATGCCGGTGGACGCCCGCGCCATCGGCTGCGACTTCCTCTCGGCCACCGCCCGCAAGTTCCTGCGCGGCCCGCGCGGGTCGGGCTTCCTCTACGTCTCCGACCGCGTCCTGGACATGGACCTCGAACCCCTGCTGCCGGACCTGAGGGGCGCGCACTGGATCGACACGGACCTCTACCAGCCGGCCCCGGACGCCACCCGTTTCGAGAACTGGGAGTTCGCCTACGCGCTGGTGCTGGCGACCGGCGAGGCGGTGCGCTACGCGACCCGGCTGGGACTCGACAGCATCCGCGAGCGCGCGTGGGCTCTGGCGGACTTCGCGCGCGACACCCTGGGTGCGCTGGACGGCGTGACGGTCCTGGACCAGGGGCGGGTCCGCTCCGCCATCGTCTCGGTGCACCTGGCGGGCCGCGACCCCGTCGAGCTCGTCCCCGCGCTGCGCGAGCGGGGCATCAACACCTCCGCCACCCCGCACGACTACGCCCTGATCGACCTTGACGCCAAGGGCGTCGAGAGCACCCTGCGCGTCTCTCCCCACTACTACAACACCCGGG
Organism: Gemmatimonadota bacterium; assembly: GCA_022822425.1. Taxonomy (GTDB): domain Bacteria; phylum Gemmatimonadota; class Gemmatimonadetes; order Longimicrobiales; family Gaopeijiaceae; genus BD2-11. The sequence continues at coordinate 78,181 of JAJEBS010000004.1, read as the reverse complement.
CCGAGATCGAGACGCTCGCGGACGCGCTCCAGGAGTTGTCCCGCAACGGGCCGGGTTAGCCCCTGGTGTCAGCCGGGCCGCCCCGTTTTCCGCCACCGCGCTCATCAACCGTTCGATTCGACAACACATCCTCCTGATCACGAGGACAGCACGATGAAGCACCATCGACCCCGCGCCTCCGTCGCCATCCTCCTCCCGGCGCTCGCCCTGTCCGCCTGCAACCAGGACACCCCGGAGCCGGAGAACCGTCCCGCGGACGAGACCCCGGCAACGGCGGCAGCCCAGGCGCTGCCCGAAGGCGCCCAGGCAATCTCTCTCCTCGGGGAGCCCCTGTATCCCAACCCCGCGCCTCCGGACATCGCGGCCCGGCAGGCCGCGGACATCGACGTGGCCCGCGCCGACTACGAAGCCGACCCGAACGACGCCGACGCCATCATCTGGCTGGGCCGGCGCATCGGCTACACGGGGCAGTACCGGGAGGCCATCGACGTCTTCAGCGAGGGAATCGAGAAGCATCCGGAAGACGCCCGCATGTATCGCCACCGGGGCCATCGCTGGATCAGCGTGCGCGAATTCGACCAGGCCATCGACGACCTCTCGCACGCCGCCTCCCTGGAGGAAGGCGTGCCCGACGAGGTGGAGCCGGACGGCCAGCCCAACGCGCGGGGCATCCCCACCAGCACCCTCCAGTCCAACATCCACTACCACCTGGCCCTGGCCCACTACCTGAAGGGCGACTTCGAGGCCGCGGTCCCGGCGTACGAGGACTACATCGCCGTCACCACCAACCCGGACCAGCTGGTCGCGATCTCGCACTGGTGGTACATGGCGCTCCGCCGCCTGGGGCGCGACGAAGAGGCCACAGCCGTCCTCGAGCCCGTGACTGCCGACCTGGACGTGATCGAAAACACCTCCTACCACCAGCTCCTGCTGATGTACAAGGGGGAGATCGAAGCCGACGACCTCTGGGACCCCGACCAGGAGGACCCGTCCGGCGTGGCCATCGCCTACGGCGTGGCGACCTGGCACCTCTACAACGGGCGCGAGGAGCAGGCGGCGGAAATGTACCGCCGCATCCTGGAGGGCTCGGGCTGGGCCGGCTTCGGCTACATCGGGGCGGAAGCTGAAATCGCCCGCCTGCAGGCCGGCTGAGCCGCCTGGTCTGCTTGACCCTTCGGACGGCCAATTCTAGATTCCTGAAACCGAGAATCATTCTTGATTACAAGGGCTCCGCGGGGAGCCCTCAGTCTTCTCCCACCCACGGGCTCCCGCATCTGCGCGGGCCGGCATCCCCGATCATCGACAGCAATGACCGACGCGCCAATTCTGAATACCGCCGGCCTGCGGGCCCGGGTCACCGAAGGGGAAACGGAAATCCTCAAGGGTGTCGACCTGGCGATCCGCCCCGGCGAGATACACGCCATCATGGGCCCGAACGGGTCGGGAAAGAGCACGCTGGCCAAGGTGCTCGCCGGCCATCCCGGCTACGAGGTGACCGGAGGCAGCGCCTTCTTCGACGGCCAGGACCTGCTGGAACTGGAGACCGACGAGCGCGCCCGCGCGGGCGTGTTCATGGCGTTCCAGTATCCCGTCGCCATCCCCGGCGTCTCCATCGCCAACTTCCTGCGCACGGCGTTGCAGGCTCGCCTGGAGGACAGCGAGGAGCTCGACCTTTTCGACTTCCAGGACATCCTGCTGGAGCGCATGGAACTGCTTGAGATGTCCCCCTCCTTCGCCGAGCGCGCGGTCAACGACGGCTTCAGCGGGGGCGAGAAGAAGCGCAACGAGATTCTGCAGATGGCGGTTCTGGAGCCCACCCTGGCCATCATGGACGAGACCGACTCCGGCCTCGACATCGACGCGCTGAAGGTCGTGGCGCGCGGCGTCAACACGCTGCAGAAGGAGCGGCCCGGGATGGCCGTGCTGCTCATCACGCACTACCAGCGGCTGCTCAACTACATCGAGCCCGACTTCGTTCACGTCATCGTGGACGGGCGCATCGTCCGCTCCGGCGGTCCGGAAGTCGCGCTCAGCCTGGAAAAAGGCGGCTACCGCGAGTACCGGAAGCTGCAATCGACCGTTGCCGCCGCCTAGCGGCGAACGGCCAACCCGCGAGGTCCACCATGCCCACCAACGAAGCCGTACAGGACATCGGGCTCGACGACTACAAGTACCACTTCATCACCGAGGACGAACCCGTCTTCCGCAGCGGCCGCGGCCTGAACGAGAAGGTCGTGCGCGAGATCTCGGCCCAGAAGGACGAGCCGGAGTGGATGCTCGACTTCCGCCTCAGGTCGCTCGGCATCTACAACGCCAAACCGATGCCCACCTGGGGCGGCGACCTCTCCCAGCTTGAGTCGGTGCTGGGCGACATCTTCTTCTACGTGCGCCCGCAGGAGCGCATGGAGCGGTCGTGGGACGACGTCCCGGCGAACATCAAGGAGACCTTCGACCGACTGGGCATCCCCGAGGCGGAGCGCGACATCCTGGCCGGGGTCGGCGCCCAGTACGAATCGGAGATGGTCTATCATTCGCTCAAGGAGGAGTGGGAGGCCCAGGGCGTCATCTTCGACTCCATCGAGGACGGCCTGCGCAACCACCCGGAACTCTTCCGCGAGCACTTCGCCACCGTGGTGCCGCCCGGCGACAACAAGTTCGCGGCCATGAACTCTGCCGTGTGGTCCGGGGGTTCCTTCGTCTACATCCCGCCCGGCGTCGAACTCGAGACCCCGCTGCAGGCGTATTTCCGGGTGAACCAGGAGCAGATGGGGCAGTTCGAGCGCACCCTCATCATCGCCGACGAGGGCTCGCGCGCCCACTACATCGAGGGCTGCACCGCGCCGGTCTACTCGACCGAGTCGTTCCACTCCGGCGTGATCGAGATCGTGGTCAAGCCGGGCGCGCACTTCCGCTACACCACCATTCAGAACTGGTCCAACAACATGTACAACCTCGTGACCCAGCGTTCGCTGGTGCACGAGAACGCGACCATGGAATGGCTCGACGGGAATCTGGGATCCAAGCTCACCATGAAGTACCCGTCGTGCTTCCTGGTGGGCGAGAGGGCGCACGGCTCGATCCTGTCGATCGCCTACGCGGGCAACGGCCAGCACCAGGACACGGGCGGCAAGGTCGTCCACGCGGCGCCCCGCACGAGCTCGTCGATCATCTCCAAGTCCATCTCCAAGGGGAGCGGAAGGGCGAGCTACCGGGGGCTGTGCAAGGTCTACGAGGGATCCACGGACGCCAAATCGAATGTCGAGTGCGACGCCCTGCTCATCGACGAGGCGGCGCGCACCGACACCTACCCCTACATCGAGATCGACGAGAACCAGTCCACGGTCGGGCACGAAGCCCGCGTCTCCAAGGTGGGGGAGGAGCAGCTCTTCTACCTGATGAGCCGGGGGATGCCGGAAGAGGAAGCCATGGCGCTGATCGTGCGCGGCTTCATCGAGCCCATCGCACGTCAGTTGCCCCTCGAGTACGCGGTGGAGCTGAACCGGCTGATCGAGCTGGAGATGGAGGGGTCGGTAGGATAACGGGGAGCAGCAGGATCACACGCACATCCGCGTCCGCCCGCGGGCGCTGAGTATAGAAGCCACGGCATGTCCCGGACATCTACATTACAGGCTCCCGCCGCGGGGCCGCTGGAAGGAGTGACGGCGACCATCAACGCGGCGGCGGTGGAGCGCCTGGCCGCCCGCGAGCCGGACTGGCTGGCCGAACGCCGCTGGCGCGCCTGGGAGGCCTACGAGCGGACGCCTCTCCCCACGACCCGGCTTGAGGAGTGGCGCTACACCGACCTGTCGCGCACCCTCGACCTTGACGCTCTGCGTCCCGCCGCCGGAACCCCGATCTCCGCCGACGCCTGGCCGTCCGAACTGCGCCAGGCCATGCGCCAGGACGCGGACGCCGCCGGGCACATCGTCGAGATCGACGGCCGGGTGGTGCACACCGACCTCCTGCCCGAACTGGCGGCGCAGGGCGTCGTGCTGTCATCGCTCTCGGATGCGGTCGCCAGCCACGAGGACCTGCTGCGCGAGCACCTGGCGGTCGAGGCCATCCCCCCGGACCAGGGAAAGTTCTCGGCGCTCAACGCCGCGCTCTGGACCGATGGCGCCGTGCTGTTCGTGCCCCGCAACCTGACTCTGCCGCTGCCGGTGCGCATCACCCGCTGGGTGTCGGATCCGGCGGCCGCATACTTCACGCGCACCCTGGTCGTGGGCGAGGGCGGGTCCACGCTGTCCGTCGTGGAAGAGATCCTCTCGCCGAGCTTTGACGAGCAGGCCTTTTTCCTGTCCGCGGCGGAAGTGCTGGGCGGGGACAACAGCACCACCCACTACGCTTCCTTGCAGAGAATGGGGCTGGGCGCGTTCCACATGGCGCTCTACCGCTCGCTGGTCGGGCGCGACGCGCGCACGGATTCGCTGCACGTGACCCTCGGGGCGAGCACGGCGCGGCTGGACCTGAACTCGGAGCTGGCCGCGCCCGGAGCGCACAGCCACATCCTGGGCCTCTATTTCGGCAACGAGGACCAGCACTTCGACCACTGCACCAGCCAGAACCACGCGGCACCCCACGCCACCAGCGATCTGCTCTACAAGGGAGCGCTCGACGACGCCTCGGGGTCGGTTTTCCGCGGCATCATCCGGGTCTCTCCCGGTGCGCAGCGCACCGACGCCTACCAGACCAACCGCAACCTCCTGCTCTCGGAAGATGCCTCGGCGCACGCGCTGCCCAACCTCGAGATCGAAGCGGATGATGTCCGTTGTTCCCACGGGGCAACGGTGGGCCAACTGGACGAGGAGGCCCTCTTCTACCTTCAGAGCCGCGGACTCTCGCGCCGGCGCGCGGAACGCCTGGTGGTGCGGGGCTTCCTCCAGGATGTCCTGCAGCGGCGTCCGCCGGGAAGCGTGGCCGAGAAGGTGACGCGCGCCATCGAGGAGAAGCTCCGTGCCCACTAGCGGTCCGAGCGCCAACAGCGCGAAGGCGTCCTCGCTGCGGGAAGGAGGCCGCGCGCCCGGGGAGGAAAGGGTCGATGTTTAGGAAGAAACCCGAGTGGCACTGCGTGGCGGATGTGGACTCCTGCCCTCCGGGGTCCCTGCTCGCGGTGATGGCCGGAGACACCCCGGTAATGCTGGCCAACGTGGACGGCACCTTCCACGCCCTGCGCGACCGCTGCTCCCACGCCGACTACCCCCTCTCCGACGGGACGCTGGACGGCGACCAGGTCGAATGCATGTACCACGGGGCCCGCTTCGACGTGGCCAGCGGGCGTGCCCGATGCCTGCCCGCGATCCGGCCGGTCCGCTCCTACCCGACCGAGGTGAGGGACTCGGCGGTGTTCGTGCTGGCGGGAAAATGAGCGGCCCGGCGGCGCCGGCCGGAGCCCGCGCCAGCGACCGGCGTTCGAGGGCGAACGCCTTCGCCGCCGCGGCGCGGCGCGACTTCCCGGCCCTGCAGCAGGACGTCAACGGCAAGCCGCTGGTCTACCTGGACAACGCCGCCTCCACCCAGAAGCCCGACGCGGTCATAGACGCGATCGCGCACTACTACCGGCACGACCACGCCAACGTGCACCGGGGCATCCACGAGTTGGCGCGCCGGGCGACCGACGCCTACGAGGGCGCGCGCCGGAAGGTGGCCCGCTTCCTGGGCGCCGCCGATCCCGCCGAGGTGGTCTGGACGCGCGGCACCACCGAGGCGATCAACCTGGTGGCGAGCGCCTGGGGCCACACCTTCCTCGGCGAGGGCGACGAGATCGTGCTCTCGACCCAGGAGCACCACTCCAACCTGGTGCCGTGGCAGCTCGCCGCCGCCCGCGCCGGAGCCCGTCTGCGCTACCTGGAGCTCGACGACGAGGGCCGGCTCCAACTCGACCGACTGCCCGAGCTGCTCTCGCCGCGCACCCGCATGGTGGCGCTCTCCCATGTGTCGAACGCGCTGGGCACGCTCAACCCGGTGGCGGAGATCGCCGAGCAGGTCCACGCCGCCGGCGCCCTCCTGCTCGTGGACGGCGCGCAGGGGGCCCCGCACCTCCCCGTCGACGTGACGGCGCTCGGCTGCGACTTCTACGCCGTCTCGGGCCACAAGATGTGCGGGCCCACCGGGATCGGCGTCCTTTGGGGACGGCGCGAGCTGCTCGAACGGATGGAGCCCTACCAGGGCGGCGGCGAGATGATCTCGGTGGTGGAGCGCGACTACAGCACCTGGGCCGAGGTGCCACACCAGTTCGAGGCCGGCACCCCCAACGTGGCCGGCGCGGTGGGGATGGGGGCGGCCGCCGACTACCTCACGGCCATCGGGCACGCCGCGCTCGCCGAACACGAGCGCACCGTGCTCGCATACGCGCTCGAGCGGCTGGCGACCGTGGAGGGCATCCGCCTTTTCGGGCCGCCCGCCGACGAGCGCTGCGGGGTGGTCTCCTTCCTGCTCGACCATGCCCACGCCCACGACGTGGCGACCATCCTCGACGCGGACGGGGTGGCGGTGCGGGCGGGCCACCACTGCGCCCAACTGGTCATGAAGCACTTCGGTGTGCACGCCACCTCACGCGCGTCCTTCTACTTCTATAACGGCACCGACGACGTGGACCGGCTGGTCGAGGGGCTGGACCGGGTGAAAGCCATCTTCGGCTGAAGGAGGCTTGCGATCCATGGCACACCCGAAACCAAAGCCGCGGATCCGCCGTCCCGCGAGACGCGGGCGGGCGTCGCGAAGCGAGCGCGACAGAGACTTGCAATGACCGAGATCGCCCTGAGTTCGCTCTACCAGCAGCTCATCCTCGAGCACTACCGCAAGCCGCGAAACAAGGGCCGCCTGCCCGCCCCGACCGTGGTCGTGCACATGAACAACCCCGTCTGCGGCGACGATATCCAGTTGCATCTGGCGGTGGATGCCGAGCAGCGGGTAACCGCCGCCACCTTCCTCGGCCACGGCTGCTCCATCTCCCAGGCCTCGGTGTCGATGATGACCGTTCGCCTGAAGGGGAAGACCCTCGATGAAGCCCTGGCACTCGCGGAGCGCTTCACCGAGATGATGCACGGGAGCAGGGAAGCCGCCCGCGACAGGACGCTGGGCGAACTGCGCGCGCTTCAGGGGGTGAGCAAGTTCCCGGTGCGCATCAAGTGCGCGCTGCTCGGCTTCGACGCCCTGCAGGAGGCCGCCAGGCGGGTCCGGCGCCAGGCCGACGGTCCGGCCGGAGACTGAGAGGACCGAACGCCTGCAGCCTGGAATCGGGCCGACGTCGGCCTGCATTCCCCGGACTGCGATCCCGCGTCCGTTCGCCGGGGCTTCAGGGCTCCAGCACCACCTTCACCGCCCCGCTCGCGCGATGGTTGGCGGCGGCGCTCAGCGCCGTGCGGAACTGTCCGAGCGGGAAGACGTGGGTCACCATCTTCTCCAGGGGCGTGCGCGTCTCCTCCATCAGCTCGTGCGCGATCGCCATGGTGTGGCGGGTCCCGCCCCGCCAGCGCTCCCGGCCGTAGCCCACGTAGCCCTTCAGGTCGAGCTCCCGGGCCCACATCGCGGTCAGGTCGAGCGTTGTTCGGCCCGCGCACCCCAGCATCACCACGCACCCCCGCGGGGCGGCAAAGCTCAGGGCCTGGGCCAGGCTTCCCGCGCTGCCCACGCAGTCGAAGATCAGGGGGAACCCCCCGCGCTCGAAGACCTCCGGGCCCACGATGGGCTGATAGGCCACGGCACCGGTATCGACCAGCGCGTTGCGCGCCTCCAGGCCCGGCGACACCACGTCGGAGGCGCCGAAGGCGCGCGCCAGCTCCGCTTCGTGCGGGCGTTTGGTCTGGCCCAGCAGGAACCCGTCGAAGCCCAGCGCGCGCAACGCCCAGATGGTGCCCAGCGCGATGGGGCCGCTGCCGATCACCAGCACGGGTTCGTCCGGGTGCGGAGGGCTGCGGAGCGCGCCGTGCAACCCGATCGAGACCGGTTCGGTCAGTACCGCGCGGCGATCGGGGACGGCGTCCGGAACCGGAAACAGCTGGCTCTCGTGCGCCACCATTCGCTCCCCCCAGCCCCCCGGCAGATCGCCGTGGTAGCCGATGGTGAGCCCCCGCCCCAGGCAGCTGCCGTCCTCCCGCCGCGGGCCCTCCTCCCCCGCCCGCTCGCACGTGGAATGGAGCCCCGCGTCGCACGACCGGCAGTGGTCCGCCGCGCCAAAGCCGCGGGTGGTGCAGGAGATCATCGGGTCCACCACCACCCGCTGGCCCACCTCCACCCCGCGCACGTGCGGTCCGGTCTCCGCCACGCGGGCCAGGATCTCGTGCCCGAGCACCGCCGGAAAGGAGCCGAAGGGCTCCATCGACGGGCTGGCGGCATAGGTCACGTTGCTGATGTCCGAGCCGCAGATGCCGCTCTGCAGCACCTCCAGCCCCACCCACGACGGCCCCGGCAGCGCGGGGGCGGGCAACTCCTCCAGCTTGACGCCCCCGGCGGACCCGAAGAGCGCCCAGTCGGTCACCCGGCCGAGGGACTTGGCGATCAGGTACCCGGGAATGGAAACGTGGAAGCGAACGGCGCGCATATGGTTGCTCGGTGTGGTTTCGGGTCGGGTTGGGCGGGTCGGGCTGGCTCAGGAGCCGCCCCGCTCCCGCAGCGCCGCCAGCGCAAGACGAACCTGCACCGGCACCATCGCCCGCCGCCAGTCCGCATCGACGATCGCGTTTTCCAGCGGATGACACTGGCGGTGGGCCCGCTCCGCGAGGGTCTCGATCACTTCGACGGAGAGCGTGCGGCCCAGGGCGATGCGCGCCCACCCGGTGAGCAGCCGCGGGCGAGCGCCCAGCGCGGTCACCACGCCCATGATCTGGCAGACCCTTCCGGAGCGCTGGAAGTCGGCGGAGACCGCCACCGAGAGCAGCGGGAAGTCGATCGAGCGGCGCTGGCGCAGCTTGGTGTACGCCGCGCGGCTGTCGCGCGAGGGAAACGGAATGCGCACCCGGGTCACGATCTCGCCCGGCTTCCTGCGACTGTTCCAGATGCCGTCCGCCAGGAAGAAGTCGTTCAGGCCCACTTCCCGGCGTCCCTCCGGCCCGGCAAGCTCGATGGCCGCGCCCAGGGTCATGAGCACGGGCGGCGTATCCGCCGAGTGCGCGGCCACGCACTTCTTCCCCACGCGGGTCACGTGGCAGACGTCGCCATCCTTCTTCAGGCAGTACCCGAGGGCATCCCGCCAGAACTCCGTCTGGTTGTAGTAGGTGCAGCGGGTGTCCAGGCAGATGTTGCCTCCCAGGGTGCCCATGTTGCGCAGCTGCGGCCCCGCCACCTGCCCGGCCGCCGCGGCCAGCGACGGGAACCGGCGCCGCACCTCGGGATGCCGCGCCACCGAGGCCAGCGTCTCCGCCCCTCCGATCACCAGGGCACTGCCATCGCGCCTGAACCCTCTCATGCCGGGGATCTGCCTTAGCGCGATCAGGTGGTCCGGGGTGAACAGTCGGTGCTTCATGTTGGGGATGAGGTCGGTGCCCCCGGAAACCGGAAGCGCCCGGCTCCCCCAGCGGTCCAGCAGCCCCACGGCTTCGTCGACCGTTCGGGGCCGGTGATAGCGGAACGGGGGCAGGCGCAGCATTCAGCGACCTCTCGCGGGCGCATCGGCCGGCTCTTCGTCCGCACCGCCCGGATCGAGGGGCCTCGCCACCATGATCCCGTCCTGGCCTCCGATGCGCTGCACGCGCGCCGAGAGCGGCACCTCGCTGATCTGGACCTCGGACCCGACCAGTGGAGCGTGCAGCAGGTACACGCTGCCGTCCCGCACCAGCGCCAGCCCGGTATGCGCGATGTCGAGGCCTGCAACGGTGGACGTGGCGGCGATGATGTCGCCGTGGGCGATGCCCGGAGCCGCTTCCTCGATGTGGTCCTCGCCGATGTAGTAGCGCGGCCGCGCGCTCAGCCGCGCCTCCATGCGCGCGATCTCGTCGACCACGCCGGGCTCGGAGAGCTGCCGGTAGGCGTCCGGGTGCGTCGACATGAAGTCGATCGGGGTTTCGTCGGCCACCCCGCCGAGCTCCCGCGAGACGTCCCGCACCAGCCCGCGCGCCTCGTTGTCGGCGATCCACTCGGAGAAGTAGTGGAGCCGGCTCGGATAACCCTCGAGCTTCCCTCCCCGATACCGGATCCCGGTGAGCAGGCGCCGGTACTCGTCGCGCAGCCAATCCTCGTCATCGAGCGCCGACGGATCGTGGAGATGAACGAGGCGGCCGAGCGCGAGCACGTTCTCCACGAAGGTGACGCAGTCGAGCTCCCGCAGGTTGATGACCAGCCGCTCGGGACCCTCCACCTCCAGCGTCGCCGGCACATACGCGGTGCCCACGAAGGTGACTCCGATGCGCGCCATGGTCTCGCCCAGCGGGAGGAGGTGCAGCTCTTCGTCCCAGGCCCGGGCGAGGGTGGAGCGCACGATGTCCCAGTCCTCCGCCGTCCCCTCGGACATCGCCAGCAGGCGGGCCTCTTCGGCGGAAGACCCCGCATCACACGAGGCAAGAGCCAGAAGCGCGACGATGGCCGCCGAGGGGCGCACCAGGCGCCTGTAATACACCTGTATTACGTGCGCCAATGCGCCCGTTCGTGCAGGTGCGCCCCGCCGTGCGTTCATCCGCCCACCCCCACCGCCGCCCTTGCAGCCCGCCCGGACACTCGTGGCGCGGCGGTCCGTCGCCGGGGCGGCTCCAGCGCCTTCGGGCCCCCGGCCCCCTGGATGGCTTTCCACACATTCGGCGGCGAGAAGGGCAGACGGTCCATGCGAACTCCGGTTGCGTCGTAGATGGCGTTGGCGATTGCCGGGATCGAGGAATGGAGCGGGCCCTCGCCCGCCTCCTTGGCGCCATAGGGCCCCTCCGGATCGATCGACTCGACGATCAGCGACTCGATTTCCGGGGTGTCCAGGCTGGTGGGGATGCGGTAGTCGAGGAGCGAGGGAGCATTGTGGAGCCCGGCGCGCCCCTGCGCGGATGACTTGAAGATCTGCTCCTCCATGAGCGCCTCGGCGAAGCCCATGTAGACGGACCCCTCCATCTGGCCTTCCACCAGCACCGGATTCAGGGCGCGCCCGCAGTCGTGCGCCACCCAGATCCGGACCACGTCCACGACCCCGGTCTCGACATCCACGTCGACCTCGGCCACATGGGCCGTGAAGGAGTACGCGGGCGAGGCGCCGATGGTCCCGCCCCGGTAGTCGCCGTGATTGTCGCGCGGGGTGTTGTACCAGCCCGTGGCTCCCAGGGTGCCGAAGCGTGCCTCGGCCAGGTTGAACGCCTCCGCGATGGGCATCCGGCGCCCCGTGTCGGGCGCGTAATACGCCCACCCTCCCGCCAGTCGAACCTGGCCCGGCCGACAATCCCAGTGCTCCGCCACGGCCTCCTGCACCTTCCTCCGCAGTTTGCGGGCGGCGTCGATGCAGGCGTTGCCGAGCATGAAGGTGATGCGCGACGAATACGCGCCCAGGTCCACAGGGGTGAAGTCGGTGTCGCCGGCCAGCACGCGCACGTACCCGAGCGGAACGCCCAGCTCCTCCGCCGTGATGTACGCCACCATGGAGTCGCATCCCTGCCCGATCTCCGACGCACCGCTCAGCACCGCCACCCGCCCGGACCTGTCCACCTGCAGCTGGATCGCCGACTGCGGCATCTCGTTGGGATACACCGGGTAGTTGGTCCCCGAGATGTAGCACGAACCGGCCACCCCGAGTCCCCGTCCCGGGGCCAGCCGTCGGAAGCGCTCCCGCCAGCCGCTGGCCCGCTCCACGGCGTCCAGACACTCGAGGAAGCCGTTCGAGGTGACGCGCAGCTCGTTGACCGTGCGCGTGTCGCTGCCCATGAAGTTGACGCGCCGCAGCTCGATGGGGTCCATCCCCAGCTTCTCGGCGAGCTTGTCCAGCTGCACCTCGAAGGCGAAGCGAGGCTGCACCGAGCCGTGGCCGCGTTTCGGGCCGCACGCGGGCTTGTTGGTGTAGACGCGCGTGGAATCGAAGCGGTACGCGGGCATGGCGTAGGGCGCGGTGAGCAACTGGCCGGCGTAATACGTGGTCACCAGCCCGAAGGACGCGTAGCCGCCCCCGTCCAGCACGACCTCGGCGTCCACCGCCCGCAGCCTGCCCTCCCCGTCGGCGCCGGTCCGGTACTTCATGTGGAAGGGATGCCGCCCGCGGTGGGCGTAGAACACCTCTTCGCGGGTGTACAGGATCTTGACCGGGCGCCCCGTCTCCATGGCCAGGCGGGCGACGCAGAACTCCAGGTCGAAGGGCTCGGACTTGCCGCCGAACGCCCCGCCCACGGGCGGCTGGATGACCCGGATGGTCGCGGGATCCAGGCCCAGGACCGAGGCCAGCTCGCGGTGCAGGTAGTGGGGCACCTGGGTGGACGACCACACCGTCAGGCGCCCGTTCTCGTCGTAGCGGCCGATGGCGCAGTGCGGCTCGATGGGCGTGTGGGTGCTGCCCTCGAAGAAGTACTCGCCCTCCACCACCACATCGGCTCCCGCCATGCCCTCGTCCACCTCGCCGAAACTGAGCCGCACCCGCTTGGTGACGTTGCCGTTCCGCCCCTCCCGGCGAGGCTCGTGGATGAAGGGACGCTCCGCGCTGCCATCCGCCGCCAGCGCCTCCGCCGGGTCCAGACAGGCCGGCAGTTCCTCGTACTCGACGCGGATCAGCGAAAGCGCGCGGTTCGCGGTGTCCTCGTCCACCGCCGCCACCGCCGCCACCCCGTCCCCGATGTAGCGCACCCGCTCCACGCACAGCGGGTATTCGTCGGGCGTCCACGGAATGATGCCGTAGCGGACCGGCATGTCCCGGCCCGTGATGACGGCGCGCACGCCTTTGAGCGCGAGCGCCCGGGAGGCATCGATGGAGAGGATGCGTGCGTGCGGGTGCGGGCTCCGCAGGATCTTCCCGTGCAGCATCCCCGGGAGCGAGATGTCGTCGGTGTACGCCGCCTTGCCGGTGGCCTTGGCCAGCCCGTCCACCTTGCGCTGAGGCTTGCCTATCAGCGTGAAGCCGGACCCCGCCCCGGACCCCGGCTCGGACCCGTCGCCCGACTCCGCCCACAGGGGAAGATCCCCCAGGGCCGGGCCAGCTCGAGGGCGATCGCTCATTCGCCGCTCTCCATTCCGCCGGTCTCCGTTGCGCCGGTCTCCACTCGCAACACCGCAGCCGCCGACTCGACCGCTTCGTAGATCTTGGTGTAACCGGTGCAACGGCAGAGATTGCCGGCGAGCGCCTCCCGGATCTCCGTCCGGCTCGGGGCGTCGTTGCGCTCCAGAAGGGCGACGGCCGAGCACAGGATGCCGGGCGTGCAGAAGCCGCACTGAGCCGCCCCGTTGAGATCGAAGGCATCCTGCACCGGGTGCGGCCGCCCTGCGGCGGCGAGCCCCTCGACGGTACGGATCTCGCGCCCCTCCGCCGCGAGGACCGGAGTGATGCACGACAGATGGGGCTCTCCATCGACGATGACCGTGCATGCCCCGCAGTCGCCCTTGTCGCAGCCCTGCTTGGAGCCGGTGAGCCCGATGACGTAGCGCAGCGTCTCGAGCAGCGTGTAGTGCGAGGGAACGCCCGGCGCGTAGTCGTCTCCGTTTACGCGCAGATGAACGATGCAGGTCGTGGCCTTCACCATGCGAGCCCGGCGGCCTCCCGCTTCCTGTGAGATTCCTGGGCGAAAGGGGGCAGCGGCAGCCGGTGCCCGGGAGGGGCCACCCTCGCGGAAGCCCCCGCGGCCCCTGCGAGGGTTCGGGAAACCTGGATCCGCAACCGCCCTGCAAGCAATAGTACCAGGACTTGAGGGGACAGTTCGCTCCGCGTTACTTTCCGCCCACTCGGGATGTCCGCTGCGGCGATCCGGCAAATGCCACCGCCGCCCCCCCATCCCGTTCCAGGCTGTCCCCAGCGACCGGAGTGATTCGCGATGCCATACCCCGAGATGATCGTTGCCCCCATGCGCGCGGAACTGGTCCGCATGGGCTTTCAGGAGTTGCGCACGGCCGACCAGGTGGACGCGGTCGTGGACGGTGAAGACCGCACCCTGCTGCTGGTCGTGAACTCGATCTGCGGTTGCGCGGCGGGAGCCATGCGGCCCGGGGTCGCCCTGGCGATGGAGCACGAGAACCGCCCCGAGATCCTGACCACCGTCTTCGCGGGTCAGGACATGGACGCCACCGCCAAGGCGCGCGAGTACATCGCCGGCTACCCGCCGTCGTCGCCGTCGGTCGCGCTGTTCAAGGACGGCGAACTCGTGTACATGATGGAGCGCCACCAGATCGAGGGGCATTCCGCCTACCAGATCGCCGCCGACCTGGGAAGCGCGTTCGACCAGCACTGCGCGTAGCCGCCCGCGGACGAACTCCCCCCGACATTCGAGTGGCCACGCATGCGCGCTGGATCGCGTCGGCCCGCGCGGCACGGCCATCGGCGCGGTTGACGGCCGGCCGGCGCCACCTCAGAGTATCGTCTGCCCGAGCGCGGAGGCGATCAGCCCCACCGCCATCTGCGCGGTGCGGTTGCGGGCGTCCAGCACGGGGTTGAGCTCCACCACCTCCAGGCTGAGGAGCCGTCCCGACCGGGCCACCTTCTCGCAGATCAGGTGTCCTTCGCGGAACGTCAGCCCGCCGGGAACCGGCGTGCCCACGCCCGGCGCGATCATGGGATCGAGGCTGTCCAGGTCGTAGGAGAGGTGGAACCCGGCGGTGCCCGCGCACGCTCTGGCGATTGCCTCGTCCACGCAGGGGGCGATGCCGCGCTCGTCGACTTCCGACATGGTGAACACGCGCACGCCGGATGAGACGACCACGTCCCGCTCGGCCGCATCGATTTCGCGCACCCCGATCATGCTCACGTTCTCCGGCCGCACCGCCGGATGGCGGTCCGCCAGCGACCTCAGCACCCGGGGCCCGTGGCCGGTGAGCACCGCGAGCGGCATCCCGTGCACGTTGCCCGACGGGCTGGTCTCCGGCGTGTTCATGTCCGAGTGCGCATCCACCCAGATGAGGCCGATCCTCTCCCGGTTGCGCGCGCAGAAGCGGCTCACCCCCGCCACGGACCCCATGGCGATGCTGTGGTCTCCGCCCAGCACCAGGGGCATGCACCCCCGCACCAGCGCATCTTCGACCATGTCGCGGGCGCGGCGGCATACCGACTCGACTTCGGGCAGGTAGCGCGCGTTGAGATCCTGCTGCTCCGAGCGTTCCGGATCCATCGCCACCACCGTTCCCATCTCGCGAACGCGGTAGTCGAGTCCTTCCAGCGTATTCCGCAGCCCGGCGATGCGGATCGCGGACGGTCCCATGTCCACGCCGCGCCGTCCGGCGCCCAGGTCCATCTGCACCGACACCAGCGCCAGCTCCTTCACCATCTCTCCCGGAGCTGCTTTCGGCGCGCCTTCCGCGCCAGCTTGCGGCGGCGGGCGGCGTCCTTTTCCCTTTCGCCCGGCAGCCGCGTGCTGACGTCCACGCCACCCATCAGGGCCACTCCGTTGACCCGCAACACCGGAGATCCCGGATCCGGGGAAACCACGGAGGCATCGGCGAGTTCGTCAGACTCTCGTTCGAACGCTCCCAGGATGCCCACACCGTTGCACTCGACCTGCAGGCCCGGCGGAACGATGACGTCCACGCCGCCCCACATGGCAAACACGGTCACCTCGGTAACGCCCGGCCCGAACCCGGCCTCCCGAAAATCGAGTTCCACCCCTCCCATCAGCGCGACGGCGTACATCTCGCGGGGCGCGACCCAGACTCCACCCCGCGTGCTCGCTCCCAGGACGCCTGCCATGAACTGCCGGGACGGCACCCTCTCCGGGGGCACCACATTCGCCGGAAGGTTCCGGCGCGCGGGGCTCGCCGAAGCCGTGTCGCCGCCGGCCGGCTGCGGGGCCGCCGGAGGGAAACCGGCCACGAGCGCCGCGAGCTGACGGGTCGTGGTCGCCCGGTGCGCGAGATCGAGACGGCGCTCGAAGTCGTCCATCGACAGGCGATCCTCGGCAAACCGCTCGCACAGCCGGTCGATGGTGGCCTGGCGCACCTTGCTCAGCGCTTCGCCACCGGCCCGTGGATTGCCCTCCATCTACCTTCCTCCGGACAGGAACTCCCGGCCGATATCCTCCAGGATGCGCGCGCACGCCTCGATCTCGTCGACGGCGATCCATTCGTCGGCGGAGTGCGCCTGCGCGATCGAGCCGGGACCGAAACATACGGCCGGCGTCCCGGACTGGTTCAGGAAGGCGGCGTCGACCCAGGCGGTCATGCCTTCGATGGTCGGATCCCGTCCGCTGGCGGCGATCGCCCGGAGCAGGCCCTGCACCAGCGGTGACGACTCCGGCACCTCCGTCCCCGGACGCTCCAGCGTCATGCGCAGCGCGGCACCGGACCGCGCCTCCTCGCCCAGCCCCGCCACCACGGCCGCGAGCTCCCGCATCACGGTTTCGGGCGACTCGTGGGGCAGAGTGCGCCGCTCCACCACGACCTCGCAGTGCTCCGGGTAGACCGACGGTGCGGCGCCCCCGGAGATGGTCCCCGCGTGAATCGATCCCCAGCCCAGCAGCGGATGCGGCGCCCCCTCCAGCAGGCTTTCCTCGTACTCCGCCATGGCGACGAGGAACTCGGCGGCGTGCAGAATCGCGTCCACGCCCTGATCGGGCCGCGACCCATGCGCGGCGCGCCCGGAGAAACCGGCCTCGACCCACACGAACCCCTTGTGGGCCGGCATGACCGCGAGCCCGGTCGGCTCGCATACCACGGCGGCATCGGCCCGCACTCCCGACTCGGTGAGCCCGGCCATTCCGGTGCTGGCGTGCTCCTCGTCGGCGGTCAGCGCAACGATGAGCTCATTCGGCGGACCCCACCGCGCCAGCGCGGCCGCCGCGCTCAGCAGGGCCGCCACTCCACCCTTCATGTCGCACGACCCCCGTCCCCACAGGCGTCCGTCCCGAACTTCGGCGCCGAACGGGTCGATGGTCATGCCCTCCACGCCGACGGTGTCGAGGTGCCCGTTGAACATGAGGCTCCGGGGCCCCTCGCCCATGCGTCCGACCACGTTGGGGCGGCCCGGCTCGGGTTCCGTCAGCGACACCTGGAATCCCCAGCCTTCAAGCAGCTCGGCCGAGCAGGCGGCGATCTCCGCTTCCCCGCTTCCGGAGGCCTCGATCCGCGGATTGACGGATGGCACGGCCACCAGGAGTCGCGCCAGGGCGAGCGCGTCGCCTTCCCGCGCACGGCTGCGCACGCTCTCCCGCAGGGTCATCGAGGCCTCCCGCCGAGGGCCGGATCATGAGCCCGGAAGGCATCAGTTTTCAGTGGCTCCGGAACGGTCATTCCCGGTTTTCCGTTCCCGCGCGCCGGCCCTGATTCGCGAGAGCGCCCCTCAGGTACGGGAATTGCCGCCTCCGAGCGGGGTTTGAAGCTCGCGTTCCGCGGGGCACGGTTCCTGCTGTAAAGGCGGGCGAAGGCTGGTTGGAAAATGGGATCTGCAACATGGGGAGGGGATCATCCGAGCCTTTACCGTTGGTCTGCTGGGTGCCGCTGCCGTGGCCACCCTTATCCTCGTCGGTACCCGGACCCGCCACCGCACGCGGGCTCGCGACGCCTACCGGAGGGCGCTCACCCCGGAGCAGGTGCGCGGACTGGGCATCTGACCGTCTGACGCCCCGATTCCGCGGCGGGTTTCGCTCGTGCGCCCGCCGGGAGGGGTGACCCTTCGGCCCGGATCGGCCGTCCGGCACGATCAGCCGAAGCAGTCCTTGATCAGCTGAAGTAGTTCGTGTTTTTCTCGATGTAGTTCGTCCACTCCTCGGGGACATCCGTGTCCGGGAAGATGGCCTGTACGGGGCACTCGGGCTCGCACGCTCCGCAATCAATGCACTCATCCGGGTGGATGAGGTATTGATCCTCGGTTTCGTAGATGCAGTCCACCGGACACACCTCGACGCAACTGGCGTCCTTGGTCCCGATGCACGGCTCCGTGATGATGTATGTCATGGTCCCTCCTGAGACTCGGATCGTCCCCGGGCATGGCGCATTGCCGCCCTCCTTTCCCCGCGGACCCGCCGAGCGTGTTTCCGGCTCGGTATCGCGCTACATGATGCAAAAAGCCGATGGGGGTAGCAAGGACGACGTCCCTCGCCAGGGACGCGCTCGTGCCCGGCTGTTGCGCTGTGAACCCTACCCCTCGGCGCGGCTCACTGCTCCCAGGTCTCGTCCGCGACCCCGGCAGCGTGGTTCTCGAGGCGCGCCAGCACGAAGAGGAGGTCCGACAGCCGGTTGAGGTAGGCGAGGATTCCCTCGTCGACCGCTTCCACCGCGGCGAGCGACACGGTGGCCCGCTCGGCCCGACGGCAAACGGAGCGGGCGAGGTGCAGCGTCGCGGCGGCCGGCGCGCCACCCGGCAGGATGAAGTTGCGCAGCGGGGGCAGGTCGGCGTCCGCTTCGTCCATCCATTCCTCCATCTCGCCGACCCGCTCGACGGGCACCTCCGGCACCGGCGGCCGCTTGCGCCCCTCGGCGGCCGGCGCCAGGGCGAGGGAGGCGCCGATGGCGAAGAGATCGCGCTGGATCCGGACCAGTCGGGCGGCGGTCGCCGGAACCCCGGTCCGGCTGCGGGCGAGCCCGAGACACGAGCCGAGTTCGTCCACCGAGCCGTATGCGCGCAGGCGGGGATGATCCTTGGCGACCCGCCCGCCTCCCAGAAGGCCGGTGTCTCCCTCATCCCCTCTTCTCGTATAGATCTTCATCCGCATCCGTCGCAGGTCCGTGCACGCCGTCGCACGCCGTTCCGGGCAGAGTATAATACCGGTACGCGACCCTTGCTCCGGGCAGAGTTCCGTGAGCCGCACCCCGGGAGGGAGATGTGACGATCGCCGAGCTTGGCGGCCAGCCCGACGCCGTTCGCGAACAGGCGGCGGCGCTGCTCGTGCACGGCTTCGACGAACATCCGCGGGGATGGCCGGACCTGGAATCCGCCACGGAGGAGTTGGCGCAAGTCATCCGTCGGGGCTTCGCCCTCGCCGCTCTCGAGGATACCCGCCTTCTGGGATGGATCGGCGGCCTGCCGGAGTACGAGGGCCGCGTGTGGGAGCTGCATCCGCTCGTCGTACGGCGGGAGCACCGTCTACGTGGGGTCGGAAGGGCGCTCGTAGCCGCATTCGAGGATGAGGCGCGGCGCCGCGGTGCCCTGACGTTCACGCTCGGCACCGATGATGACGGAGCCCAGACCTCACTCGCCGCGGTGGACCTCTACGAGGATGTCCCGCGTCACATCGCCGAACTGCGGGACCTTGGCGGCCGACACCCGTTTCTCTTCTATCGCCGCCTGGGCTACGTGGTCACCGGGTGCCTGCCGGACGCCAACGGCCCGGGCCTGCCGGACATCTACATGTCCAAGTCCGCCGGGCGGGAAGACCGGCGCCAGCGGCCCATGGGATAACTCCCGGACTGCCAAAGCGTCCCGCCGTTGCGGGACGGGACCGGCCGCCTACCGCAGCTTGACGGCCCTCCTGATGACCTTCGCCTTGTCGATCAGGCTCGTGGCCTTGTCCACGGCGCCCTCGGCTTCGGGGAGGAGGAGGTCCCGGATGTCGAGGAGCGTTTCCAGGTAGAGCTGGTCGCGCTGGAAGGCGAAGTCCAGTCGATCCATCTCGGCGCGGTCGTTCTCGCGTTCGGCCCTGCTGAAGGCACTGGTGTAGATGGCCTCCAGATTGCCCACGATGCGGCTGCGATCTCTCATCCTGTCCCGACCCGCCTCCGTTCCAGCGCCCGGGCGACCGCCGGCCGGGTGAGGAATTCCCGTATGCGGCGGCGCAGTTCGTCGAAGTGCCCGTGAAAGTAGTGGTCCGCTCCCGGGATGACGACCGCGTGCACCGGATCCCCCAGTCGGCGCGCGAATTCCGCGGCCCGGGCTCCCGAACCGAATTCGTCGTGTTCGCCCTGAACGATGAGCACCGGGCAGTGCGCGTCCGCCAGGAACCCGTAGTCGTGGAGGTCGAAGGCAAGCCCGACGCCGACCATGGCCGCCACGCGCGCGTGGCCGACGCCCGCCCTCAGCGCGACCAGCGACCCGAACGAGAATCCGCCCGCCACCAGCGGCAGGCCCGGAAAGAGACGCTCGAGGTGCCCCAGCGCGGCGCGCGCGTCCTCCGTTTCGCCGAACCCGCCGTCGTAGGAGCCGGTGCTCCGTCCCACGCCGCGAAAGTTGAAGCGGAGCGCCGCCAGCCCGGCCTCGGTCATGGCCTGGGCCGCGCGGTACACGGTCTTGGTGTGCATCGTGCCCCCGTGCAGGGGATGCGGATGGCACATGACCGCGGCCCCGCGCGGGGCCTCCGGCGGCCGGCGCAGCACAGCCTCCAACAGGCCGTGCGAGACGGGTATCGGGAGGAATCCTCCACTCGCTGCAGGGGGCATGGGGAACCGGCTTGTTCGCATGTCGATGGGCGCGGGGCTATTCTGTTCGCCTGCCGCGAGCCGGGTCAAGGGCAGCCGGAGGACCACGATCGATGACCATCGAACCGACCGAGTTGGCCAAGGTGGTAAACCGCATGTACTGGGACTCGGACGATAGCGTCAACCGGATCGCCGAGCGGCTGGATCTCTCCAAGGGCGCCCTCTACGGCCTGATCGAGCCGGCGCCCACCGACGGCACATGCCCGGACTGCGGTTCGTCGCTGAGCTTCGGCAACCGCACGGCCCGCGACCGCGGGCTCGCCGAATGCATCGCGTGTGCCCTTGTCAGGAAGCGGGCAAACCGGGTACCATCCACCATACTCGCCGCGCACAGCCCGGAACCGGCTCGAATCCGCGAGCCCCGGGTATGGAGCGGGCGGGCGCTGGCCGGTTCCCTGCTGGTCGGCGTGGTCACGGGGGTGCTGATCGCTCGCATGCTGCGTCACCGGTAACGGTGGCGCGAATTGCCACGCAAATTTCACGAGATCGGTACGTGACGATGAAGCTTCATCACCCGACGACGCCCGCCGGGAACCGGTTCGCGGCACGGTTTGGCTTCCGGGCCCTGGCACCGCTCGTTCTCGCACTGGCGACCGGCTGCGCGAGCGGAGAGGGCGGGGCGAATCCTCCGGCAGAGGAGGAATCCGCACAGCCCCTCACCCGGAACCTCTTCGCCACTCCTCCCGAAACGCTTCCCGGGGAACAGATCGACTTCCCGAGCCTGGGCTTCGACTTCGGAAGCCCGGACGCGACGCTTCGCATCGCCGAACTCAGCGACTTCGGCTGTGGCTTCTGCCGCAAGTTCCACGAAGAGACCTTTCCCGTGCTTCAGCAGGAGTACATTGACGCCGGAACCGTGCTGTGGAAGTACATCCCGATCGTGACCGGGATGTTCCCCCACGGAGATCTGTCGGCGCTCGCAGGAGAGTGCGCGGGCGAGCAGGGGGACTTCGAGGGGATGATGGTGCGGCTGTTCGAGGACCAGGGGACGTGGAAGGGCAGCGGTGATCCCATGCCCCATTTCCTGGGCTACGCCGGCGAGCTGGGGCTGAACTCCGAGCAGTTCGAGTCCTGCATCGCCGAGGAGCGGCCGGGAGACCGCATCGCGGACGGCGGACGGGCCGCCAGAGCGCTGGGTCTGCGCGGAACCCCAAGCTTCCTGATCAACGGGTTCCCCGTTCAGGGAGCGCTTCCCACGCAGCTCTTCCGCGACATCCTGGACAACGAACTCGCGGCGCTGGCCGAGGCCGCGGGGTCGGGGAATTAGCCTCCCGGCCGCCGCTGCACGCGGTCGAGCGGGCGTATGGTGTTGGCCGGCCTCCGGGGTTCCCGGGTGGCCATGTTGAACCGGTCCCCCGGGGCCAGGAAATAGAAGTCGCCGCCGGTGTCGATCTGCGCCCCCGTGTCGTAGATGACGACGTAGCTCTCACCGATCACCTCGAACTCATCGCCTTGGACCACGATCGCGGTGTTCTCGTCGATGCCGATGCCCAGCAGATCGGGCATCGCCTCCATCACTTCGAGCATGTCGAACTGGCGGTTGCGGCGCAGCAGGTGCTGGTCGATGCCGACGTTGCGCAGGAAGCCGAACCCCTCCTCGTGGTCCCCCATCATGATGGTGTTGGTCCGAGTGTCGCCGCGGATGAGGTACGACCCCTGTATCGAGGCGCCGGCGGAGGAGCCGCCGATGACGCCGCCGCGCTCGAGCACGCGGTGGAGTTCCTCCTCGGTACGCGTGTCCAGGTAGGAATCGGCGATGCGCCACTGGCGCCCGCCCGGGAACCAGACCCCGCCGGCCTCCCGGATGGGCCTGACGAAGGCCTCGCTGTCGGCTTCGGCGCGGTCGTTGGTGTGGATCACCGTCAGGTTGGTGGCGCCCGCCGCCCGGAACTGGCGCAGGCCCGGGTAGAACTGGTCGTATTCGGCCGCGCCGCCCGCAGTCGGGATGACGACGATGGGAGCGTCGGCGCCGCCCGCCAGGTCGATGAAGCGGCGCACGATGCCCAGATCCTGCATGGCGCCCCCCACAACGACAAGCGATCCGTTGGCGGGACCCACATCCTGGGCCCGCAGAGGCGCCGTCGTGCCGTCTCCGGCGGTCCCCAGGGCGAGTGCGATGCCGATGGCGATCATGGTTGTGCTCCGGTTCATCTGCGACCTCCCGGACGTCGTCCGATTCATGTGGTTTCTGAATGGGTGCCCGGGTTGGCGAGCAAACCCGGACTGGAATCATTCCGCCTTGAAGCCGGTTGCGCCAGCCGCGGGGCGGAGCGGGCAGCACCGTCCTTCGCCGGGGACAGGAGACCCTTCACCCCGGGCTGGACGCCAGCACATTTCAATGATACGGCACTGCCAACGCAGGAACCCTCCGGTGCCCTTGCGTCTTCGTTTGCTGATAGGCCGCTGATGGCCGGCGACTACTGTTGTGCGTCGCCTCATCTTGCAAAGGAAGCACCCATGCCCCGCACAAAGCGCCTCCAATCGCCGTTTCTGCTCTTCTCCGTCCCGTACCGGGAGCTTGTCCCGCTCACGGCTACGGCCGAGTTCATCGAGCGCGAACGGGGGCTCAGGGGCTCGGCCTTGATCTGGCGTCTGGGGACGGGGGAGCTGGCCGACAACCTGACGATCGCACGCCGGAGGCCGGCGGGCGTCGTCCTGATTCTCATTCTTCCCCCCGCTTCATCGCTGACACCGGAGACGGACCTCCTCCATCTGATCGGGCGATGTAGGCCGACGGCCATCGTTCCGCATCACGAGGACATCGATCCGGGTGACATGAAGTCGCTCGTCCGCCGCCCACCAACCGACCTCCCGGTCGAGTTCACAGAGTATCTCGCGTGGAGGGGACTGCGGGTTGACCGCGGCACTTGCGACATCATTCGCCGCACCGTGAGGCTGGCGAGACACCTCACCACGATCGCCAGCCTCTCCCGGACGATTTACCTGTCGCGCCGCGCACTGGGTCGCCGCTTCGTGTCGAGAGGGCTGCCGGTACCCTCGCACTGGCTGCAGTTCTGCCGGATTCTGCACGCGGTCCTCCGGCTGCAGAACTCGTCGCAGAGCCTGCACTCCGTCGCCTGTGGCCTGGGTTATCCCGACGGCTTCGCGCTGAGCAATCAGATGAACCGGCTCATCGGAGTTCGGCCCTCGACCGCCCGGCGTTGTCTGGGATGGGAGTGGCTGATCGAGTGCTGGTTGCAGAAGGAGAAGGCGACCGGAGCGTTGACCCATGACTTGCGCAGCGGCTCAGTTGGCAGATCGCCCCGCGCGTTCCAAGCCCATCGAGAACCGACCCGAAGAGCCAGGAAGCTGGCGGCTCGACGGTCGGCCTCCAAGTGACTCCAGCAGCGTCGAAACAATGTCAGAAAAGGCCTTTCGAGCCAGGACACGCACAAGCCCACCAAGGCAATTCCCGCCCAACTTTTCGTTTGGTGACCTTCGGCGGTCCCACGTTGCACGCCGGCACCAGGCATCTTGCGTTGTCTCCCCTCAGAGCGGCATTGCTCGGCCTGCTCGCGACCGCGCCGGATGGCGTGTCGACAGCGCGCGCCATCCGTCTGCTCTGGCAGCCTGCGCCTTCCCGTCGGCTCAGACACCGCATCAGCCAGCTCATCTACTCGCTGAACCGGGAGTTTCCCGAGCGGCTGGTTGTCAGGAAACATGACCGCCAATACCTGAGCGCGGCGATTGCCACGGACTACAGCGACCTTCTGGCGGCGATCTCGGACGAACGCCTGGCCGAGGCCGCCGAACTATGCAAACGAGGCTTCCTCTCGGAACTGACCAGGTCCCCCTCGGACAAGTTCTCGGGATGGCTGGACGAGACGAGGCTCCATCTCCTGGGTCGGATCCGAAAGGCTGCCTTGCAACAGTGGACCCGCCTTGCCGGCCAGGGCCGCTGGCACCAGGCCGCCGACGCGGCTCGATTACTGGTCTCGTTCAACCCGTATGACGAGCGGGCCCTTCGGATGCTGATTCGGGCCGAAGCGATGTCCGGAAGGGTAGGGGAGGCGGAAGCGGCCTTTCACGATTTCGTGGAAAGGTCCGAGATGGGTGACCCGGAGTGGTCCCCAAATGCGGCGACGCTGTCGCTGGTCAGCCACCTTCATCACATGCGCGGGCAGGCCGACACGAAGCCCGCTTCCCGACCGGTGGATGGCCACCACTCCGTGATCGGGCGCCCCGAGGAACTGGCCGCCCTCATGGGGGCGTTACTCCCTCGTCCCGGCAACGGGTTGCGCGTGGTCGTGTTGCGCGGCGAGCGCGGAATCGGCAAAACGTGGCTCGCAGAAGAAGCCCTCGCCCAGGGCCTGGTGACCGGTATCCGAGCCATTCGCAGCCGAGCGAGGAGGGACCGGCAGGTCTCTTTCCTGGAAACCCTCCTGGACGCGTTGAGATCCTCTGATCTCGACACCGAAATCAACCAGCTGGCGGAACCCTGGCGCGGCATCGTCAAGAAACTGTTGTCAAGGTCCCCGGGGGGTACGGAATCATCAGCCCAACCGGGTGCGGCCGCGGCCGGTCGATCCAACCGGCGATGCCTTGAAGCAGTCTGGCGGTTGCTTATGGAGGTTAGCCGGAACAAGCCCACCATCCTCTTCATCGATGATTTCCAATGGGCTGACTCGGATTCGGTAGCAGGTCTGCAGTACGTTCTGGAGCGATGGCCCTCCCTCCCGTTGGCTGTCATGCTCGCGACCCGGACCGAGAGCCTGCGTGAGAAGGACTCCGTCAGTGAGCTGCTGGGTGGTTCCCTGATGCGATACGAGCCGAGCGAGTTCTCTGTCGGCGCACTCACCAGGGAGGCTGCCGGCAACCTGGTGGACGCCGTTGCCGATAGCCGGATCGAGGCGGAGGTGCGGGACCGGATCGTTGAGCTGAGCGGCCAGAACCCGTTCTTCATCGTGCAGCTCACCCGTCAGGCCGACTCGGGCCAGCGCCTGCCGAACTTCGATCCTGACGACTTCGTGCCGGTCCCTCAGTCCATCGCCAGAGTCTTCGCGGACCGCCTGACCGAGTTGGATGACGACGGCGAACGTGCACTTCAGCTTATCACCGTCCTCGGGCGTCCCATGGGAGTCGACACGTTGTCCGAATTGTCCGGCAGCTCGCACGACTCGTGCCTGCAGGTACTCGACCGGCTGCAGCAGTCCCGGCTGATCGAATGGGACTCGCGCGGGTTTGTTGCCAGCCACGAACTCATCCTCCATACGGTCTACGATCGAATGAACGTCGCGCGGAGGGCGTGGATTCATGGTCGCGTTGCCGCGCATCTGGATGGTGTGAACACCTCGGGGACCTCGGCGGAACTGGCGATGCACTATCACCAGGCCGGTATGCGGGCTCACGCGCTCCGGCACGCCATGGCCGGAGCCCGGGTCGCGGAGAAGGCGGGCGCCCTCGCGGAGGCCGCCAAGCTCTTCGCCCTCGTCGGGAAAGACACCGACGATCCGCAGATCCAACTCGGGGTCGCCGCCCGCGTCGCGCATCTTCACTACCTGCGCAGGGATACCGTGGAGGGACCGGCGTGTTTGACCGAGGCTGCGTCTCAGCTTCGAAACTCCCAACAGCCGGAGAACGCGCTGGTTGCCGACCTCCTGCGCGTCGACCTGCTCGCGAGCAAGGGCTCCCGCTCTCCGCGAGAGGCGGCAGCCGGCATCCGTGAACTCGGACGCACCGCCGAGGAACAGAGGCACTGGAAGGCGGCCGCCAAGGCCATCGAACTCGAACTTCACATCCACCGAAGAGAAGGACACGGCCCGGAGGCGGACAGGGTCGCCGCTCACGCCAGAGCGCTGCTGGAGCGTGTTGCACCGGAGTCACGGGGCCCCTTGCACGCCAGCCTCGCGCTCCATCATCAGGGTGACTTCGATGCCGGCCTCGGGCACGCCCGCGAAGCCATCGCCATCGCCCGCCGGACGCGCGCGCCGGATGAACTGCTGCAGGCCCTGGCGCGGCTCGTTACGATCCAGGGCGCAAGGGGACTCATGGCCGACCCGGAGGTCACCTCGGCGGTGGAGGAGGGGGAGACGCTGGGCGGCAACTGCGACGATTCCCTCGATCACTACAACCTGCTGGTCAGCGCAGCTACCGGATTCGGTGCGATCGGACGCCTCGACGAGGCAAGGAACTGCCTTGCCAAGGCCGCGCCGCTGCTTGCCGGGGTGAATGTCTGCGAAGCGCATGTTGCCCTGGATTGCAAGATGGGAGAGCTGGCGCTGGAGGCGAGGGACCCGGACCTTGGCGCCGCACACTTTGCCCGCGCCCGGCAACTCTGGATGCCCGGAATGGGGCGCCATCTGGGAACGATCAGCCATTCGGGCGCCAGCCTGGCCGCGCTGCGCACGGGGGAAGTGTCGATGGCCCGCGAGATGGCCGGCGATGTCCCCGAACCGCCAGTGAGCTGGTTCGAGGATCCGTGGGTGTTCGCGTTGTTCAAGGCCCGCCAGCGCGAGTGGAGGGGCGGTGGCGCGGGTGCGGACGCCATCAGCGACATCGCGATGCTCATTGAGACAACCCAGCCGGCCCATTGGGCGCGGCTCAAGTTCGAAGAGGCGCTCCTGCGGCTACGACATTCGCTCCCTCAGCGATACGAGGTCACCGAGACGGCTGCGGAAGCGGCAGCCGCCCTGGGAATCGATCGCCGGGTAAGGCTCCTGAAGGCGGCACGACAACGAGCACGCTGGCGGGCGGGTGGTGGTTGAGCCAGTCCCGTTGCCGGGGTGCGCGGGCCAGGCGGCCGCGACGGGTTACGCGTCGGCCCCGCTAGCGAAACAGATCCCGCCCCGCGAGGTCCGTCGGCACGGCGATGCCCGCGAGCGCGGCCAGGGTGGGCGCCACGTCCACGGTGCGCACGCGCAGGTCCGAGCGCCCCGGCTGCACCCCCGCCCCCAGGAAGATCAGGGGCACGTGTCGGTCGTGCCAGTACGGCGATCCGTGGTTGGTCCCGCCCCCGGTGTATTCCACCGTGCCGTGGGTGAGCCGGATTTCCAGGTGGACGCCGTAGCGGTGCAGGGGCCCGGGCATGCGCCCGGCGAAGTAGGAGTTCTGCTGCAGCCGGATCAGCGAATCCGCGGAAGGTGGGCCGGCGAGTTCCGCGTCGGTGACGGCGTCGGCGACGAAGTCCAGTTCCTCGAGCACCTCCGCGACCCGCTCCTGCTCCGGGCCCGACGTGGCGCCCGCCGCGTCCGGGAGCGCGTCCCGCACGAGCTGGGCGGCGGCCCGGAAGTCCCTGCCTCCGACGCGGCCTCCCGGCTGCCCGAGCTCCAGCAGGTATTCGGGGACCGGCTGGACGCCGTGGTCCGAACTGAACCCCAGCACCCATCCGCCTGAGCCGATCTCGCCGTCCAGGAAGGCGAAGAACTCGCCGAGCAGCCGGTCGAGGCGAAGGAGCGTGTCGAACTGCTCCACGCTGAGCGGCCCGTAGCGGTGGCCCACGTAGTCCACCTGCGAAAGCGACACGCCCAGGTAGTCCACGATGTCGTCGTCGCCCATGCCCAGCTCGCGCACCGCGGTCATCGCGAGTTCAATCGTTGCGACGTCCACCATGGGCCTCTCGGCGATCCATTCGTTGAAATCCGATGGCGACGATCCGTCTTCCTCGTCCTCGAATCGATGCGGAAAGGTCGTGTGGATTCCATCGGCCTCGTACGGCGCCGGGTCCCCTCGCGGCACGACCTGCTCCAGGCCCGCGGGGATGGTGCTGTACCACACCGAGTCGGACAGAAACCGCGTCCGCGCCTCCCGGTTGAAGTCCTCAACCCAGCCGGGCAGCGCCTGCCGGTACCAGGTCGAGGTCACGTACCGTCCCTCTTCGGCGTCGAGCCAGTAAACATGGCCCGGCGCCCTTGCCGCCATCGTGACCGCGGCCCGGTCTTTCTTCGACACCGACACCACGTGCGCCCCGGAGTCCGCGCCCAGAACCCAGTCGGCCATGCCCCCGCGCTCGAGGTTGCGGGGCGAGCGACCCGACCGTTCGGGGATGCCGACGATGGGGGACAGGCTGTCGGCGACCGCGTAGACGAGTCTCGCTTCTCCGGCCGCGTCGAACTCGTACCAGTCGTTGGCCACGATCCCGTGCGTCTTCGGGTAGACGCCCGTCGAAATCGTCGCATGCCCCGCCGCGGTCTCGGTCACGCCATGGTCGTGAGCGGCGTTGTCGAAGCGGTGGCCTTCATCCAGCAGCCTGCGAAGCCCGCCCGAGTAGTGTTCGCCGTAGCGCTCGAGCTGTTCGGGGATGAGCTGATCCACGACCAGCATCACCATCAGGCGCGGGCCGTCCTGCGGCTCGGGAATGCCGCAGGCGGCCGCCGGCAGCAGCAGGAGTAACGCAACGAGTCGGCGCTGGGTGGGACGGGACATCGGAAACCGGCCTCCGTCGGCGTGTTGTTGTGATCCGGCAGTCCGCCGCATTCGCCGTCCGCGGGACGCACGGATTCCTCCCCGGACTGCTAGTGAGATCGCCCATTCCGCAATCGAGGGCAACCGTCGTCCGTAATTCGCGCCGTCGTCCCATCCCGCCATTCCTTCGCCCGGGGTCTTCCGCTTGCTTGTACCATGCCGCCGACGCACAGCAAGCTGATCCACGACCGGTCTCGCCGGAGCCTCCGGACGGTCTACGCCGACCTCGTCCGCGAGGCCCGGCACGTCGATGCGGCCGTCGATCGGATCCGGCTCTCCGGCATCGATCTCGCCTACCAGGACCTGGACTCCGTGGAAGAGCTGCGCGTCCTCACCACCGAGATCAATGCGGCAACGCTCAAATTCGAGGCCGAGGCGATCCTGGCCGATCCCCAACGCAGCCACAATCTGCGCGTCGTCGTGCGCCTGCTCGCCGAAGAGCGCCTCCGGGTCCGCTGCGCGCCCCTCTTCGACTGGGCGCCCAACTTCTCCGTCTTCGTCGATCCGCAGGGACGCTGCGATCTGCTCCTGGGCGTCCACTGGTTCCAGATCCCCTACCCCTCGCGCGGGCCGGCGCTCGCCGTGGTGCACAGGGGCGGGGAGGCCGACCGCGTGCGAGCGCGATTTCAGGAGATGTGGGACCTGGCGCACGACATTGGTCCCGCGCTGCACGGCGTTTTCGAGGCCGCCGGGCGCGCAACTTGACACGCTGACGGCCTTGGGGTACGGTTGCAGGCTACTGCAGGCGGTCTTCCGGCGTAGCTCAGTTGGTAGAGCAGGTGGCTGTTAACCACCGGGTCGCAGGTTCGAGTCCTGCCGCCGGAGTTGGAGAAATCTTCCGAGGCTGATACGGGCGCCCGCGAGGCCCCGGAGGCCAACTGCCTCCGGGGCCTCGTCGTATCCGGGCCTGCGCGTCCTTCAGGGCCGGTAGCTGAAGAGCAGCGATCCGCTGTAGCGCTCGAAATAGGCGTCGCCGATCTCCGTCTCCGCCCGGGTCCAGCCGATTCGGAAGCGGCCGTCGACGGCGTCGGTGAGTTGCCGGCTGACGCCTACGTACACCCGCGACGCATTGTCCGCCTCTTCGCCCGGAATCAGGCGGATGAACTCCGTTTCGGTCAGGTAGTCCTTCGCGGTAAGCACCGCCGTGATATGGGCCCTCATGTCCGAGGGCAAGGGTATCGACACGACGGTGTTTACCGAGACGGCGTTGTATTCGGTCCGGCTCGCATTGGATCTGTTGATCGTGCCCCGGATGCCGACCTCCGCGGTGACCCCCGGCGACTCGAACCCATCCGAAGATTCCAGCCCGTCATACCGCCACAGCGCACCCAGCTGATAGGCCTGGTCCCGGCGGAAGGGATCAGGTTCATAGCGAGTGCCCTGTTTCGGATACCGGAATTCGGTGAACGATCCGTAGAAACGCATCGTCAACCGCGCCGCGTTCCACATCCGTGCCTGCGCGGCACCCAGTTCGAACCCGATCCTGTTGCGGTCGAGCAGATCGAGTTGCGGCACGATTTCCTGGGCGTTGTAGTCGGCCCGGCCGCCCTCGACGCTCACATCCCAGTAGGTCCCGCCTATTTCCCGTGTCTGGAAGAGCGCCGACCCTTCGTAGTTCGTGTAACCCGGCTCCAGGAACAGGGGAGTGGGCGTGCGGTCAGCCACATCGCGGCCTCCTGCCCGCCCGTTGAACTGCAGGACGCCGTGGTTCGTCGTTGTGCGGAACACGGCGTCGAGCACCCCGCTCGAAACACGGGGCGCATAGTCGCGCAGCTTGAAGCCGTACGCGTCGAACTGCCGGACACCGCCATCCAGTGTGACGGTGAGGCCGTCGAACCCGTTGGCGTTCGAGTTCAGAACGGCTCGGACCCCCAGTTCGGCGCTCGTCGCCCAGGCCTGATCTACGCTGTCGACCACGGCAAGCGTCACGGACGGAATTCCTCCGCCATACCGTTCCACATGCGTCCCGCCGGTAAAGACCAGGTCCGTCACGCGCGCCTGGGCGGAGAGCGTCGCACCCCATCCGGTACCCATGAGGACGACGAGGGTCGCGATCCGCGTGGAGCAGCTCATGCGGTGTGCTCGCCCCCGATGCGCTGGCGAAACTCCTCCGCTCGCAGCCTGGCGATGTCTCGTCTCTCGATCACGAACTCCCTGGACTGTTGCAGTTCCTCGAGGCGCTGCGGCAACTCCTCGCTGCCGATCAGGTCCTCCGCATTGTCGGATGTCGCGTCTGGTCCCACGGGCACACGAAGGTCGCCGAAGCGGGAGAGATCCGCTCCGAAATCCCGCACCATGCGCGCATGACGCTGCCGCTGCTCGAGCAAGTCGATCTGGGCATCGATGTCGAGCAACAGCAGGTCATAGCGTCTCGCATACCGCTCCAGCAGGTCGGCCTTGGCCCGGATTTCGTCCCGGGTGTCGCCGGGGTCGATGTTGATTTCCGGGAACGGATCGTCGTTGATCTCGATGGGGCGTTCAAGCCGGTCGGCGGCGTCGTTCAGGAGGGCGATCCGGCGACCGATGAGGTCTCGCCCGCGCGCATCGGGGGCCTGTGGCAGCTCCTCGACCAACTCGTCCAGCTCGTCCAGTAGGCTCGACAGGTAGGAGCGCCGGGCCTGTTCCAGCTGGCCCGCGGCGTCGTCGAGATCCCTGTTGCTCTGTTCCAGCTCCCGCGCCTGCTCCTGATAGATGGCCAGGGCACGCTCGTACCGGGCCTGATCGCCGGACTGTCGAGACTCGGTCACCTCGTCGAGAGCGTCGTCGAGAAGGTCGCGCTCGAGATCGCGGGCGCGCAGGGCGGCGTTGTAGGCGCTCTCCGCCGCGCGATAGGCGGACTGTTCCACATCCTGCGATTCCGCCGCGGAGGGAAGCACCGCGCACAGACCCGCGGCCAGGGCCAGCAGGCGGAGCAGGCCCGCCGGCTTCCGTCCCCTGCCCTGTGCGGCCGATGAGGCCATGACCTGCCTCGGTTTACGCGTCGATGCCGTATTTCTCGAGCTTGTAGTAGAAGGCGCTCGACTTCAGTCCCAGCAGTCTGGCAGCCTCCGCCTTGACTCCCCCCGCCCGCTCGAGAGCCTGCCTGAGGAGCCTCTCCTCAATACCCTCGACCACCTCGTTCAGGTTCTTTCCGCCCTCGGGCAGGTCGTCCGCCCGCGGCACGAGGTCCCCGGCTTTCATTGCAGGCAGATCCCCGGCATCGATCGTGGGACCGTCCGCAAGCAGGAGCGCCCGTTCGATCACGTTCTCGAGCTCGCGAACATTGCCCGGCCACGCGTAGCTGCTCAGCCTGTCCATCGCCTTCGTCTCGACCCCGCCGACCCCGGAGTTGGTGCGTTTGCGCAGCTTTGCGATGAAGTGGTCCACCAGCAACGGGATGTCCTCGACACGGTTCCTCAGCGGCGGCAGCACGATCGGAACCACATGCAGGCGGTAGAAGAGGTCCTTGCGAAAGTCCTCGCCGGCCAGGAGCTCCTCCGCGGGAGTGTTGGTTGCCGCAATGATGCGCACATCCACGGGAATCGTCTTCTCTCCCCCCACGCGCTCGAGCTCCCGTTCCTGGATCACGCGCAGGAGCCTGACCTGGGTCATGGTGGAGATCGTGGCGATCTCGTCGAGAAAGATGGTCCCGCCGTCCGCGAGCTCGAAGCGCCCCCGCCGCCTTCGGTCCGCGCCCGTAAACGCGCCCTTCTCGTGCCCGAACAGCTCGGAGTCCAGCAGGCTCTCGGCGAGGGCTCCGCAGTTCACGCGCACGAAAGGCCCGTCCCGGCGCGATGAGCTGGCGTGAATGGCGCGGGCTACGAGCTCCTTGCCCGTGCCGGACTCTCCGTAGATCATGACCGTCGACTCGCTGGGAGCCACCCGGCCGATCCAGTTGTACACCCTCTTCATCGCGGGAGCTTCGCCGATGATCTGCCCGTAGCGGGTCTCCGTCTGCTCCTTCAGCGAAGTGTTCTCGATCCGCAGCGCCACGTTCTCCCGGCGCAGTTCGTCGCGCTCTTCCCGCTCGCGCAGCAGGCGGCCCACCTTGACCGCGAACTCCTCGGGAGAAAACGGTTTGGTGATGAAGTCGACCGCCCCCAGCTTCATCGCCTCCACGGCCCTGTCCACGGTGCCGAAAGCCGTGATCATCATCACATCGGTCTCCGGGGCCTGCGCCCGCACCTGGCGGAGCACCTCGATGCCGTCCATGCCCGCCATTCTGAGGTCGGTGACGACCAGCTCGGCGCCATGCTCGCTGAGGATATCCAGGCCCTGCCTGCCATTCTCCGCCGAATAGGTCCGGTGGCCGTGCTTGCGCAGGAGCAGCTCGAGGCCTTCGCGGATGGCATCGTGATCGTCGATAATCAGCACTCGCGCCATGGCACCAGATGGACGGGCCCGCTGGGGGCGGTGGAAGGAAGGCCGGCACGGGACGGAGGCCGGAGACGCGCATGCCCTGCAGCCCGGGATGCGCGCGCCGCTCGATCCCCGGGCCAGCCGGCGGCCCGCTCTTGACGGGCGCCGGCGCTAGCGGCCATTCGCTTCGCTTCGCGCGACCGGGAACACCTCCGAGCCGGGCAAATATAGACGGAACTCCGCGCCATTCCCAGCAGCGCCGTCGCCCGAGACCAGTTCGACCCTGCCGTCGTGGGCCCGTGCCACGCCGGCCACGATCGCGAGCCCCAGGCCCGCGCCCCTTTCCTTGCTGGTGACGAAGGGCTGGAAGATTCGTCCCCGCAATGGTTCCGGTACGCCTGGCCCGTTGTCGCGCACGGATACGATGACTTCGCCGTTGCTGAACGTACCCTTGAGCCAAACCCGGTCACCGGCTTCGGCCGCGTTGCGCAACAGGTTCAGCACCATGCGCTTGACCTGCCCGGAATCCGCCACGACCTCCAGCTGGGCATCCGGCAGCTCGACCTCGAGGCTGCCTCCCCGCGACTGGAGTTCGGTCGCGACCAGCTCGGCCGCCTCCCTGAGCGGAGCCCGGATGTCGTGCAGGGTCGGCTGCGGCGCCCGGGGGCGGGCGTACACTAGAAAGTCGGTGATGATGCCGTTGAGGGCATCCACTTCCGCCTGGATCTTGCGGAAGAGCTGGGCCCGTTCCTGCGGATCGGCGCTGTCCGCCGCAATGGCCGAGAAGAGCTTGAGCCCGCCCAGAGGATTCCGGATCTCGTGAGCCACCTGAGCGAGCATCAGCCGGAGCTGCTCGTCGCGTTGGATGATTCCCAGGCGCATGCGCTCCATCGCCCGCGAGAGCCGGCCGATCTCGACGCCCGCCTCCACCTCGATCGACCGCGTGATGCGGCCCCGCTGGATGCGAAGCGCCACCCTGCTGAGCCGCTCCAGAGGCTTGGCGATGCGGGCGGCCAGGCCGATGGCGACGAGAACCGAGAGCACGACCGTGATCGCGGAAGCGAGGAGGACCGACCTCCGCAGCCTGGCCAGGGGAGCGAGGTAGTCCGCCCGCATGAGCACGGCGAGGGCGACGTCGGATTCGTCGTCGGATTCCTCCAGCCGTGCGAAACCGTACTTGTAGAGGCGACCGTCCCTTCCTTCGAAGGGAGTCGAGGTCGCCGATCCGTTCTCCCAGAGTCCGCTCAGGTCGTAGGCGGAAAAGATGAAGACCTCGGTCCCGATGATCGGAATGGAGTCGGCCGACTCGGTCGAAACGATGGCCGTATAGGAGGGAGGCTGTTCAATCGTTCCTCCTCCCCCCGGCACCGCGTCCTCTCCGGGAAAGGCCGGACTCTCGCGGCGAATGATCCAGGCAGCGTCCACATATCCGCGGTCGACCAGACTGCGCAGGCGGTCGTACGCCTCCCCCCAGAAGAAGGTCTCTTCGTCTCCGCGGCCGAGAAGAAGCAGATTGGTCGCGTCCAGCCCGGTTTCCGCCGCCACGCCCGCGGTGACCTGCAGCTTGTCGTCCAGCTCGTCCTCGAGCGCCCGGTTGGTGACCGAGAATGCCATCCAGCTGCTGGTCGCGGTGAAGATGACCGCGAAGGCGACCAGGACCAGCACGTACAGGCGTCGAAGCGGCACTCTCGCGATCTCCGTTTGCGGTTGGACTCCGGCTCAGGAGCACACTCTCCGGTTTCGCCCGGCCGACGGCTCCGGTTCACAGCCCACAGGGCACCCGCTCCAGCGCAACTTCGCTGAATTGAATCGCCGACCCCGTCCGTGGCGCGACGACGAGGTGGAAAGGCGTCTCCACCACCGCCGCGGGCGAACAGAAATCACCGGGGGCGAGCTCCACGAGTTGAATGATCGCACCCTCCGTGGCAACGATTCCCCTGATCTCGAGGATGCTCCCCGCCTCCTGGCGGGCGCCATCCGCCGCGACCACCACCATATCCGCCTTCCAGTCGATGTCGGGCAGGGAAGCGCCACCGGCGTGCCGTCGCCAGAAGTCCCCCCACCCGGCAGGTGCATCGTCCTCGTCCGGCCCTCCGAAGAACACCTGTGAGACCAGTGCCCGCTCACCGGGCTTCGCCCCCTGGTCGAGGGTCGCGAACGGTATGCTCTGGTGGTAGACGCTGGTCGTGGAATCTCCAAGGGTGCGGTCGTGCACGAGCCTGGACACCTGGATCACTCGACTGGCGTGTATGTCGGGCCCCGACCCGGCGGGATTCAGTGATCCGAGAGGACCCCTGGCACAACGGGTCCAGCTTCTCTCCTCGCCCCGGATTTCATCCTGGATGCGAAGGGTGACGCGGGCTTCGTCGTCACATGGCGGGTTCAGGTTCGGATCGAGATCCTCGATGAACAGATCCAGGCCGGCCGCGCCGTGGATCTGGGTGACCAGGGTGGCGTAGGATGCGGTGAACGCCGGCCCGGGACTCCGCGTGGTGGTCTCGCTGCCTACCACCCCCCGGTAGGCGATCGACTCGAAAAGCTGCCAGGCACCGGTCGACCGCCACGTCAGCGTCTGACGCAGTTCTCCCCTGCCGGGCGACGGGAGAAGCTGCTGTGGAGTCACAACCTCTACGACCAGCTGGCCCAACTGGCCAAAGCGCAGCATGGGTGGCTCCACGCCGTTTTCCGCGCACGCGGATACCGCGGCCGTCGCCATCGCCGCCCAAACCCATGGACCTCCAAGCTTTCTCGTCACAACCGATACCTTCGTCAGCTCCTTCGCTGATTTGACGATGCCGAACCGGCAGCACCAATATACGGCGCTGCCCGCCATCCGTCCTGCTGCCCCACCGCCGCGGGCGCGGGGCACACGATCCATTCCCCGGGCCTTCCGCGCCAAGGAGCCGCATGGACACCCGCGACCGCCTGCTTGCCCTTCTTATCGAGCGGTCTCTCCGGGTTGGCCGCTTCACGCTCGCCAGCGGCACCCGCTCGACCTACTACGTGGACGCGCGAGCGACGACGATGACCGCCGAGGGACAGGCGCTCGTCGGCCGGGTATGCCTGAGTTACCTGCGGCACGCCGGTCTGGATCCCACACACGTCGGCGGTCTGACGATGGGCGCCGACCCGATCGCCTACGCCATCGCGCGTCAGAGCTGGGAGGAGCGCCGGCCCATGGACGCGTTTTCCGTCCGCAAGGACGCGAAGGAGTACGGCACCCGGCGCAGGGTCGAGGGCGGGCTTCCGACGGATGCGCGCGTGGTGGTCATCGAGGATGCCATGACGACCGGCCGGAGCACCCTAAAGGCCATCCGGGCGGTTGAGGACCACGGCGCCCGGGTTCTCGCCGTCCTCGCGCTGGTTGATCGCGAGGAAGGAGCCAGGGAGCGCATCGAAGCGCAAGGCCATGCGGTGACAACCGTGTTTCCCGCCAGCGAACTCCTCGCCGCCCGCAGGGAGCTGGCCGACGCCGAGATGCCATCGACCCCGGTCTAGCCCTATCGACCCCGACTTCGGCCCATCGCCGAACGGGTCAGTCGAGCAGTCGGAGGGGCATCACCAGGCAGAGGTAGTCGATGGCGTCCGCGTCCTCCGCGGGCACCGGCTCGACGGTCGCCGCACGTTCCGGCGCCTTGAACGCCAGCCGCACGTCATCCGTGGGCATGTGCTGAAGCACCTCGATCAGATAGCTGGCGTTGAACCCGATATCCAGGTCGTCGCCCTCGTATCCGAGGTCCACCTCATCGTAGCCCTCGCCCAGGTCGGGAGTACTCACGCTCAGGTTCATCCGGCTACCGGAAAAACTGAGCTTGATGCGGTGCGTCTGGTCACTCGCGACAACGTCCATCCGCTTGACGGCGCCAAGCAGGCTGTTCTTGTCGACCACCGCAAACTTGTCGTTGTCCCTGGGGATTACCTGCTTGTAGTTCGGGTAGGTGCCGTCGATCAGCCGGGTGTAGACCTCGGTCGGCCCCGAACGGAAGCCGAGAAAATTGCCATCGCGGCCCAACTCGAGTTCATCCCCCTCGCCGAAGAGCCTCTGCACCAGCCTCAGTGCCGAGGGGGGAACGATGAGGTTCGAGGCCGCCGGCCCGGACGACTCCGTCTTCACCGCCATCCTCGCAAGCCTGTGGCCGTTGGTCGCCACCATGCGCATCTCGCTGCCGCGCAGCTCCCAGAGCACTCCGCTCAGGATCGGCCGACTCTCCTCGCTCGATACCGCGAACGACGTGTTGCGGATGAGCGACAGGAGATCGGCCCCGGAGGTGGTCCATGCCTGATCGAAGTCCAGGTGGGGCGACGACGGAAAATCGTCCGCGGGCAGACCGTTGAGCTTGAAGCGGCTCTTGCCGCACACCAGCTCCATCTGGCTGCCCAGAGTGCCCAACAGCACCGGGCGGTCGGGAAGTGCCCGCACGATCTCCTGGATTTTCTTGCCCGGGACCGTCAACGAACCTGTCTCCTGAACCTCCGCGGCTACGCGGGTCCGAACGGTGACATCCAGGTCGGTGGCCGTGATCCAGAGGCCCTCTTCGGTTGCATCGAAGAGAATGTTGGAGAGAACCGGCAGCGTGGTTCGGGCTGGAACGGATTGGGAGACTGCCGTGAGTCCCTGGTACAGGTTCTGCCGAGTCAGGGCAAGTTTCATCTGGTTCGGATCCTGGGAGATGGAGTTGCGGTTCGTGAGGGAATCCACGGAAGAAGTTCGGGTTCTACCCTTGTATCATAGGAAAGTAGTAGTAGTAGAGGCTGTGGAGTTGTAGATAACGCCTCGTCTCCGTCCGGTAACCTGGTTCTCCCCAACGGTCTCGGGAATGGAGGGATGCCGTGGATTGCGGACGCAAAACAGCATCCGGTTTTCCATGAATCCACAGCGGGGGCTCAGGGGGCGGAGCAAACCACGAGGTTTCCCCGGTTCTCCCCATTTGTTTCAACATGTGTTTCAGGCCCCTCCCGCGAGAATCTGGTCCCGCAGGCGGGAGACGCGGCCGGCGAACTCGTCGTCCGTCTGCAGATCCCGATCCACCTTTCTGATCGAGTGGATCACGGTGGAATGATCCCGTCCCCCGAAGGCCGCGCCGATCCTGGTAAGGGGCAGGTCGAGAATCTCCTTGATCAGGAACATGGCGACCTGGCGGGGCACGGTGACGTCCCGGGTACGCCGCTTCGAGACGAGGCCGGCGGGTTCCACTCCCCAGGCCGCCGCGGTGGCATTCAGGATGTCGGTTATCGATGTGGGCGGGGACGGAGCGAGGGTTGGGATTCGCGATTCCTGCAGCGCCTCGTGCGCGAGCGCAAGCGTGATTTCCTGATTCGTCAGGGACGAGAAGGCGAGCAACTTGATGATCGCGCCTTCCATCTCGCGGACGGAGGAGGTACAGGAACGGGCCACGAGGTCGATCACATCGTCTTCCAGAAAGAGTCCGTCGGCGGCGGACTTCTTGCGGACGATCGCGATGCGGGTTTCGTAGTCCGGGGGCTTGATGTCGGCCACCAGACCCCACGCGAACCTCGACACCAGTCGTTCTTCGAGCCCGGACAGGCTGCTGGGCGCGCGGTCGCTGGTGAGAACAATCTGCTTCTGGGCGTCGTACAGGGCGTTGAAGGTGTGAAAAAACTCTTCCTGTGTGCGTTCCTTGCCCTCGAGGAAGTGGATGTCGTCGACGAGCAGGAGGTCGATATGCCGATAGCGCCGGCGGAAACCGGGCGTCGCGCCCTCCTGGATGGATGTGACCAGCTCGTTGGTGAATTGCTCGGTGGGAAGGTATGCGATGTGCGTCTGCGGAGCGTGCTGTTGCAGGTAGTTGCCGATCGCATGCATGAGATGGGTCTTTCCCAGCCCAACCCCTCCGTAGACGAAGAGGGGGTTGTACATGCGGGCCGGTTTCTCGGCGACGGCGCGGCAGGCGGCGACCGCAAGCTGGTTGTTGTTGCCCACGACGAAGCGGTCGAAGGTGTAGCGTTCGTTCAGCTTGGCGGCGGGGACCATCGGCTTTGACTCGGAGACGTTGGACCGATACGGGGGCGAGGAGTAGGCAGGCTCATCCGCGGCCAGGGCGAAGGCCGCAGGCGCGGCGAGTGAGGCCGACGACCGGTAGGCTATCGACAGGGGTCGTCCCAGCCGCTGCTCGATGCTTCTGCCGAGAAGCGCGCCGTACTTGTCCTCGATCCACTCTACATGGAACTGGCTCGGGGCCTCGACCAGCAACTCGTCGTCGGAGAAGCCGACCGCCTCGGTTCCGGCAAGCCAGGTCTCGAAACTCTGTTCCGGAAGGTAGGCCCGCGCGGCCGCCAGGGCGTGAGCCCAGATCTCGGAGGCAGAGAGTTCCATCGAGGACGGAAATGAGGGAGACGAGTCGAGACGGGGGCCCGTGCGGAAAGCCCCCGGGGCAGCGAAGGGTGCAACGGTACCCCGGGAGTGTGGAAAAGTCAATTGCGGCAAGCGGGCCTGCGTCTCCGGACGGCTACGGTCCAGCCCGGAGGGCAGGGTGCGCCGGGGTTGACGGGCCGCGCGGATTCCCGGTAGGTTCCTCGCCCGTCCCGCGTTCGCCTGGCGGTTGGTACGACTCACTCGACTGGAGGCGGGTGGTTCCTTTCACGAACGTTTCTCATGAAACCGACATACAGACCACGGAATCGAAAGAGAAAGAACACCCACGGATTCCGCGCCCGAATGAGCACTCGGGCAGGCCGCAAGACGCTGTCAAGGCGGCGGAGGAAGGGGCGCCACAGGCTGGTAGTGGAGGTCGGCTCGAAGTAGACGGCGCAGCCGCCGCCGAGCCGGGCCCCCCAACCGAAGTATGCTTTCCTCCTTTGAGACGAATTCGGCGCTCCGGCGAGATCCGGGGTTTGTTGAGGCGGGGGAAGCGAAGGAGGACGTCCGAACTCGACGTCTTCCTCGCGGCTTCCGCCACTTCGTGTGCACGCTTCGGGGTGATCGTACCCAAGCACGGACACACGATCGTGCATCGCAACCGGTTGCGGCGCCGGCTGCGTGAGATCGGACGACTCGAAGTGCTGCCGCGGCTTGACACCCACCCTCGGGATCTGGACTTCCTGGTCAGGGCCAGACGGGAGGCGTACCAGGTGTCGTTCCAGCAGCTCAGGAATCAACTGGTGAAGCTGACCGAGGAGCTACTCTGAAGTTCTTGCTGAGCGGCATTCGCTTCTATCGCGCGGCCATCTCTCCATTGACGCCGCCTGCCTGTCGCTTCGTGCCCAGTTGTTCGGCCTACGCACTGGAAGCGCTCGAGCGGCACGGGACCCTGCGCGGCTGCTGGCTGACGTTGCGGCGGCTCTGCCGGTGCCATCCCCTGGGCGGGAAGGGATTCGATCCGGTGCCTCGAGGACACGCGCGATGAGGCCGGAACTTCGCTTCGTCCTCGCCATCCTCCTGATGATCGGCGTCCTGTTCGGAACCAACCTCCTTTTCCCGCCTCCCCCGGCCCCGGAGGCGCCGGTGCCCGCAGCGGTGGAAAGCGAGCCCAGGGCCGGGGAGCCGGCGGAATCCGCGGTCACGCCGAGCAGCGGGATTGCGACCGCGGCCGAGCCGGATCCCCCCGAAGTACCGGAGCGCCGGATCCGCGTCCGGGGACCGCTCTACGAGTTCGAGTTCAGCAACTACGGGGCACAGTTGCATTCCGCGATGCTGCCGGGATTCACGTCGTTCGCGGATGACGGCCCCGTACAGCTTCTCCTGCGCAACGGGCCGGGCGCACTCGGCAACCGGGTCGCGGTCGCCGGAGACACCCTCGATTTCTCCGCAGTGCCGTTCGAAGTGTCTCCGGCGGAAGGACTTGCGCTGGTGGAGGGAGGTGACCCGCAGGAGCTGAGCTTCACCTTCCGAAGTCCCGACGGGATGTACGGTTTCGAAATCCGATACCGTTTCGACCCCGCCTCGTATCTGATCGACGTCCGCGGGCGCGTTCTCGGGGTCGACCGGGGTCTGCTGCTCACGGACCTGGGTCAGGGACTGGCGTTCAACGAAGCGCGCCCCTCGGATGACGAGCAGGCGCTGGGCTACGTGGTCAACCATACCCAGGACGGGATCCGGCAGCGGCCGCTCAGGAATTTCGAGGAGGATCGGGTCGAGGACGGCCCGCTGCTGTGGGTGGCGCTCAAGAGCAAGTACTTTCTGGCGGCGCTGCTGGCCGGCGAAGACCGGGAGGCGGAGCGCTTCCTGGGCGGAGTGTTCGCGAGGCGCCCGGTCGATCTGTACGGCGGCGAGGAGCCGCGGGTATCGGTAACCGCCGCGCAGAGTCTTCTGCCCGACGATTCATTCGCCTACCGGGTCTACCTGGGGCCGCAGGACTTCACCCGGCTGAGGGCGATCG
Source organism: Gemmatimonadota bacterium (assembly GCA_022822425.1). Lineage (GTDB taxonomy): Bacteria > Gemmatimonadota > Gemmatimonadetes > Longimicrobiales > Gaopeijiaceae > BD2-11. Next base: position 36,677 of record JAJEBS010000004.1, on the reverse strand, counting down.
GCGGCGACCTGGAGGATGTGAACCCGGTCGGCTGGAGGTGGCTGCGGCCCGTCATCCAGCCGTTCGCGGCGATCATCACCACGATCCTCATCTACCTGCACAACCAGTTGGGCTGGGGCTATGGATGGGTGTTGATCCTGTTCGGGGTCATGATGCGCGTCGTGCTCTTTCCGCTGAACCAGAAGGCCATGCGCGCGCAGTTGAGGAACACCGCCGTCGCGCCCATGGTCAAGGAGATCCAGGCCAAGTACAAGAACGATCCGGAGCGGCAGCAGAAGGAGATGATGAGACTGTACAAGGAGCATGGTTTCAATCCGCTGGCCGGATGCGTTCCCATGCTCATCCCATTCCCGGTGCTCATCACGCTCTTCTTCGTCTTCCAGAACACCATCGAGCTTCGCGGCGTCTCCTTCCTCTGGCTCCCGGATCTCTCCGCCCCGGATCCGCTGTATCTGCTTCCTGTCTTCCTGGGCGTATCCATGTTCCTGCTGCAGTGGGTGAGCATGCGTACGATGGAGCAGGTGAACCCCCAGATGAAGATGATGCTGTGGTTCATGCCGATCTTCATGGTCTTCATCTTCTTCCAGTTGGCATCGGGGCTGAACCTCTACTATGCGACGGCCAACATCGCCACGTTGCCGCAGCAGTACTGGATCGCCAGGGAGCGGCAGAAGGCGAGAAACAAGGCACCCTCCTAGGCCTGGAAGACGGCCGACCAGAGTGGTCCGGCGGGAACAGGGGAGCAAGATTGACCGACACCATCGTGGCAGCGGCGACCCCGCCGGGGCCGGGGGCCCTCGCGGTGGTGCGGATTTCGGGACCGGGCGCCTTTTCCATCCGATGCGCGCTCGCGCCGGATCTGCGTGACCCCGATGCCCGCCGGGCGGTGCTGGCGGGACTGCACGACCCGGAGACCGGAGAGCTTCTGGACCGGGGAATCGTCACCAGCTATCCGGCGCCCGCCAGCTACACCGGAGAGGACATGGTGGAGATCTCCTGTCACGGCGGATATCTCATCCCGCGCCTCCTCGTGGAGCACGCGCTCGAAGCGGGCGCCCGCATGGCCGAACCCGGAGAATTCACCCGGCGGGCGTATCTGAACGGGAAGATGGACCTGCTTCAGGCGGAAGCCGTGTGCGATCTGGTGGGCGGGCGCAGCCGGGCGCTGCACCGGGTGGCCGTGCATCAGATGGAGCGTGGGTTGTCGGCCAGAATGAGCTCGGCGCGCGCGTCCCTGGTCAGGCTCGAGGCACTGCTCGTCCACCATCTGGATTTTCCGGATGAGGACGAGCCCCCCACCAGCCTCGAGTCGGTGGCCCGGGAGGCGCGGGAGGTGCGTCTCCGGTTGGCGGGCGTACTGGCCACGGCACCCGAAGGGGAGCTGCTCAGAGAGGGCGCATTGACCGTTCTGGCCGGGCGCCCCAATTCAGGTAAGTCAAGTATTTTCAATGCGTTAGTGGGATACGAACGTGCGATCGTGACCGAAGTGCCAGGGACGACGAGAGACGCGCTTGAGGCAACCGTGTCCTTGAGTGGCTATCCATTTCGGCTTGTGGACACCGCCGGGCTCCGGGACACCGGGGAGCGCGTCGAGGCACTGGGGATCGAGGTTGCCCGCCGCTATCTGGCGCAGGCGGACCTGGTGCTGTTCTGCGCGGAGAGAGGCGAAGGGGTGCCGGAAGCCGATCTCGGTTTTCTGGGGGAACGCGATTGCCCGTTGCTGGTTCTGGAAACCAAGGCCGATCTGGCCCGGCGGGGCAACGGCACCGCGGATGACGACGGGGGGCTGCCTCGCCGGATCGCCACCTCCGTGATCACGGGGGAGGGACTGGAGGAGTTGGCCAGAGTCCTTCCGGGGATGGTCTTCGGAGGCCTGGTCCAGGCGAACGCAGACGCGCCGATCGTGACCCGCAGGCGGCACCGACGCGCGCTCGCACGAGCGGTAGAGGAGCTGCATGCGTTTGAGCGCGCTCTGGCGAAGGGGATTCCGGCTGAAGTGGCTGCAACCCATCTGAGGCCGGCGGAGACGGCCCTGGAAGAAATCCTTGGAATCGTAACCCTGGACGAGGTGCTCGACCGGGTGTTCCGGGACTTCTGCATCGGCAAGTAGGTGCCTGTGGCCGGGGGGTGCCGCGAGAGAGGGATGCGTGGGCTCGACCCAAGGTATGCAAGTTGTTTTTGACGTTGATGTTATAGTGTTTCGCAGGCAGCGCCGGCTGATGAGACGGGAAGCGCGGATGGCAGATCGTGGATAGAACGTACGACGTGATCGTGGTTGGCGGAGGCCACGCCGGGGCGGAGGCGGCGGCGGCCGCCGCGCGCCTCGGAACCCGGGTCCTGCTGATCACCCCGGACCTGGCGCGCATCGGACAGATGAGCTGCAATCCTGCGATCGGAGGCATTGCGAAGGGCGTCGTTGCGCGTGAGGTCGACGCGCTCGGGGGGGTCATGGGACGGGCCACGGACGCGGCGCGCATTCACTTTCGTATGCTCAACCGCTCCAAGGGTCCGGCCGTGTGGGGTCCGCGCGCGCAGTGCGATCGGACCCTGTACTCGCTGGCGGTGCGACGAGTGCTGGAAGAGCTTTCGACGCTGGATCTCTTTCAGGACATGGTTTCCGATCTCGTGCTCCGGGGCGACCGGATCGCCGGTGTGCGGACGCGCACGGGACTCGAGTTCAGGGCCCCGGCCGTGGTGATCACGACAGGGACATTCCTTCGCGGCCGTATCCATGTCGGCCTGGGAGCCGGGGTGGAGGGGGGGCGCGCCGGAGAGGAGGCCTCGGTCGAGCTGGCCTGTGCGCTCGAGGGTCGCGAGTTGGAAGTGGCGCGTTTCAAGACGGGTACGCCGCCCCGCATCGATGGCCGGTCCGTGGACTACCGGAAGCTGGAGGAGCAACCGTCGGAACCCGGGGGGGTTCGCTTCTCGGCGTTCGTCCGCGAGGAGTTTCCGGGCGAGCGTCCCTGCTGGATTACGTGGACGGGGCAGGAACTCAGGGACATCGTGCAGGAAAACCTCGAGCGGAGCGCACGGTTTGGCGGGGCCATCGCGGGCCGGGGGCCACGGTACTGTCCGTCAATCGAAGACAAGATCGTCCGCTTTCCGGATGCACGCGGACACCAGGTGTTTCTGGAGCCTGAGGGGCTGGATACGACCGAACTCTATGTGAACGGGTTGTCGACCTCCCTGCCTCCGGAAGTGCAGCTCCGGTTCCTGCGGAGCGTGCCGGGTTTGGAGCGGGTGCGCATGACCCGTAGCGGGTACGCGATCGAGTATGACTACTTCCTTCCGCATCAGCTGCGGCACACGCTGGAGGTGAAGTCGGTAGAGGGACTCTTCTTTGCCGGGCAGATCAACGTCACGACGGGCTTCGAAGAAGCCGCCGTGCAGGGGTTGGTGGCCGGTGCAAACGCCGGTCTGGCCACCCTGGGGGAGGCGCCCTTCATTCTGGAGCGCGACCAGGCGTACATTGGTGTGCTGATCGACGACCTGGTCACCAAGGGGGTGGATGAACCCTATCGACTCTTCACCTCGCGTGCCGAATTCCGGCTGCTGCTCCGCCAGGACAACGCGCTCTCGCGCCTGGGACCGGTGGCGCGGGAAAAGGGCCTGTTATCATCCGGCCAGACCCGGGTGCTTGAGGAGCGCCTGGAAACGGAACGGCGTCTGATCGAGTGGTTTCGGTCGACGCGGCTGGAGCCGGAGCAGGTGAACGACGCGTTGGCGGAAGCGGGATCGAGTCCATTGCGCACTCCCGCACGAGCGGTGGAGTTATTGAGAAGACCGGAGGTGAGGTCGGATGCGCTGATTCGGGCAGCCAACGCGTCGTTTGTTGAAGATGGTTGGGAGGAGGCTCTGCTGGCTGTCGAGGTCGACCTGAAGTACACCGGATATGTGCAGCGCGAGCGGGATCGAGCGGCCGCGCTTCGGGCGCGCGCGGCATTCCGCATTCCGCAGGACATCGTCTACGAAGGCCTGGTGACGCTGTCGCACGAGGCCCGCGAGAAACTCGATCAGGTACGACCGGCCACCCTGGCGCAGGCTTCGAGGGTCTCGGGTGTCTCGCCGGCAGATCTCCAGAACCTCGTCATGGAGATCCGGAAGCAGAAGAGCGTCGCTTCAGAACGTTTCACGGGAAACATGACGGTGAAACAACGTCGTAGAACGGACCGTGTTTCACGGGAAACATGACGGTGAAACAAGACGCATCTCGGGAGTTCGACATCGGGTTTCTGGTGGGGGTCCTCGTTGGAGAGGGACATTTCGGTGGAGATGGGCGGCAGCCGCACGTCACGCTCCGCATGCACACCGACCACAAGGCGCTCTTCGACTGGATCATGGAGCACTTCCCCGGGGGAAAGCTGTACGGTCCCTACCGGCACGGCGGGCGGCAGTACTACCAATGGATGGCCCGCGGATCCTTCCTCCGGGAACACCTGGTTCCCTTGCTGGACCGGTATCTGGACGAAGAGCTGGACGCAAAGGCCGCCCGCCGCTTCCAGGCGATGAAGGCGCGGTACTTCCCCGATTCGGACGCTGTCGCCGGCTAGCAGTCTCGTGGATCAATCCGCACGCACCGAGAGCGGCGAGGCGCCAGGTTGGCAAGAACGCTTGAAGGCGGAATCGCGGCGCTATTGGGCAGAGGTATCGTAGAGCACGCGATCAGGATTCGGAGGCATCGCCGCTTCGCATGCCGGGCGAAGTTGTCCGCGGGCTGCCACCTGCGCGCTGTCCGACCTCGCGGCGGGGCCGGGCAGCAAGCCCATGTCGGGATGACCTGCAATCGGGCGCAAATCCCCATGCCGGCGACGCGCATCCGCCTTTTCCGCAAACCGGGGGTCAGATTAGCTTTCCAGTGCGACTCTTCCCCGAATCCGGAGTTCGACCCGGGAATCCTGCCCGTGTTGTGGAAAAACCTCGCCCCGGAAAGAGCTGACCACTGCTAGCCATGTCCAGAGTCATCACCATCGCCAACCAGAAGGGCGGCGTAGGCAAGACCACAACCGCGATCAACCTGGGCGCTGCGTTGGCGGTGGCTGAGCAGCGCACGCTGGTCATCGACATGGATCCACAGGCTAATGCAAGCAGCGGATTGGGCCTCTGGGGCCATGACCAGGTCTCCGGCATGTACGACGTCATGATCGGGGGGAGCTCCATCGAGGAATCAAGGGTTCGTGAGCTTCACTTCCCCTACCTGGACATGGTCGGCACCACGCGCGACCTGGCCGGTGCCGAGATCGAGCTGGTAGGCGTGCAGGCCCGCGAATCCGTTCTGCGCACGGCACTCGAGCCCATTCGCGACGACTACGACTACATTCTCGTGGATTGTCCCCCGTCGCTGGGACTCCTGACGCTCAACACCCTCACAGCAGCCGACTCCGTACTCATCCCGATTCAGTGCGAGTTCTACGCGCTGGAAGGCCTCAGCCAGCTTCTCAACACGGTGCGAATTGTACAACGGGGGCTCAACACGGGCCTGGAGATCGAGGGAGTGCTCCTGACGATGTTCGACAAGCGGCTCAACCTCTCGAAGCAGGTCGCCCGGGAAGCGCGCGAGTACTTTGGGGACAAGGTCTTCACGAACGCGATTCCCAGGAACGTTCGGCTTGCCGAGGCGCCGAGCTTCGGCAAGCCCATCATCGTATACGATGTTCTCTCGGCTGGAGCCCGTTATTACCTCCGTCTGGCGAGGGAAGTCATTCAGCGAACGCAACACAGGAACACCGGGACGAGAGCCCGCGCAGCTTCATGAGCGTTGCTCCGAACACTCGACTCGGGCGCGGCCTGGGCGCCCTGCTTGGGGATCATCTCGATCAGCCCGTGGAAGGCGAAGTCGCACGCCTTCCCCTGGATTCCGTGCGTCCCAACCCCTTCCAGCCCCGTCGGGAGTTCAAGGAAGAGGAAATCCGGGAACTCGCGGCGTCCATCAGCGCAAACGGACTGCTCCAGCCCGTTCTCGTCAGATCCACGCCGGCACCGGAACATTGGGAGCTGGTGGCGGGAGAGCGCCGACTTCGAGCTGTCACGAGACTCGGCTGGAACGATGTGCCGGCAATCGTCCGCGACGTGGATGACGAAACCATGCTTGTGCTGGCGCTTGTAGAGAACCTCCAGCGCCGCAATCTCGGCGCGCTGGAGGAAGCCGAGGGCTACAAGGTGCTTGTGGAGAAATTCAAGCGCACACAGGAGGACATTGCGCTGGCGGTCGGGAAGAGCCGCGCCACGGTAACCAACATCCTCCGCCTTCTGAAGCTCCCTGCCGAGGTCCGACAGCTGCTCGGCGAGGAGAAGCTCACGCCGGGACACGCGCGGGCGCTTCTCGCCGTCGACGACCGGGAATGGGCCGCCGAGCTGGCTCGAATGGTGGTCGAAGGCGGTTGGTCCGTCCGCAAGCTGGAGGAGACCGTACGCACGAACCCGACGCGTCCGCCTGGCAATGATGAGGACGCACCGGACCGCCGAAAACGCCGGGCGCGGCAGTCGACAGCACCGGATCCGGTGCTGCACGCGTTGCAGGAAGAGTTGTGCGCCGCGCTCGGGACACGAGTCGTAGTTCGACGGCAGCGAGGGAGCAAGGGGCGCATCGAGATCCCCTTTCACGACGATCGGGATCTCGAACGTGTCTTTGCCCTGGTGTCGGGTCGGGAGGCCGCGGATGTTCTGGAATAGGAAGCCCGGAAGCCGTCGCGCTCTGACGGTCGTGCTCCTGGCCGATGGGTCGCCGAATGCGCGAAATTATGTGTTGACCGCTGCCCACGCCGTGCTGGCTGCGCTCGCCCTCGTCGGACTGGTTTCGGCGGGCTACGTGGCGGGCGTTGCGGTGACCGCGCATCGCGTGGACATCCTGTCGGACTCGCTCGCGGCTCAGGCGGAAGGGATTCGGGCGCTGGGTACCCATATCGACACGGTGGAAGCCCGCTACCGGCGGATCGCCGACCTCTTTGGAGCCCGCCCGAACGCGCGACCGGACCTGTGGCTTCCGCCGGTAGGTAACGAAGCAGGCTCCGGTCGGTTGCTCGCCGACGAGACCACGCCCACCAGCTGGCCACTCACGGAAAGAGGCTTCGTAACCCAGGCCTTGATCGAAGGCATGGTAGGGGAACATCCAGGCCTGGACATCGCTGTTCCCACGGGCTCCTACATCCGCGCTGCGGGCGGAGCCGTGGTAGCGGAGGCGGGAGAAGATCCGCTCTACGGGCGGTTTGTGCGCCTTGACCACGGTGACGGATACACCAGCTTATATGCCCATGCTTCCATGACGTTTGTGGAAATGGGAGACATGGTGCGCCAGAACGAGGTCATTGCATTGAGTGGATCAACGGGCAGGTCGACGGCGCCGCACCTTCACTTCGAAGTCCTTCGAAACAACGAACCTGTCGATCCGTTGACGATCCTTGTGCAGCCTTGAGGGGTTTGCCGGGCCTCCGCGCTTTCCATGATTCCACTCAACTTTCACCAGGGGAAATGCCAGGATGAGCAAACAGCGCCCGACGTCGCCCCCCGCGCCACCAGACAACACGATTTCGATCATCGGACCCGGGATGACCGTAGTCGGCAACTGCAAGACCGAGGGGACCATTCGCATCGAAGGCAGGATCGAGGGGGGAGTGGAGGCAGGAAAAGCCGTTGTGGTCGGAAAGAACGGCACGGTCGTCGGTGACATCTCCACCCAGGACGCAGTAATCTCGGGAAGACTCAAGGGGACCCTGAAGATCGGTTCCCGGCTGGAGCTCCAATCGTCCTGTGACGTCGACGGTGATATCGACACCCGCCGGATCGTGCTCGAAGAGGGCGCCACCGTCAACGGCACCGTCAAGATGGGGAGCCGCGGCGCCAAACCACCCGCTCCCCGGCAATAACCAACAAGGTTGGGATGCCATGGGCTCCGGTGGCCTGCAGATTTCACCGCGCACCGCAGCGTTATCCACCTTCCGTCCGCCGACGTGGAAAACCTCTTAAGTCATTATAACACCGCCTCTTATGGAGGGCGGTCACCTTCCACACGGAGTCCGGTATTCACGCCACTGCCGTTCTTCCACGGAACTGTGGAAAACCGGGCGGATTGCACCCTTCGTCACGGGGCATTCGTGTGCACGAAGCCATGAAGAAGAGGACCGGGGGCATGAAGCTGGAATCGCTTGTGGAGTATGTCGACGGCTACCTGCGGGTGCCGGGCTTCCCCGATTATCCCAACGCCTACAACGGCCTTCAGGTCGAAGGGGCGGCCGAAGTGCGCAGCATCTGTGCCGCGGTGGATGCCAGCGAAGCAGCCATCAACGCCGCCGCCGCGCGCGGAAGCGACCTCCTGCTCGTTCACCATGGCCTCTTCTGGGATGGGGCGGTTCCCGTTACCGGCAGACGCTTCCGAAAACTGTCCGCCCTGCTCCGTAACGGGGTGGGTCTCTACTCGGTTCATCTGCCGCTCGACGCACATCCCGAGGTCGGCAACTGCGCGTTGCTGGCGCGCGCTCTGAACATCGAAGTCGAGACGGGATTCGGCTCCTTCCAGGGCGTCGAGGTGGGCTGGATCGGGGCGACCTCCGAGACACGTCAATCCCTCCGGGATCGGTTGGCCGAGACATTGCAAGTCCCAGTCCGACTTATAGATGGAGGGTATGACCGAATACACCGGGTCGCGGTCGTGACGGGCGCGGGCGGGTCCATGATCGCCGAAGCGGCCGCATCGGGCGCCGATGCCCTCGTCACGGGGGAAGGCGCGCATCATACGTACTTCGACGCGATGGAGTGCGGGATAAACGTGTACTACGCCGGCCACTACGCCACCGAGACCCTCGGGGTGCGCGCGCTCGCCGCCCACCTGGAGGCACGCTTCGGCATCCCCTGGGAGTTTCTCGACTTCCCGACAGGCTTTTAGACAACCGTCTCAAGCCGTTCTGCGCTTGCGGAGGCGAGCCCGCGAGTCACCCTGGACCAGGAGCCGACAAACCGATGACGGAGAAACGGGGCGCATCATGAAATGCCCACAATGCGGCTTGGATGCCGCCGGCAGGTTCTGCGCGGAATGCGGCGCGGCGATCCGAAAGCCGGAATGCCCCTCCTGCGGTGAAGCGGCCCAGGTGGGAGCGTCATTCTGCATCTTCTGCGGCACACCCCTCCGGCGCCGCCGGCCGACAGCCGCGGGCGCGGGCGGCAGGAGGGTGTTGTGGGCCGCCGGCGTGTTCGCCGGCGTGCTGATCGTCGGCGCCGGGTACTGGGCGCTGGCGCGGGATGAGCCGCAGGGGGCTCCGCCCCTCCCGCCCGCGGCGGGCCTGAACCCGACCGCGGGGACACCGCCGGATCTTGGCTCCATGACGCCCCGAGAGGCGGCCGATCGGCTCTACGATCGAATCATGCGGGCCGCGTCCGCCGGGGACACGGCCGAGGCGCTGGCGTTTCTGCCGATGGCACTTGACGCCTACGACCTGGTGTTGCCTCTGGATGAGGACGGCCACTACCACGTGTCCCTGCTGCATGCTCTGGGCGGCGACTACCAGATGGCCCGGGAAGCAGCCGAGGGGGCGCTGGCCGACGCGCCCAACCACCTGCTCCTTCTGGGCGCGGCGGCACGGGCGGCCTCGGAGCTCGGCGATGATGACGGAGCCGACGCCTACTACGCTCGATTCATGGAGGCATGGGAAAGCGAGCAGGCGCGCGGGCTCGAGGAATACTCCATGCACGCCATCCCGCTCGCGGAGATGAGGGCGGCGGCAGAGGCTCGGGCCGGTGGATAGCACCGGAGGACGTCGGCCGGCACCGCGGCCGGCCAGTGGCGTCGACCCCTCGTGATCGAGTCCCCTCTTGCGCTCGTCGCCACCATTGCGGGCGTCGTGGTGCTGGCGCTCTGGCTGGAGCGTCGCCGGGTGCCGGGGCTCTGGAAGCTGGGAGCCACCCTGCTCGCCATCGCCATTGGCGGGGTTCTCTCCAACGTGGGGCTCGTACCTCCGGCTTCGCCCATCTACCAGGCCATCACCGGCACCGTAACCGATCTGGCCATCGTGTGGCTGCTCCTGGCGGTCAACCTGGCCGATCTGCGGAAGGCCGGCGGGACCATGCTGATCGCGTTCGGCATCGCGGTGGCGGGCACGGCCCTCGGGTCGTTTGCGGGGGCGTTCCTGTTCGGAGGCGCGATCGGCGAGGAGACGTGGAAGCTGGCGGGAGCGCTCACGGGAACGTATTCGGGCGGATCACTGAACTTCACGGCGGTAAGCCGCGCAGTCGACATGTCCGATGCCCTCTTCGTAGGCGCCACCGCCGCGGACAACGTCGTCACCGGTCTCTGGCTGGCCGCGTGCGTGGTGCTGCCCCGATGGATCGGGCGGTATTACCCGGCACCGGCTTCATCGGAAACGATCCCGCCGGGTTCGCCTGCAGACCATCCCGCCCGGGACTCGAGCGCCGGCGATGACGAATCCGCACACCCCCTCTTCGCCGGTGCGTCGGTTTCCACCCACCGGCTGGCCATCCTGGTCGCGGCAGGATTCGCGATCGTGATCGCGTCCCGGGCCTTCGCGGCCGCCATTTCCGGCATCAATCCGGTGCTCTGGCTCACCACCCTCGCCCTTGTCGCGGGCCACGTCATGCCATCCAGGGCGAAACGGGGCGCGCTCCAGCTCGGCAACCTGGCGCTGCTGTTCTTCTTTGTGGTGATCGGCATCTATTCCCGGATCGCGGAAGTGCTCGCGGTGGGCGTCCAGGTGCTCTTCTACGCGCTCTTCGTCGTCGCCGTCCACGGAGTGCTGGTCTTCCTGGCGGGCCGTTTCCTGCGCGTCGACATCGGCACGCTGTGCGTGGCTTCCCAGGCATCCGTGGGAGGACCGGGGAGCGCACTGGCGGTAGCGGTGGCCGGGGGATGGCGATCGCTCATTCTGCCGGGCATTCTGGTGGGCCTGCTCGGCTACGCGCTGGGCACGTACGCGGGGATGGGCATTGCGGGGGCGCTGCGGGGCTTCGGCTTCTGACAGCCGACGGAATGCCCGGGAGGAGTTCGTCGACGGGGTGCCGGAGCATGTCCCGCGCAGACGCGCTCCGTTGCCGTAGAAAGCGTCGGGGTTTTATCATTCCAAGCTACGCACCGGGACGCGCAAAACCGTGCCCGAACCCGGGATGGAGACCCTTCGCGGGCCCGCGTTGCCAGCGGACCCTGACCAGCCAGAATTGCGATCCCCGGGGGGCCGATCCGGGTCCGGCTCAAGGGAACGAGCGACGGAGGACTCGAGGTTGAGCCAGCCCCTCAAAGCCTGGACAGGATACGCGCCGGCGCGGAAGGATACGGGCACCGTCAAGCCCAAGGGAACTTCCCGCATCCCTGCGCACGAGGGTCTCGCTACGATATCCCCGAGCGACCGCAAGCCGTCCTGGCTCAAGGTGCGTTCTCCCGGGGGCCCCAATTACCTGCGGCTGAAGCGCCTCATGCGCCGCCGGGCGCTTCATACCGTGTGCGAGGAGGCGGGCTGCCCCAACATCGGCGAGTGCTGGGAGTCCGGCACGGCCACCTTCATGATCCTCGGTGACGTTTGCACGCGCGCATGCAAGTACTGTGCTGTCGCGCACGGGCTGCCGACCGTGCTGGACCGGGACGAACCCCGGCGTGTCGCGGATACCGTGGCCGCAATGGACCTCGAGCACGTCGTGATCACCAGCGTGAATCGCGACGAACTGCCGGACGGCGGCGCCGCGATCTATGCAGAGACCGTTCGCCGCATCAACGACCGGCTGCCCGCCTGCTCGGTCGAGGTGCTGATCCCCGACTTCAAGGGAGACGAAGACGCCCTGGCGACGGTGCTGGCCGCCCGCCCGGCGATTCTCGGCCACAACCTGGAGACCGTCGAGCGACTCCACCCCGAGGTGCGCCCGGGAGGGCGCTACTGGCGCTCGATCTCCTTTCTCGGAGCCTCCAAGCGCCTCGAGTCGCGCATCCTGACCAAGACGGGCATCATCCTGGGGATGGGGGAGCGCGCACCCGAGATCCGGCAGGCGATGAGCGATCTTCGCGAGGCCGGTGTCGATATTCTCACCCTGGGCCAGTATCTTCGTCCGTCGCTTCAGCACATTCCCGTTGCCCGCTGGGTGACCCCCGCGGAATTCGACGACTGGAAGCGGATCGGCGAGGAGGAATTCGGCTTCCGGCACGTGGAGTCCGGTCCGCTGGTCCGCTCCAGCTATCATGCCAGGGATCAGGCGCGCCAGGTATCGGCGGGCGCGGCGGGTTCGATTCGGCACGTGCTGGAGACCGATCTGTCCGCGCCGGCAGAGGTGCCCGGGCTCGGGCTGGTCCAGATCGAGCCGAGGCGCTCCGGGCGCGAAGGAAGGGACGGAAGGGAGGTGGCAAATGCCTGACAGCGCCGTTCGGGACGTATCCAGGTCCGCCGCTCCACCCGTCATTGAGGGCTTTCCCGCCGAACAGGTGCTTCGCTTCCTGCGCGAGATGCTCGTATACCGGCGGTTCGAGCAGAAGGCGGAAGAGGCCTACGCGATCGGCAAGATCGGCGGCTTCTGCCACCTGCATACCGGGCAGGAAGCGGTTGCGCTGGGCTTCATCGGACCGCTTCGCACCGAGGACTATGCCCTCTCGGCCTACCGGGAACACACCCTGGCGCTCGCCAAGGGCATCTCGGCGCGCGCGGCGATGGCCGAGTTGTACGGCCGGGCGGGCGGCTGTTCCGGCGGCAAGGGCGGCTCGATGCACCTCTTCTCCGCGAAGCACAACTTCATGGGTGGATGGGGCATCGTCGGGGGCCAGATCCCGCTGGCGACCGGGTTGGGCTGGGCGATCCGCTACCGCGGCGAAGACCGCGTCTGCGTCTGCTTCCTGGGCGACGCGGCCGTCAACCAGGGCTCGTTCCACGAGTCGCTCAACATGGCGGCCATCTGGAAGCTGCCGGTCATCTACGTCGTCGAGAACAACGGGTACGGCATGGGGACGGCCTTCAACCGCGTGACCACGACCCCCATGGTCGAGAAACCGCGGGCGCACGGGATTCCCGCGCACTACGTGGACGGCCAGGACGTGCTCGCCGTCTGGCGACTGATGGAAGACCTGCTGGAACGCGTGCGCGACGGCGCGGGACCCCAGTTCGTGGACGCCGAGACGTATCGCTTCAAGGGCCATTCGATGTCCGATCCGGTATCGGGCACCTATCGAAGCAAGGAGGAGGTCGAGTCGCGGGTCCGCGAGGACGACCCCATCGCCCATGTGCGCGACCTGCTGATCCGGAGCGGGCACCTTACGCGGGAGAGCCTTGAGCGCATGGACGAGGAAGTCCGCGAGCTGGTCGATGACGCCGCCGACTTCGCGGACCGCTCGCCGCTCCCCTCCGAGGACAGCCTCCACGAATTCGTCTACAGCGACATGGACGTGCACGGAAGGCTCTTCTTCGATGGGCGGGGAGGCTGAGATGGCGGTCATGACCTACCGGGACGCCCTCAACGAGGCGCTCGCCGAGGAGATGGAGCGCGACGACTCAGTCTTTCTCATGGGTGAGGAAGTGGCGGAGTACGATGGCGCCTACAAGGTGTCCCGGGGCCTGCTTGACCGCTTCGGCGACGCAAGGGTGGTGGACACGCCGATCAGCGAACTCGGCTTCGCCGGGCTGGGCGTGGGCGCGGCAATGGCCGGGCTCCGGCCGGTCATCGAGTTCATGACCTTCAACTTCGCGTTTCTCGCTCTCGACCAGGTCATCAACAACGCCGCCAAGACCCACTACATGACGAACGGGCAGCTGCACGTTCCCATCGTCTTTCGCGGACCCAACGGGGCGGCCCTTCAACTCGCGGCGCAGCACTCGCAGGCGTGCGAGACCTATTATGTCCACGCTCCCGGGGTCAAGCTGGTGAATCCGGCTACGCCGGCGGATGCGAAGGGACTGCTCAAGGCCGCGATTCGGGACGACGACCCCGTGGTCGTGATGGAGTCCGAGTTGCTCTACAACGCCCGCGGCGACGTTCCCGAGGGCGAGCACTTCGTACCTCTGGGCGTAGCCGATGTGAAGCGGGAGGGGACGGACGTCACCATCGTCTCGCACGGACAGATGGTCCATGTGGCGCTCCAGGCGGCGCGCGCGCTCGAGAAGGAGGACGTTTCCGCCGAAGTGCTCGACCTGCGCTCGCTTCGTCCACTGGACATGGAGGCGATTCTGCGCTCGGTCCACAAGACCAATCGTGCCGTCTACGTGGAGGAAAGCTGGCCGTTCGCGGGCGTCGGCGCGCAGATCGTCGCGCTGATCCAGGACGAGGGTTTCGACGACCTGGACGCGCCGGTGCAGCGGATCACACAGGCGGACGTGCCCATGCCCTACGCCAGGAACCTGGAGAAGCAGTCGAAACCCGACGCGGCGCGGATCGTGGACGCGTGCACGAAGGTCCTCTACCGCACCTGACCCCGGTCGCTCCATCCTGACGCGTGACAACCCCCGATCCGACCACCCGAGGCTAGTCGATGGCCACCAAAGTGCACATGGAAGCCCTCTCGCCCACCATGGAGGAGGGGCAGGTCGTCAAGTGGCTCAAGGCGGAGGGTGACGAGATCGCGGCCGGCGATCTGCTGGCCGAAATCGAGACCGACAAGGCGACCATGGAACTGGTGGCGCGCGGCGACGGCGTGTTGCGGGCCATCCTGCTGAACCAGGGGCAGACGGCGCCCGTGGGAGACGTGATCGCGGTGATCGCGGCCGAGGACGAAGATGTGTCGGAACTGGTGGCGGCGGCCGCGCCGGCGGCCACGTCGCGGGACACCGAGGTGGAGGAGGAGCCGACCCGGGCGGCGACGCCAACTGCAACGCCGTCCACCACCGCGCTGCCTCCCACCTCTCCGCCAGTCACCCCGCAGCCCGCCCCGCCGGTGGTCCGGGCCACCGCTCGGGCGGAGCCGGTTGCCGAGGCTCGCAAGGACGGCGGCCGGCTGAGGGCATCGCCCGTCGCCCGCCGCCTGGCCCGGGAGGCCGGCCTTCGTCTGGAAGCGGTCGCGGGATCCGGGCCGCGAGGCAGAATCGTCAAGCGGGACATCGAGGCCGCGCTGGCCGCCGGGGCCGCGACGGCTCGCGCGCCCATGCCGGACCTCCCGGGCGAGGACTTCGTGGACGTCCCGCTCACGCAGATCCGCAAGACGATCGCGCGCCGGCTGGTCGAGTCGCTGGGGCCGGTGCCGCACTTCTTCCTCACGGCCGATGTCGACATGGCCCGGGCGACCGAGCTGCGCCGGCAGTTCAACGAGCTTGAGCTGGGTGCGCGCATCTCCTTCAACGACATCGTCATCAAGGCGACGGCGCTCGCGCTGGCCCGCCATCCCGAGTGCAACGCGTGGTGGGGTGGCGATCACGTCCGCAGACACAACCGCGTGCACATCGGGGTCGCGGTGGCCATCGACGACGGGCTCATTACTCCGGTAGTGCGGGATGCGCACGCGCGTCCGATCGCCGAAATCTCGAACGAGGTGAAGGAGCTGGCGGCGCTGGCCCGGGCGAAGCGTCTGACGCCCGAGCAGTACACGGGGTCCACCTTCTCCATCTCGAACCTCGGCATGTTCGGCATCGAGCAGTTCACCGGGGTCATCAACCCGCCCGAGGCCGGAATCCTGGCCGTGGGCGCGGTGGAGGACCGGCCGGTGGCGGTGGACGGTCAGGTAGTGGTGCGTCGTCGCATGCGCATCACCATGAGCTGCGACCACCGGGTCATCGACGGGGCCCAGGGGGCGCGTTTCCTGGCTACGCTGAGGGACATCCTGGAGAAACCGCTCAGCGTGCTGCTCTGACTCATCCCAACGAGGAAGTCATCTGAATGAAGAACAACTGTCTCGTCACCGTCCGCAGCGCCGCTCTGGCCGTGATTACCGGGTTGGCGGCAGCGCCCGCCCACGCGCAGTGGGTCGAAGCTCCCGGCAGCGGGTGGATTTCCTTCTCCACGTCCTATCGAGACAGTTCCGGGAAATTCGGCCCGACGGGCGACGTTGGAGATATCGTTCGGCTCGACGACATGATGGCCATGATGATGGGAGAGGATATGCCCAATCCCCGAACGGGGAGTGTCCGGACCGTCTCGTCCTACCTGACCATGGCCCTCGGGGTCGCGCCCGGCCTGGAACTCTGGATTCAGCCGTCGTACCACCGGCTTCGTTATGAGGACAGCAGCGGTACGATCAACGATTCGGGCTTCGGCGATACGCGCCTGTATGTGAGGGCATCGCCGACCCGCCTTTTCGGGAGCAGCGTTCCGTTCACCATCCGGGCGGGATTGAAGGTCCCGGCATCCAGCCTGGATGTCGGAGTGAACGACATTCAGGTGAGCGACGCCCAGCGGGACTGGGAGATCGCCGCCGAGTTCGGGCATTCCTTCTGGCCCAGGTCCCTCTACTTCACCGCCTCGGCGGGATATCGCTGGCGCGAGGCGGGCGAGCTGGGTCCCCGGATGTGGCAGGCTGCCGGCGGCACCGACTTCGGCAACGAGACCTTCTTCAACCTGAGCCTTGGAGGAGGAACCGACCGTGCGGTGGGGTTCAAGGCTCAGCTCGAGGGATGGTACGGCGGGACGCCCAGGTTCGGGACGATGATGCCCGAAGAGCAGGCTCGCGAGTTGCTCCGGTTCATTCCCTCGCTTCTGGTCACGGCCGGTCCGGGACAGATCGAGTTGGGGAGCCGCCTGCCTCTGTCGGGCAAGAACCTCATCGCCGGTCCCGAGTGGGTCGTGGGGTACTTCACGCCCTTCTCGACGTAGGTAAAGCCTGTCGCGCGCGGGGCTTCTTCAGCTGGGAGCGGGTGTCTTCCCCAGCTTGTCGAAGAACTTCGCCCGCGCTTTCGCGACCTTGGGCGCAACCACCGCGCGGCAGTATCCCTGGCCCGGATTGCGCGCGAAGTAGTTGCGGTGATAAGCCTCGGCGGCGAAGAAGTCGCCAGCCGGAACCAGCTCGGTCACGATCGGCGACCGCCACAAGCCCTGCTTCTCCAGCCCCGCGATCACCTCGCGTGCCACGGCCTCCTGCTCGGGCGAATGATGGAAGATGGCGGAGCGGTACTGGGTGCCCACGTCGGCTCCCTGGCGGTTCAGGGTGGTGGGATCGTGAATCGTGAAGAAGACCTCGAGCAGCTCCCGGAACGAGATCTCCTCCGGGGAAAACGCGATGCGGACTGCTTCGGCATGCCCCGTGGCGCCGGTGCAGACGTGTTGGTAGGTCGGGTGGCGCACATGACCGCCGGCGTATCCCGAGTCCACCCGCCGCACGCCGCGCAACTCCAGGTACACCGCCTCCAGGCACCAGAAACATCCCCCGGCCAGCGTGGCGGTCTCAAGCCCCTTCTCGCTCATCTCGACCCGTTTCCTCCTTCAAGAGGCGCCTGCATGCAGCTATTATTTGCGGCACTCGTTCCCCTCCCTGCCCGCGTGATCGCGGACGGATGCCTTCAGGAGAGGTTGCCGTGCTGCCGGAAGCCGTGAAGATGACCGCAGAGCCTCATCGTTACAAGGGGATTCGCAGGCGGGGAGGATCGTGGATCGGCCGAGGACGCCTTCGCGCGCCGGGCCTGATCCCGGCGGGGATCGTCATTCTGGCGCTCTCGCTGGTTGGCTGCGCCGGTGTGCGGCAGGCTCCCGCAGACGGCGGACCGGTTGGGGCGGCTGCGACGGCCGAATCGGGCCTGGCCGCCGGCCGCAACGACCCCCGCCATCTCGACAAGCCCTACGTGGTGGTCGTGTCGTTCGACGGCTTTCGGCACGACTACATGGAGATGTTCGACACGCCCAACTTCGACCGGGTGGCGGCCGGGGGCGCTCGCGCCGATGGGCTCATCCCGGTTTTCCCTTCGCTGACCTTCCCCGCGCACTACTCCATCGCGACCGGGCTCTACCCGGGAACCCACGGTCTCGTCGCCAACACCTTCCACGACCGGGAGCTCGACCGCACCTATTCCCTCTCGGACCGGGAGACGGTGGAGGACGGGCGCTGGTACGGAGGCGAGCCCATCTGGGTGACCGCGGAGAAACAGGGCATGGTGAGCGCGGCCTTCTACTTCGTCGGGTCCGAAGCCGACGTGCAAGGCATCCGTCCCAGTTACTGGAAGCGCTTCGATCCCATCATTCCCAACGAAGTGCGCGTCGACACGGTCCTGACGTGGCTCAGCCTGGCCGAGGAGCAGCGACCCCACCTCGTCTCTCTGTATTTCGCCGAAGCCGACTACGCCGGACACCGGTTCGGTCCTGGCGACAGCCCGGAACTGGCCGGTGCGGTCGGACAGGTGGACCGGGCGCTCGGGCGGCTCCTGGATGGCCTGGATGCACTCCCGCACGGCGACCGGGTCTTCGTCGTGCTGGTCTCCGACCACGGGATGAGCGACGTTCGGCCCGAAGGACACTACGCGCTCGACGAAATCGCGGACCTGTCCGGGGCTCGGCTGACGTCCGGCGGAAGCGTGGGCATCCTCTTCGTGGAGGAAGGCGAGGAGCGGATCGAGGAGTTGCGCGCCCAACTCGACGCAGGGATGCCGAACGCAAAGGTCTACCGCAGCCATGAGGCTCCAGCACGACTTCACCTGAACGGCCATCCGCGCTTCGGCGATCTCGTCGTGGTGCCGGAAGAGGGGTACACGATCGGCATCGGACCGCGCCGGGGCAGCAGCCGGGGGATGCACGGATGGGACCCCGGCTTCCGCTCCATGCACGGCATCTTCCTTGTGAAGGGGCCGGGCATCGAGGCGGGCACGCGGCTTCCCCGGATCGAAGGGGTGGACATCTATCCCTTCATGGCGCGCGTGTTGGAGCTCGAGCCTGCCGAGGGAATCGAGGGTGATCCGGGGGCCCTGGCGGTGCTGGGACGCAGGTAAGGTTGACACGCTTCGCGGCATCGCTTTACCTTTCGCTTCTTGTTGCGGGGTGGAGCAGTCTGGTAGCTCGTCGGGCTCATAACCCGAAGGTCGCGGGTTCGAATCCCGCCCCCGCTACTTGGAAGCGCCGCCGAAATGGCGGCGTTTTCCACGTAGCAGGATGGTTTGACCAGAGATGACAACACAGGAGACCGAGGCGGAACCATGCCGGAAGCGACCGAAACCCGTCGACCGTGGCCTTTCCGGAGGCCGGGCCGCGTGCGGGCGCTTCGCTGGTTTGCGTCCGATACGTGGTCGAGCCCTCGCGGGCGGGGAAGCGGGACTCGCCGGTAGCCCCCGGCAAGCTCCCGACCCAGCCGCCCGCACCGAAAAGGTTCGGGCGTTTTTTTGGCCAGGTAGCTCAGTTGGTAGAGCACGCGACTGAAAATCGCGGTGTCGGCGGTTCGATTCCGCCCCTGGCCATCTACCGGCTCACCGGCCGGAGGATGGCCGGTCGTGCGCGCGAGGGTCCGTAGCTCAACTGGTAGAGCACCGGTCTCCAAAACCGGGGGTTGGGGGTTCGAGTCCCTCCGGGCCTGTACAACTGGGGGGAGAGCCCTCATCGTCTAACGGCTAGGACACCACTCTTTCAAGGTGGCGGTCGGGGTTCGATTCCCCGTGAGGGCGTTTGGAAGTACGCGCGAGGAGCGCGGAGCAGGGGCTGTAGCTCAGTTGGTTAGAGTGCCGGTCTGTCACACCGGAGGCCGCGGGTTCGAGTCCCGTCAGCCCCGCTGCTTGTTTCTTGACAAATCGGGTCATCGGCGAAGGATCGGGGCCGTAGCTCAGTTGGGAGAGCGCCTGAATGGCATTCAGGAGGTCAGGGGTTCGATTCCCCTCGGCTCCATGAGACCGTCTTGTTCGTGAAGGCGAGCACGCTCGGATGGCGGAATTGGTAGACGCGCAGGATTCAGGATCCTGTGGGGGTTAACCCCGTGAGGGTTCGAGTCCCTCTCCGAGCATGGCAGGGCCGCGGCGGTGAGCGGCGGCGGCGATTCGATGGAGGACAATTGCCCACGTGCTGGAATTGGTAGACAGGCTGGTTTGAGGGACCAGTGTCGGAAACGGCGTACAGGTTCGAGTCCTGTCGTGGGCACTTGCAGGCCATCAAGGGTCGGCCTTCCCTCGGTGAAGGCGGACGGAAACCAGCGCCCGTAGCTCAATTGGACAGAGCGCTTGACTACGGATCAAGAGGTTGGGGGTTCGAGTCCTCCCGGGCGTATTCTCCTTCGGGGGAGGTGAAGGCCAGGACGGTTTCCGGCCGAGGGCGCGTAGCTCAGCTGGTTAGAGCGCTACGTTGACATCGTAGAGGTCAGAGGTTCGAGTCCTCTCGCGCCCATCCGCTGACACGATTGCAGTGAAAGCGGTAGAGGGGGGCCGTAGCTCAGTTGGGAGAGCGCAGCGTTCGCAACGCTGAGGTCAGGGGTTCGATTCCCCTCGGCTCCATTCCTGGTTGGCCGGCGAGATGCGAGGCGGTCGGCATGGTCGCCACCATAGCTCAGCTGGTAGAGCACGTCACTCGTAATGACGGGGTCGTCGGTTCGAATCCGACTGGTGGCTTGCCGCTTGCCAGCCTGGGCGGTGAGTGCGCAAATTGGTGGTTGAATGCCCCGTGGTGTAACTGGCAACACGTCTGACTCTGGATCAGAAGAGTCCTGGTTCGATCCCAGGCGGGGCAATTTTCGGAGGGGTGGCCGAGTGGCTTAAGGCGGCGCCCTGCTAAGGCGTTGACCCGAGAGGGTCTCGTGGGTTCGAATCCCACCCCCTCCGCTGGCGAGCGGGCTCGCCCCCGAGGGGGGCCGGGCTTCGAACCCAGGGTGGAGGCTGCGGAGGCTTCGCCTCCTCACCTCGCCTTCGGGCCGGCTGGTGCCGGACCTCGGCTGCGAATCCCACCCCGGCTGCTGGCGAGCAGCGCTCGCGCCCCTGGAATCCTGAGGCCTCAACCTCACTTCGCTCGCCGGGCGGATTTCCTCGGGCTCTCTCAGGCAGCTTGTTGGCCGCGGCCGAACGGGCGGTGCTTCTCTCAGTGGTTTCCCTGCAGGTGGTAGTGGCCACATGTGTTTCGGACGGGTGGCCGAGTGGCTTAAGGCGCACGATTGGAAATCGTGTGGGCTAACGCCCACGTGGGTTCGAATCCCACCCCGTCCGCTGACGGGATCAGCTTGCTGAACGGCGAGAGCGGCCGCCAATTGACTTCATCGCCGCGTGTTGGCGGCAACCGACTTTCGGGGCGTGGCTCAGTCCGGTAGAGCGCTGCGTTCGGGTCGCAGAGGTCCCCGGTTCAAATCCGGGCGCCCCGATTGAAGAGTAGTTGGAGAAGATTCTCCGTCCTTATGCCGATCGGCCCGGTTTCGTCCGGAGGCGTAGTCTAATTGGTAAGGCACCGCACTCGAAATGCGGCGGGCGCAAGCCCTTGGGGGTTCGAGTCCCCCCGCCTCCGCTCCACTCCGGTGTCCATTCCCACGCCCTCGTCGGGCCCATGACCCGTCGCGCCCGGGTTTGCACCTGTGACGCGCGGGCGCTGGCGGCGTATCGCCATGACGCCGCGTCACCCAGCGCCACGCCGCCATCCCTCCCCGCGTGGACCCTCGCTCGCCCGCCCCGCGCCCGTGGCCTAAATTGCCCGTTCGGGTCATTCGTTACCGGGAGGTGCCTCATGTTCGCGACCGACGACTCCAACCTTGCCATCAGCCTCACCATAGTCCTCGTTCTCGGAGCATGGGCCTGTGCTCCGGCCGACAACGGAGGGGACGACGCGGCCATGGAGGCCGATCCCGTCGACGTTACCGATCCCGCCATGGCCGGCGATCTGCCCAACCCCACGTCCGAGGTCGTCATCGGCTTCGGACCGCTGCCGGACGATCGCGAGTGGGGGTCCACGGCGGGTGTGGACATCGGGCCGGACGGCCAGCTGTGGGCTTACGACCGCTGTGGCGGCAACGCGCTCACTGACGGCTGCGGCACCTCCAACGTGGATCCCATCCTCAAGTTCGACCGCGAAACCGGAGAGGTGCTCACCAGCTTCGGGGCGGGGCTGTTCATCCTCCCGCACGGGCTGCACGTGGATCAGGAGGGGAACGTCTGGGTCACCGACTCATCGGGCGACGCGGAGCAGACCAAGGGCCACCAGGTCTTCAAGTTCAGCCCCGAGGGCGAGATCCTCATGACGCTCGGGACCGCCGGTGTCGCCGGGAGCGGTCCGGATCACTTCAACCAGCCCTGCGATGTCATTACCACGCCCGAAGGCTACATCTTCGTCTCCGACGGCCACAGCGGCCAGAACGCGAACGTTCCTCCCGGCGCGACCGGGCGCATCATCAAGTTCAGCCCCGAGGGCGAATACATGATGGAGTGGGGCCAGATCGGTACGGGACCCGGGGAATTCCGGACGCCACACGCCCTCGAGCTCGACTCCCAGGGGCGCCTGTTCGTGGCGGACCGCGGCAATCACCGCATCCAGATCTTCGACCAGGAAGGCAACCTCCTCGACACCTACCACCAGTTCAGCCGGATCAGCGGGCTCTTCATCGACGACAACGACATGCTGTACGCCATCGACTCGGAGTCGAATCCGAACAACCATCCGGACTGGATGACCGGGATCCGCGTCGGCCACGCCAGCGAAGATCGGGTCACGGCGTTCATTCCGCCCCACCCGGTGGAAGACAGGCCCCACGGTGCCGCGGGTGAGGGAGTAGCGGTCGACGCGGACGGTAACGTCTACGCCGCCGAGGGTCCGATTTCGCGGCCATTCGCGGGCGGAGGGCTCACGAAGTACGTGGCGCAGGCCGGAGGGTAGCCCCGGCCACCGGACAGCCCCGCCGGCAACCAGCGGGAGGACGCTCGCGGAGCAGATAGAACGGCTTCGTGGCACAGCCGCTGCCGGCCAACCTCCTGGCGGCCGGTCCAGTGTGCAGCTTGCTTGCTATGGTGGGCCAATGACGACAGGAATGCCGAGCCTGCCGGGCGGGTAGCACCGCCGGGTCACGTCGTCGCAGATCTGGTAGCGGAGATATGCGGCCACTTCACCGCCGTGATCCGGCGCCGGCGCGAGCCTGAACGCGAACTCGCCGCGGCCGCGCAGCACCTGCGCACGCACCTCGTCGTCCCGGGCACCGGAAGGCGCGGCGGTCATCTCGACCCGGATCCCGGTCCCCTCGAGGTCGGGGAACGAGAACGCGAATGGGATGAAGAACCCGTCGTCTCCCCTGTCGAGATATCCGTGATGCTGCCGGGGGACCTCTACCGAGATGCGAAACGACACTGCGTCCGCCTGCGGCACCAGGCTTCCGCGCACCACCTCGGCGGACACCGACGGGCGCCCCGATCCGGCGCCTTGTACGCGCACCTGTGCCTCGCCGGGTACGGCTGCGAAGATCAGGACCAGAGCCGCCGGCGCCGGAGCGATCCTCGCCCGAATCCAACGGTACCACGAGGAGGCCGCGCCGATCATCATCTGCCGTCCTCCAGACGCTCGAGAAGGGCGCGAAGCTCCGAGACGGAGGGCGGCCCCCAGCGCGCGAGCAGCACTTCGCCGCCGGAATCGGTGACCACGGCTGCGGGGAGTCCTTCGATGTGCAAGGCCTCAAGGGCCCCACCGATGACCGCATCGCGCTGCGCGGCCGTCAACTCGGTCAGAATGCGATAGGGCGGCTTGTAACGGTCCGCCCACGCCCTGAAGACCTCCGGCGTTTCTTCCGGATCGTAGGGTACCCCGAAGATCTCCAGGTCCGCGCTCGCGAAGATCCTGCTCAGAAGGTTGAGGCTCGGTAGCTCGTCGAGGCACGGCGCGCACCATGTGGCGACCGTCGTATAGAGGATGAGACGGGCCCGTTCCCCTGGGAGAACCTCCTGCGCAGCTCGAATCGACCGGTGCGCGGCCCCGGCGTCAGGCGGGGCCTTCGCGGCCGCGGTGACCGCGGGCTGCTGGCCGGAGGCCCGGTAGGGCGTAAGGACGAACGGCGTGCCCGTGGGCGAAGCTGACGGATCCTCGTAGGCCGTGACCAGCGTTCCCGCCGGGATGGCGTGCGCTTCCGCGTACCGTCCGGACGGCCACCGAATCTCGAGCCTGGCGACTTCTCGCGTGCTCCCGATGCCGACGCGCATCGTAGCCGAGTTCTGCGCGGCGAGACCCTCGCCGGCGCGGTGCTCGCGAAGCAGTTCACGGCCTTCGACCTCCAGCACTACGCGCGCTCCGTACGCATCGCGGCTGCTCCACTGGCTGGTCGGGAATGCATACCGGTTTCCGCCGACGAAGCGAATCGCGACCATCCCTCCCGGATCACGGCGCTCGCCCATCCGGTTGCGGAACAGCTGGAACAGCGGTGCGTTCGCGTTGACCACCGCGATGTCCTGCCACCCGTCCATGTCGTAGTCGAGAACGGCGAAGGCTCTACTGTCTCCCGGATGATCGAGGCCGGAGATGCCGGAGACCTCGACGTAGTCATCGCCGTTCTGGTTCAGGAACACGTGATTGCGCTCGTGTCCGCTGAACGACGCGCCCGACTTGATCCGCTCCGACGCCCTGGAATACCGGTCGGTTTCGAGCAGGAGTGCTTCCGGATGCTCGTCCGAGCGCACAACTGCGCGCCAGAAGTCCGTTCATATGTCTATGGGCAGCTCGACCGCCGATGGAGCGGTGTAGAATCCGCTCAAAGCGTAGATATCGAGGTCCGAGTCGTTGTCCAAGTCGAGGAACTGACTGCCCCAGCCCCATCCCGCCGCCTCGACCAGCAGCCCCGGTGGCTCGAGGGCGGAAACCTGTTCAAAGCCACCCATCCTGTTTCGGAACAGCGTATTGCCGCGGGCCATCCGTCTGAAGTTGCCGTCTGCGTCGTTCAGCCGGGCGGCAATGCGCAGGCCGGCCTTGCTGTGCATGTTTGTCACATAGAGGTCCTGCAGGCCGTCTGTGTCATAGTCGCCCCACGACGCCCCCATGCCGAAGCCGAGGTCGGCCGTCCCGGTCGCCTCCGTGACATCCGTGAACTCCCCCCCGCCGTCGTTGCGATAGAGGTTGTTGGGCGCGAAGTCGTTCACGGTGTAGACGTCCATGTCGCCGTCATTGTCGTAGTCGGCCCAGGTGGACTGGTACGTGTTCTTGAAGAGCTCCAGGCTGGTGTCCTGCACGCGCGCAAACCGCCCGCCGCCGCCGTTCTTCAGCAGGACGTTGGGCGGCCCGAACCGGTTTTTGATGACATGGTCTTCCCCGGAGAGCTTCAGCGCCCACAGGCGGGATCCGTCCAGCTCGTCGAGGAACGCCATCGTCTCAATCGGATGCAGGCCGGCGGCAAATGTGGAGATGTAGAGGTCGAGGAGCCCGTCATGGTCGTAGTCGACGGCGGAAAGCGAAGAGACGAGTGCCGGCAGCGGCCCGTCGACCAGGTCGAGCGACCGATCGACGAACCGGCCGCCCTCGTTGACGAGATACATGCTCGGCTGCAGCGTCCGGCCGAGAAACACGTCCTGGTCGCCATCGTTGTCGAAGTCGGCGAACAGCGCCGCCGAGGTCAGGTGCGACACGTCGAGGCCAACCTGTCCCCCGACCTCCGCGAACGTACCGTCGCCCTGGTTCTGGAAGAGCTGGTTCGGACCCCAGCGCGCCGTGACATAGATGTCGTCAAGGCCGTCTCCGTTCACGTCCGTGACCGCAATCCCGGGGTGGCGGTCGGCAGACTGCGGATCGAAATAGGGGGTGGGACTCTGGAAGCCCTCCGGGTTGAGCAGCCACTCGAGGACGAATTCCTCGTGGATGGAGCGGCGCGCCGGCCCGAGCGCTTCGGGCTCCAGGACGTGATCCAGGACTTCGGCGAAGAGCGGGCGATCGACAGCCACGGTCCGTAGCTCGCCGGTTCGCCACTCCGCGATTCTCCACGAGGGCGGTCCGTCCTTCTGCAACGGAGGCCCGGCTGCCCATGTGGCGCTCAACTCGCCGCGCAGCCACAGCCGACCGTCCGCGACGTGTGCCAGGGCCTGAAAGCCCAGGTCGGTCTCCAGGCGTTCCGGGTTGTCGGCGCGCAGCTGACCGCGGATCACCACGAACCTGGCATGGTCGAAGTACTCGACGTGATCCAGGAGCGGCCGCCACAGGGCGAGATCCCGTCGGGCAACTTCACCCGCCGCAGGCTGATGGGAAGTTCTCCCGACCCCACCGAGCCCGTTTCCCGTCCCGTATTCGACCGAGTCAAGATCGACAACCCGCACGAGGTCTCCGAACACGGTCCGGGCGGACTCGTCGGGGAGGTGAAGGTTCAGGACCGAGTGGTCGAGGCGCTTGAGCAGGGGAGCGATCTGAACGATGGCCTCTTCGGAGGCGACCATCTCGTCCCAGGGGGATGCTTCCTGGGCACCTGCCGCGGGTACCGGGCTCAGCGGCACGAGCAGTGGGAGGCCGCCGAGCAGGCGCCAGCAAGGCGTGGAGCTGCGAATCGTCCGACTGAGCACGGAGGCTACCGGACCGGAATCGTGAACAGGGAGACCGCCGCTCTGAAAGCCGTCAGTCCGGCGGGATCCTCCTCCACGGGCGGCAGGTCGGGATTCGGGACTCCTTCCCCGAAGCTTGTGAGCATCGCGGCCACGGCGGCGGCGCCCACCCCGGCAGTCAACCAGGTTCGTCTGCGGTCCAGTTCGCGCCGCTCGAGTCGAACGATGCGGCCGGCGGGGATGGACAGGTCCTGCCCCAGCGATCGGGTCATGATTCCCACCGTCTGGTCCGTGACGGGGACGCGCAGGACGAGCTGATCGCCGTCAACGCGAAGAAACGTGCCGTCCATCCTGAGGCCGGGGGCGAAGCCGGCGAGGTCGCCCAGCCCTTCCTGCATCAAGTAGACACGCACGTTGTGGCCGGGGGGCACGGTTTCCGGTTCCGCGGTGACGTAGCCGAAACATCCTGAACACAGGAGTTGGACGGCGGCCAGCCAAGCGTATCTACGGATCCGCATTCTGCTCACGAGCGGCATTCGGCAAGTGTTTCAGGCAAGGGGTGCGCCCCGCCGGCACCGGGCTCAGGGAGCCGGCGGGGCGCCTTCTGTTCGATCTCTTCAGCCCGAGAGGCTCGGGTTGTTGAACCGCTCCACGTTGGGCAGCGGCATGCACTCGTTGCCCCCGTAGGTGATAGGGGTGAACGGATGCGTGCCCTTGGTCCACTCGTCGAATCCGCCGTAGCGGCGCAGGTCGCCGAACCTCTTGCCCTCGAGGAAGAACTCGCGCCGCCTCTCCTCGATGACCTGAGCCCGGATCTCCGCCTCCGAGCCACCCTCGAAGGGTGGAATTCCCGCAGCGGTGTGAAGCTCGTTGATGATGTCGACGGCTCTCTGTCCTCCCACGACCTCGGCGATGATCAACTGCGCCTCCACATGGCTGGCAAGCCGATAGGGCGCCGAATCCGAGCCATACTTGGTCTGGAGCCACAGGTCCGTCACCCCGTCGGTGGTCTTGCCGCCCGTATTGGTGACGTCCACCCTCGGATCCGCGGCGCCCATCCAGGTCACGTCCCAGTAATGGGGGTCGATGGAGATCCTGCGGTTCTGATTGTTGTTCAGGTAGATGATGTTGCGGCGCGAGTTGTTGGCCGACGAGCGGCTCACGTCGTAGCTGAAGCCGGGCGAGACCTGCTCGGCTGCGGAGAGCGCCCCCTGGTTGTCCCCCAGGGAAAGGTTGGCCCGGGCGAGCCCGACGTAGGCGGCATTTCTGATCTCGGCATCGTCCGCAAGCGAGATGACTTCGGTGAAGCGATCCCTGGCCAGTTCGAACATTGCCGGTGGCTGTACCTCCGGGCCGTTGTCGAAGGCCGCGCTGCACATTGCGTCCCCGAAGATTACGTAGTTGTAACCGGCGTACAGGTTGGCCTGCGCGAGCAATCCGCTTCGGCCCGGCACCTCCTGGTCGGACCAGGCCTCAAGCCTGCCGATGACGTCGTCGGCCAGCGCGCGAGCGGTTGCCATCGGTGCGTACACCCCGGTACCGCCGCAGCCGCTTCCGACGTAGTCACTGCTCGCCGGCGTGACGTTGCGCTGCAGCCACTCCGCGCCTCCCGCCTCGACAAACCCTCCAATGATCTCGCCGCCCAGGTGGGAGGTGCCCCAGATGAAGCTGGAATAGGCACACTCGAACTCGCCCTGGACGCTGGTGGTCAACAACGTGGCGAACCCCGGATCGTCCAGTGCTTCGGCGGTTGTGGCACCGGGGAGCTCCACCTCCAGAAGGTTGTCGCACCCGGAGAGCGACAGAGCCAGAGCTAGGGCCAGCCCGCCGACACTCAGGCGATGAAGACGATGACTACGGATACGATTGCGCATGCGACTCCCCTTTCCGCCTGCCGGCGGCACCGGCAGGAAACAGTCTTGTGCTCGGTCACTCGGCTGTAGGCGTCTCATCAGAACCTCACCCTCAGCGTGGTGATGACGGAGTGTGCAAGGGGTGGGGGATTCAGCTGCCAGCCGTACTCCCGATCGCGCGTGTGTTTCGATTCCGGATCGAGGTCGGTGAAGCTCTCGTGCACGTAGGGCGTCCAGAGGTTCCGGCCGGTGACCGTGAGTGTCGCCCGCGACATCCCGAACCCCTCGACCACGCTGGTCGGCAGACTGTAGGTGAGGGAGATGTCGCGCAGGCGGATGTGGTCTTCCCTCTGGTGGTGCGGCCACTCCACGCCGGCCGTCAGGAACGAGGCGGCCAGGATGGGATCGAGTTCACCTATGCGCGCCTGCGCTCCCTGCAGGGAGTTCCCGAACGAGTTGTCCCGCTTCCACTGCGTCGTGCTGAACCGGGTGCGGTCCGCGTACCACGTGAACAGCCCGCTGAGCGTCAGGTTGTCGCCGAGCGTCAACTGCGAGGAGAGGCTGCCCAGCCATCCGGGTCCGGCCTGGGCGGTGAAGAAATAGGGAGCGTTTCCGCAGGGGACGGGCGGGTGATTGCCGATCTCGGACTCGTCCATGTTGAAGACGCCCGGCGGACCTCCGTGGCACATGATGTTGACCAGGTTGCGTCCCTCGGGCCCGCCCCACTGGGCCGAGGCGACATGCCGACTCCAGTTGGCGCCGAGGGGCCAGCCCTCGATGTGCTGGAAACGGCCCCGACGGTCGATTTGCAAGGGCGGAAGACCGCCGTTGTCCGCCAGCAGGTTGGTGTTGTGGGAGACCGTTCCGGTCAGGCTGAAGCCCACCGCCCGCGTCTGGACGAGTCGGCCGGTAAGCGACAGCTCCCAACCGTTGTTCTCCACCCGGCCCGCGTTGACGAAGCGGCTGGTGGAGAAGCCGCCCGAGGGCGCCGATGCGGCGACCAGAATCGCGTCGCGCGTCGACTGCCGGTAATGGGTCAGCTCCAGGTTGACGCGGTCCTGGAGAAGGCTGGCATCGAAGCCGACCTCCAGTTCCGATCCGACCTCGGGCTTGAGGTCCGGATTGCCCACTTCGCCTGGCCTTACCGTGGGAACATCTCCCGGGCCCACCGACGGCACGTAGGTCCGCACAGCCGCGAAGGCGTCCGGCTGCATCCCTGACCTTCCCCAGGCGGCCCGCAGACGCAGGGTCTCGACGGCCGGCACATTGAAGAAGTCCGCATCGCTGATGACCCAGCTTCCACTCAGTTTGGGATAGTACGCGGCGTCGAACGACTCGCCGAAGGCGCTGTTGGCGTCCGCGCGGAGCGCGGCCGTGAGGAACAGCTGTTCGCGCCACCCGAGGGTCTGCTGGCCGAACACGCCGAAGGTCTTGTTCGCGACGTACGACTCTCCACCCGTGGCGACCGATCCCGATGAGACCGTGGACACGGCCGGGGTCGGCATCTGGATCGCGCTCGCGGAGGTCACCCGGAACTCGCGGACGAAGTACTGGATCCCGAACGAGGATGCCGCGGTGACGTCGGCCAACGGCTCGAAGGAGGCGGTGAGGTTGTAGTCGAACGTATGATTCACGTCCCGCTTCTCTTCAACACCCTTCGCACCCTGGCCTCCCCCCTCGGAACCGTGGAAGCCGAAGTAGGCAGCCTCCGGGGTGTCCGGCATGCGGGGCACGAATGTCGAGAGTCTGGAATCGGTGAAGTCCAGTCCCCACACGATCCTCTGACTCAGCCATTCGGTCGGGCGGTGGCTCAGCGTGGTCGACACCGTCCCCCGGTTCAGGCGGTCCTGCCAGTCGCGCAGCGCCGTGATTTCGGGGGGAGCGTTCGAAAACCCGCGCAGCGGCGTGTCCTGGGTCACCGGAGAGCCGAATTGGTGGGTCGCGATCAGGCCGAAGTCGATGTCTCGCGCCGTGTGCCGGAGACTGCGGACGACGCCGAGATCGACGGCCATGTCGAGTTCGTCCGTCACAGCTGCCTGCACATTGGCCCGCACGTTGGTTCGCGTCTTCTCGTTGTTGGGCAGGTAGCCTTCCTCGTCGTCGAAGGCCCCCGAGAAGAAGTACGTGAGGTTGTCGCGGCCGCCTCTCACGTTGACCACGTATCCCTGAACCAGGCCGGTGCGGAACACATCCCGTCCCGCAGCCGCCTCGTCCTGGTAGGGGTGCTGCGAGATGATGGTCCGTCCGTCCGACCCGATCCCGTAGTTGGTCGGGAGACGTCCGCCGGGATTGTGGAACCAGTTGGCCCCCTGCCGGGAGACGACCTCGACCGTGGCGCGGCCCGGAACGCCCTTCTTGGTGATGACCTGAATCACGCCGGCCGAGGCTTCGGTGCCGTAGAGCGTGGCGGCCGCCGGGCCCTTGATGATCTCGATCCGCTCGATTTCCTCGGGGTTGAGATCATTCAGGCGGGAAGTGCCGTCGCTCACCCAGGGGCCAAAGCCGACGACGCCCCCGTTGGCTCGAACTCCATCGATGTAGAGGAGCGGTTGGGTGCCGAGGGCAACCGTGCTCCGCCCGCGAATCATGATGCCGCCGCCCGACCCGACCGAGCCGCTGCCCACCTGGACGGACACCCCGGGGATCTGACCGGTAAGCATCTGCTGGATGTTCGCCGGCGCGCTGGTCTCGAGTTCCTCGGCCGCGTTCATGGTCCCGACCACGTTGGCGACCGCACGGCGTTGAATCGTGCCGACCGTACCGGTGACGACGATCTCATCCAGACCGAGGGCCTCGATGTCGAGCTGGAAGTCCACCGTGGCCGTCTGGCCGGACGCCACGGTGACCGTGGTTTCCTGCGTGCCGTACCCGATCATCTGGACCTGCAGCGGGTGCGTGCCGACGGGCACGTTGAGGAAGAGGTAGCGCCCCTGGCTGTTGGCCACTGCGCCGATCCCCGTTTCGGGGATCGAGACCTGGGCACCGGCCAGCGGGCGGAGCGTCTCACCGTGGACGACGCTTCCGGTGATGGTGCCGCCTTGCGCCAGAACGGGTGTCGCCGTGAGGAGGAGAAACGCGAACAGACTGAGACCAACGAAGAACCCGCGACGACTCATACTGCACCTCCTCACTGCGAAGTGGCCCCGAGGGCGTCGACGGGGTGCCGACAGGAGTGGACCTCATGAGAGCGCGGCCACCTACAAACTTAAATCCACCATTCTAGCGGAATTGGCGAATTGGCACAAGCGATCTCCGTGAGGCTGTCAGAAGGCAAACCGTCTCCCGGCCTCCCCGGGCCGGACTCTCCGTCAGCTTCCGCCGGAGCCTGCCGGTCGCCGCAGATCCTCCCCCGGCAGGGGCGGCGTGTGGACCGGATCCCGGCGTGCGCGCGTAGCCTGTTCGAAGGCGTAGCCGAGGGCGAACAGCCTGGGTTCGCTGAATGCGCGGCCGAGGAAGGAAATCCCCACGGGCAGACCCCGCGGAGTGAACCCGGCCGGCAACACAAGATCGGGCACGCCGGCGAGACTCGCGATATTGGTCCCCGAGAGGCCGCCGAACTGGTCGTTGTTCGAGAGCAGTGTCGGTGGTGTGCCCGACGTGGGGTAGACGATGGCATCCAGATCGTGGGCATCGAGCATCCCGTGCACGATGGCCTGCACCATGGGGAAGCCGTAGTCGCGCATGGCCAGGTACTCGTAGTCGGTGAGCTCGCCGCTGGCTTCTTCCTGCCTGAAGAGGGTCCACCGGGCGGGATTGGGGCGGGATCCACCGGGCGTCAGGGCGACGATCTCCTCGGATCTCTCGATCATCTCCTGCAGTGTCTTCGGGTACTCGGGACCGATGGTTGCCAGATAGTCCTCGATCTGGGCACGGAAGTCCGGCCAGCGAACGGTCGTGTACCAGACCCCCTTGACTTCCAGAAGCCAAGGGGGGAAACGAACGTCCACGACCGTCGCCCCTTCTGCCCGCATGGAGCCAAGCGCCGACTCGATGACCCAGGTGACCGCTTCGTTCTCTCCCATGAGGTCGCGTGCGATGCCGATCCGGGTGCCTTGGAGCGCCCCCGCGTCCAGGAACTGCGTGTAGTCGGTCTCGAACCGGCCCTCGCTCTTCTCCGTGGTTGGATCGGCGGAGTCGACGCCCGTCATTGCTCCGAGCATGGCCGCGACATCATACACGTGGCGTCCCATCGGACCAGCCATGTCGAGCGTAATGGAGAGAGGAATGATCCCGTCATGGCTCAACAGGCCGTGTGTGGGCCGAAGTCCGACGATTCCGTTGGCCGTCGAAGGGCCGCGGATGGAGCCGCCAGTGTCCGTTCCGATGCCGATCTGGGCGAAAGCTGCTGCTACGGCGGCACCTGTCCCTCCCGATGATCCCGAAGGCGTCCGCGTGAGATCGTGGGGGTTCTTCGGGAAGAAATTCCCCACCGAGCTGAGGATGCCTCCTGAGGCGAGTTCGCTGAGGTTCACCTTCGCGAGAATGATCGCTCCTGCATCGCGCAGCTTGCTTACGATGAAGGCGTCGTCGGGAGGGATCGAGCCCGCCAGCAGCGCGGATCCGCCGGTGGTGGGCATGTCTCCTGTGTCGACGTTGTCCTTGAGCACCACGGGGATGCCGTGAAGCAGCGACCGCGGTCCGGTCCGCCGTCGCTCTTCGTCGAGTTCGCGGGCCCGCTCCAGGGCGTTCTCGTTGAGCCAGAGAACGGCGTGAAGTTCGGGGCCGGCCTGGTCGTAAGCTTCGATACGCGCCAGGCTCATCTCGATCAGCCGCTCCGCAGTCAGTTCTCCGGAATCGAATGCGGCGTTGAGGTCTTCGATGGTGGCCCATCCGATCCCGCTCGACTCTGCGGGTGTCTGGGCCTGGGCCGGAGCCACGGCGAGCACCACGGTGAGAAACGCCAGTCCCTTGCAGCGGAAGAGCGAATGCGTGATGGGCGGCTGGGAGGGTATCGTGGAGAACATCTTGTGAACCTCCTTTCATGAACGTCCGAGACCGCCTGCTAGAGGTACGCGGCGCCCCGCCTGCCTGCAAGCGGACTTCCCGGTAGTCCGGGCCCGGTCAGCGGCTACAGGGCGGGCGAAGCTACCCCAACCCCCAGGGACCGAGATCCGGCACCGGACGCCCTGAGCCGAGCGCGCGCTCCAGCCCGGCGGCGACCGCCAGCAACGACGCGTCCCTGCCGTGGGGCGCGAGCACTTGAAGTCCGAGGGGCATGCCTTCCGCGTCCCGGCTGGTGGGGAGAGCGATCGTCGCCGCCCCGAGGAAGTTGGCGGGGCGCAGGAAGGCTCCCAGTCCCGCGTGGCGCTCATCCTCCGGATCGAGCATCCGGGCGCTCTGATCCGAGCCGGGCATCAGCAGACCGGCCACGGGAGCGATCTCCCGGGCGAAGCGCGTTCTCACCGCCCGCCTGCGTTCGAGCGCCGCCTCGTAGTCCGTTCTGCCAATGTCGGCGCCGGCCCGGATCCGCTTGCGAATGATGCTCCAGAGCGGCGTGGTTCGGTCCCTCGCCAGCGCTCCGTAGTGCTGGTACGCTTCGAAGGCGAGGATCGTGGAGTTGTCCCGTCCCAGGCGTTCGAAGTCGAAGATGCCGGGGGGAGACCAGGTCTCCAGAGCCCAGCCGGCACCGTCGATACGCTCCAGCGCCAGCCGCCAGTGGTCCGCCGCCTCCGCGTTGATCGGCAAGGGCCGCGCCTCTTCAGCCAGAACTGCCAGCATGCGCGTCTCCGGCGTCGCCGATGTCGGCCGCGGCGTCAGCGTGACGGGATCGTCGAAGTCCGGACCCGTGAGCACGGCAGTCATGATGTCCGCATCCTCCACCGTGCGCGCAATGGGGCCCAGCACATCCAGCGTTGAGCTGAGAGGCAGACAGCCGGCCCTGCTGATGAGGCCGGAAGAGGGCTTGTATCCCACCAGGTGGTTCATGAGCGCCGGCGCGCGCACCGAGCCCCCCGTGTCTCCCCCGATGGCGATCGGCGCCAGCCCCGCGGCGACGGCCACGCCGGAACCGCTCGACGAGCCGCCGGGGGCCCGGTCGTTGAGCGCGTCCCACGGATTGCGGGCGGTCCCGCAGGTGGGGTTCTGACCGGAGAGACCGAAGGCGAATTCGGTCATGGAGGTCTTCCCCAGGACCACCATGCCGCTCGCAATCAGCCGCCGAACCACCGCGCTGGTGCGGTCGCTGATACAATCGGCACGGGCCAGTGACCCTCCGGAGAGCGGCGTCCCTTTCCACGCCAGACTGTCCTTGACCGCCACCGGCACCCCGTGGAGCGGTCCCAGAACGATTCCCGCGGCAAGAAGGCAGTCGGCTGCTTCCGCCAGAGCCTCGGCTCGCTCCCCGGCCACATGCGTGAAGGCCCTCAGCGCCGAGCCGCGCTCGATCCGGTCCAGGAACAGCCGCGTGAGGGCATGCGAGCCGGTCTCGCCCGCCCGAATGGCGTCGGCAAGTTCCCGGGCGCTGCGAAAATGCAGGGGGATGTCCGGCTCTGTCACCATACGCGACCGAATCGTCAGTCCAGGGGCTGGCCGACCTTCTCGGGCATCTGCACGAACGTCACGAGCGAGACCACGGCGCCCGCCAGCACCACGAGGAAGAACGACTGCTCTCTCCCGATGCTCTGCAGCCAGGTCAGCAGGTACGGCGTAAGGCCGCCAAGCAGCGCCACCGTCAGGTTGTAGGGGATGCCGATGCCGACCGCGCGCACGTTGGCCGGGAACTGTTCCGACATGATCGCGGGGGCGATGGAGGAGTACATCGCGTAGAGCACCAGGCCGAACAGCTCCAGCAGAAGAATCGAGACGAAGGTCGGACGGATCGCCGACATCAGCGGATAGAAGAGGACGAGGTAGCCGAGGGCGAAGAAAATCAGCTGGGGCTTACGCCCGATGCGATCGGAGAGTGCCCCGAACAGCGGCTGCAGCAGCATGAACACGATGAGCCCGACGGTGTTGGCCGCGAACGCCACCGAGGCATCCGCACCGACCGCGCGGATCGCATAGGTCGGCAGGTACGGAACGAAGATGTAGAAGGCGAAGGTCGTCAGGGTGGCGAACCCCACGATCCGCAGCAGGGCGACCGGATGCTTGCGCAGGAGGACGTGCAGCGGCCGCTTCACAACTTCCTTGCCGGACGCGGCCGGCGACGCCTCGGGCTCGGGGACCGCGGTGCGGATCCAGAGGCTGATCACCCCGCCGACCCCGCCGAGTATGAAGGGAACCCGCCATCCCCACGAAAGCATCGCTTCTTCGGCTAGGGTCGTGGTGAGCCCCCAGCCGAGTGCCGACGCCACCAGGATGCCGGCGGCCAGGCTGAAGAACACAAAGCTCGAGTAGAAGCCGCGGCGGCTGGCCGGCGCGATTTCGGCGAGCAGCGTGGTGGCCGAGGCGTAGAGGCCGCCCAGCGACAGTCCCTGCACCAGGCGCGCCAGCGTCAGGATGACGGGGGCGGCGATCCCCACCGCGGCGAACGTCGGAGAAAGGCCGATGACCAGCGAACCGCCCGACATCATCAGGATGCTCAGAACGAGCGCGGCCTTGCGCCCGCGACGATCCGCGAACACGCCGATGATCCAACCGCCGAGCGGACGCATGATGAAGCCCACGGCGAATATGCCGTACGCGGCCAGCAGTGCGGTCGTCTCGTTGCCGGGCGGGAAGAACTGGCTGCTGAAGAAGATCGCGAAGGTGGCGTAGACGGTCCAGTCGAACCACTCGAGCGCGTTGCCAACGCTCGCTGCCACGATCGCCCGGCGGCGCGAGGGGGGCGGGGCGGGGGACGAAGCAGCCATGCGCGCGCCTATTGTAAGACCCGGGGGTTCATACGAAAGCGGGCCCGTTCGCGGATGGTTTCACGAACGGGCCGCTCTGTCCCGGCACGCGACGGCGCGCGCGGGAATCAGCAGAAGACGCAGAGGTGGTTGTTGATCGCGCCCATGCTGTCGAGCAGGTCGATCGTGTCGTAGAAGGGCGTCAGACCGTTCGCGGGACCGTTGGCGAGGTCTATGGTCGTACGTCCCGACCGCCCGACGATGAGGGGATCGGCGCCATGCTCGACGAGATAGAGGATCACGTCGTTCATGCCGCGGCCCGCGGCGCCGTGGATGGTTCCGTAGCCGAGGTGGTCGCGAAGGGTGACGTCGGCACCCAGTTCCTCGACCAGGTATTTCAGCGCAGGCAGCCATCCGTCCGGAACGTGCCGGTGGAAGTTGCCGGCGCGCCCCGCACCCTCGCCGGAGTTCCCGGATGCCGCATGAATCGGATAGGTGCCGGGGCCGCCCGGAGGAATGGGCGGAACACCGGACTGGTCTTCCTCGGGTGCTTCGATTTCAAGACCGACGTAGAGATTCCCCGCCGGCGCCTTGGTCGGCATGTGGGGATCGGCACCGTATTCCACCAGCAGCTTCATCGCGGGAATGTCGAGCCCGTGCGCCGCCCGCCAGAAGGGCGTGGCGCCCCAGGTGTTGACGCCGATCCCGCCGAAGTTGTACGCCAGGAACCAGTAGTCCATGGTTAGCCGGGCGTTGACATCGGCCCCAGCCTCCAGCAGGGCCCTCATCGTCTCGAC